>NZ_JBEZYB010000085.1:0-12723 GCF_040638285.1 Amycolatopsis sp. NPDC026612
GCTGGGGGGGGGGGGTGGTGCTGGGTATGGCCCCGGCCGCGGCCAACAACACCCCCCCGCCCCCCCGGCCGGGGCCCGCCGGCCCCGCCCCCCCCCCCACGCCCGTTCCCGGTTACACCGCCCAGGTCGTGGACGAGCTGGGGAACCCGTTGCCCGACGGGGAAATCGGGCCGCTGCGCGTGACCGGGCCGACGATCGCGCTGGAGTACTTCGGTGACCCGGAGAAGTCCGCGCGGACGTTCGACGGCGACACGCTGACCTCGGGTGACCTGTTCAGCCGCAGCTCCGACGGGTACTTCCGGCACCACGGCCGGGCCGACGCGCTGCTCAAGGTCGGCGGCGTGTTCGTGGCGCCCGGCGAAATCGAGGACTGCCTGCTCGGCCACGCCGCCGTGGTGGACTGCGCGGTCGTCGGCCACGCGGCCGGCGGCCTGGTCGTGCCGCGCGCGTACGTCGTGCTGCGGCCCGGCTCCGCGGTGTCGGCGGAAGACCTGAAAGAGCACGCGAAAGCCCACCTGGCCAAGCACAAGTACCCCCGAGAGGTGGTCTTCATGACCGAGCTCCCCCGCACCGCCAACGGAAAGCTCGACCGGCGCGCTCTGGCGGCCCGTCCGTGAGCCGCTTGGTGGTGGTCACCGGCGGCACCCGCGGCATCGGCGCGGCGATCGCGGACCGGTTCCGGGCCGCGGGTGACACGGTGCTCGCGCCGGGCAGCGCCGAGTGCGACGTCACGGACGAGGAAGCCGTCTCGGCCTACTTCACGTCGGCGGGGCCGGTGGACGTGCTGGTGAACAACGCCGGCGTTTCGTCCAGCGCCCCGGTTGCGCGGACGTCGCTCGAGGACTGGAACCGGCAGCTGGAGGTCAACGCGACCGGGGCGTTCCTGTGCACCCGCGCGGTGCTGCCGGGGATGCGCGAGCGCGACCGCGGCCGGATCGTCACGGTGGCGTCGACGGCGTCGCACGTCGGCTACCGCTACACGGCCGGCTACACGGCGTCGAAGCACGCGGCGGCCGGGCTGATGCGGGCGGTGGCGGCGGAGCTGACCGGCACCGGCGTCACGGCGAACGCGGTCTGCCCGACGTGGGTCCGCACCGACATGACGGCATCCTCGGTGGCGCGGATCGCTTCGCGGACCGGACGTGCCGCTTCCGAAGCGGAGTCCGCGTTGGCGGCGGCCTCCGCGCTCGGCAGGCTGCTGGAACCCGCGGAGGTGGCGTTCGCCGTCTCCTTCCTGGCGGCGCCCGAAGCGGCCGCGATCAACGGCCAGACCCTCGTACTCGACGGCGGAGGAATCCAGTCATGAGCCCGTTCCGCGCGACCGCACCGCTGACGGAGGAGTGGGAGCACTTCGAGTTCACGGTGGCCGACGGCGTCGCCACGGTGACGCTCGACCGGCCGGAGAAGCTGAACGCGCTGACGTTCGACGTGTACGCCGACCTGCGCGACCTGGTCATCGAGCTCCCGCAGCACGAGGACGTCCGGGTACTGGTGATCACCGGCCGCGGCCGCGGGTTCTGCTCGGGCGGCGACGTCGAGGAGATCATCGGCGAGCTGCAGAAGTTCGAGACGGCGGAGCTGCTGGAGTTCACCCGCATGACGGGTGCGGTGGTGAAGGCGCTGCGCGAGTGCCCCCTGCCGGTGATCGCGGCGGTCAACGGGGTGGCGGCGGGAGCGGGCTCGGTGATCGCACTGGCCAGCGACTTCCGGGTGCTGGCGCAGTCGGCGAAGTTCGCGTTCCTGTTCACGAAGGTCGGGTTGGCGGGTGCGGACATGGGGTCGGCGTACCTGCTGCCCCGGCTGGTCGGCCTCGGCCGGGCGACGGAACTGCTGATCCTCGGCGACAAGGTTTCGGCTTCCCGGGCGTCGGAGATCGGCCTGGCCACCCAGGTGGTGCCCGACGAGGAGCTGCCCGCGGCGGCTTCGGCGCTGGCGCGCCGCCTGGCGGACGGCCCCGCGCTGGCGTACGCGACGACGAAGGTGCTCCTGACGCGCGAGCTGGACATGGACCTGGGCAGCGCGATCGAACTGGAGGCGATGACGCAGGCGTTGCTGATGACGGCGAAGGACCACAAGGAGTTCTACGCGGCCTGGTCCGCCGGGCGGGAGCCGCGCTGGACGGGCCGTTGACGGGCCGCCGTCGGGTTCGAGGCGGCGCGATCACGGGCGATCCCCGGCCGGGAACCGCGCTCATCGGGGGTGACGCGCGCCCCCTCTCCTCGTTCCGGAGCCCCCACTCCAGGTCACTTTCACGTGAAAGCTACGCCCGTGCCAAAGGCGTAGCTTTCACGTGAAAGTGCCGCTTTGGGCGTGGTAGTGCGTCAGGGGACCACTTCGCCCAGCCCGATCAGGTTGCCTTCACTGTCGCGGAACCACGCGGCCCGCTCCCCGCTGCCCTTGCTCGGGTAGTTGCCGCGGATCTCCATGATGCTGCCGCGCATGCCTTCGTACTCCTCGAACACCACGCCGCGCTCGCGCAGCACGGCGACCGTCGCTTCGAGGTCGTCGACGTAGAACGCCACCTGCGTGAACGACGCGTCGGACGCTCCGGCCGAGGTGTACAGGCAGAAGACGCCCGACGCACCTTCGTAGCGAAGGCCGCCTTCGCGTTCCTCGACCGCCTCGAGGCCGAGCTTCTCGGCGTACCAGCGCCGGGCGCGGGCCAGGTCCTGGGTGGGGATGCGCGCTTCGATCCGGACGTTGCTCAGCATCACCCGATGGTAGGTGTCAGCGCGATCGCCGACTCCGCCAAAGAGCCGAAGTACAGCTGCCCCCGCCACTCGCGGACGCCCACCAGCATGGAGAACCCCGCGATCTCGCCGCGCAGTTCCCGCGCAACCGTGCCGTCCGCCGCGACGCCCAGCACCCCCACCTCGCGGCCGGGGCGGGGCTGCAACGACGTCGGGAGCGCCCGGATGCCCGCCCGCAGGAAGGCCGGCAACCGACGGACCACGTCCAGGGCCGGCACGCGCGGGGATGCCTGCGTGACCCAGATCAGCCCGTCCGTGCCGGTCGAGATGTTGTCCGGGAAGCCCGGCAAGCCGTCGAGGAAAACGTCGGACCGGCCGTCGCCGAGCCACACGCGTGACACCCGGCACGCGCCGGTCTCCGCCACCGCCACGAACGACTCGTCCGGCGCCAGCGCGACGCCGTTCGCGAACTGGAGGCCGTCGAGGAGCAGGTCGATCGAGCCGTCCGGGGAGCGGCGCAGCAACCGGCCGCCCGCGGTCTGCTCGATCAGGTCGCCGCGCCAGTCGTCGATGCCGAAGCGGCGCGAGGAATCCGTGAAGTAGACGGTCCCGTCCGCGGCCACCGCCGCGTTGTTGCAGAACACGAAGTCCAGGCCCAGTGCCGACGTCGCCAGTGCCGAAACCGCGCCGCCGGCCAGCGGCACGACCAGCAGCCCGGCCCGCGCGTCGCAGATCAGCAGTTCGTCCTCGCCGTACAGCTCCAGGCCGAGCGGACGGCCGCCGGTGTCGGCGATGACGTCGATCCGGTGGCCGTCGGGGGACAGCCGCAGGATGCGCCCGTCGTCGACGCCGGTGTAGATCCGGCCCTCGCCGTCGACGACGACGTCCTCCGGGCCGTGGCCGTTCACCGGGATGAGGGTGACTTCGCCGAACCGCACCGAGTGCCTCCTACCGGTAGGTGAGCAACGACGCCGCATCCGCCTCGAAGTGCGGGTGCTCGTTGAAGGACAGGAGCGTGACGCCGCCGCGGCCGGCCACCAGCTTCGTGATCCCGCCGTTGACCGTGACGCGGTTGAGCTTGAGCAGCCCGGCTTCGGGCGTTCCCATGAGCAGGCCGCAGAGCGTGCGATCACGCCGCCGGAGGTGAACACGACCGCGTGCTCACCCTTGCCCAGCGCCGCCACCAGGTCGGCCAGCGCGCCGCGGCACCGCTCCCGGAACGCGGGCCACGTCTCGGCGCAGGGCCCGGCGGCGCCGGCCGACGTCCACGCCGCCAGCGCCGCGTCGAGAAGCCCTTGGTAGGCCCGGGAATCCTCCTGCGGGGCGCCGCCGGCGTGGTGCCGCGCGATGTCGACGTGGTCGTACTCGTTCCAGCGCGGGTCCTCGGCCACCGGGACGTCGCTGCCGAGCACCTTCAGGGCCGTGGCCGCGGTGTCCCGTTGCCGCGCGAGCGATCCGGACCGGGCCTGGCTGAAGGAAACGCCGCGCCGCAGCAGTTCCGCACCGACCACAGTGGACTGTTCGAAGCCGTGCGGGGACAGCGCGTCGTAGTCCGCCGCGCCGAACGACGCCTGTCCGTGCCGGATCAGGTAGATCGCGCCCACTGGACCCGTCCCTTCGCGATGATCTCGCGGCAGCGCCAGTCCAGGTACCCGACGAACTGCCAGAAGTCCTTGAACGCCGGGTTGCGGGTGGCGCCGTCGCGGTACCGCCGGTAGAGCTGCTGGAGCACCGCGGCGAGCCGGAACAGGCCGTAGACCTCGTAGAACCGCCAGTCGCCGATCGAGAGCCCGGCCTTCTCGGCGTAACGCGCGACGAACTCCTCGCGGGTGAACATGCCGGGCAGGTGGGTCGGCTGGCGGCGGCTCGCGTGCATGGCGTCGTCGTCCCCGGCCTGCACCCAGTAGGCGAGCATGCTGCCCAGCTCCATCAGCGGGTCGCCGAGCGTGGCCATCTCCCAGTCGAGGACGCCGGTGATGTTCAGCGTCGACGGGTCGTCGAGCACCAGGTTGTCGAGCCGGTAGTCGTTGTGGATCAGGCAGATCTTCACCTCGGCGGGCTGGTTGTCCGCCAGCCACGCGCGCACCTCGGCGAAGTCGCCGACGTTGTCGGTGCGCGCCGCGACGTACCGCTCCGACCAGCCGCGCACCTGCCGCCCCACGTACCCCGCGCCCTTGCCGAGGTCGGCGAGCCCGGCCTGCCCGACGTCGACGGCGTGCAGGTCCACCAGCCGGTCGACGACCTTGCCGGACAGCTCGCGCGCCTGCCCGGCGGTCAGCGTCATCCCCCGCGGCAGGTCGCCGCGCAGGATCAGGCCGTCCAGCTTCTCCATGACGTAGAAGTCGCCGCCGAGCACGGCCGGGTCGTCCCCGAACGCCACCATCCGGGGCACGTACGGGAACACCGGCTTCAGCGCGTGCTGCACGCGGTACTCGCGGCGCATGTCGTGCGCCGACGCGGCTTTGTGCCCGGCGGGCGGGCGGCGCAGGATCAGCTCGCGATCGGGGTAGGTCAGCAGGTACGTCAGGTTGGACGCGCCGCCGGGGAACTGCCGCACCTGCGGCGGTTCGGCCCCGAGGCCCTCGGTCTTCGCGCTCAGCCAGGCGTGCACCGCGGCGACGTCGAAGGCGTCCTCCGCGTGGACGTCGACCGTGGTGTTCGTGTTCATGCGAACTTCCGCAGCAGCGCGGCCGGCACGAGACGCATGACGACGCTCAGCGGCACCCACGGCCACGCCGGGACGTAGGCCCGGGCCCGCTCGGCCTCGATCGCCTTGGCCAGCGCACTGGCCCCGTGCCCGGCCTTGGCCAGCAGGGGGTTCCGGCCGATGCGGTCGTTCATCTCCGACTCGATGTAGCCGGGCCGGACGTCGGTGACGGCGATGCCCCGGGGCTTCAGCTCGATCCGGGTGCCGTCGACGAACGCCGAGATCCCGGCCTTCGACGCGGCGTAGGCGGTGAGCTTGCCCGGGAACGGGCGAAGCGCGCTGAACGAGGAGATGACGGCGAGGTGGCCGGCGCCCTGCTCGCGGAAGATCCCGGCGGCGGCCTCGATCTGGGCGGCGGCCGCGACGAAGTTGACCTCGAGGGTCTGGCGGTTGGCGTCGAACCGGCCCGTACCGACCCGCTGCCCCTTCCCGAGCCCGGCGTTCACAATCACCCGGTCGAGGGACCCGAGCTCGGCGCGGAACTCCTCGAAGACGGTGAACACGCGGTCGTGGTCGGTGACGTCGAGGGTGCGCGTGACGACCTTGATCCCCGGGTGCGCCGCGGTCAGTTCGGCGGCCAGTTTTTCGAGCCGCTCGGTGCGCCGCGCGCACAGCGCGAGGTTGCGCCCCTTCGCCGCGAACCGGCGGGCCATGCCTTCGCCCAACCCGCTGCTGGCGCCGGTGATCAGGATGTTCTTCCGGAGGACCATGGCCAGAACTTACAACGGCGCGAAGCGCCTCCGTTGCGGGTGGGGGTCGGGAGTACCCGGTGGTAACAAGACCGGTGGCCCGGCGCTGGGGGCGTCGCCGGGCCACCGGTCATCGCGCGGCCACACCGGCCGGTCGCACAACGCGGCCGGGTGAACCGGAGCCGGAACCGCTTGCGCGGCCGGTCGCACCTGCGCCCGGGCGGGCCGTGAGGGGGAGGCGGAGCCACCGGCGCAGGCAAGTCATGAAAGCGCGTCGGCCCAGGCCGGGGCAATGGTTCACAGTTGCCAGTACTAGCCCGTTCGCCCGAGCGGGCCGCCCGGCGACCCCGCCGAAGAGGGGCACGGAGAGCGCCGGGAATCCTGCTAACGTGCTCCGTGTCGGGGATCGTCGGGGGACGGCACGGGGCGGGTCGGGATTTCAGCAATGGCGGGCAGCACGGCGGGTGACGGCCAGGAGAGTGGGCGCACCGCGTTCGCCATCGAACTGCGCGCGGCCATCGCCACCAGCGGGTTGTCGCTCGACCGGATCCAGGCGCGGCTGCGGGCCCGCGGCGTCGTCGTCAGCGTCACCGCGCTCAGCTATTGGCAGTCGGGCAAGCGGCAGCCGGAGCGCCAGAGCTCGCTCTCGGCCGTCCGCACGCTCGAAGAGATCTTGGCCGTCCCCGCCGGGTCCCTGCTCGGGCTGCTGCCGCCGCCCCGGCCCCGCGGCGGCGCCGGGAAGCGCCAGGCCGGCGGTGAGCCGATGTCGTTCCCGCGGCAGGTGCTGCAGCCGCTGCTGGACAAGGTGGGCGCGCCGCACGCACTCGACCGCCGGCAGCCGCTGAAGATGGTCGGGCTGCACGACCTGTGCGAAATCGCCGAGGACGGCGGGCAACGCGCGGTGACCGCGCGGGCGGTGTTCCAGGCCGCCGCGGACGGCCAGGACCGCTGGCTGCTGGTGTACACCCAGGACGATCCGGCGGCGGGTGCCCCCGAGCTGCACGCGGTGCGCAACTGCCGGGTCGGCCGCGCCGAGATCGACGAGGAACACGGCCTGATCGTCGCCGAGCTGCTCTTCGACCAGCCGATCAACCGGGGCGAGACGCACCTGATCGAGTACACGCTCACCAACGGCGGGCCGCCGTACCCGGAGTGCCGCAACACCCACTACCGCGAGTTCCGCCGCCCGGTGCGCGAGTACCTCCTGGAGGTCCGGTTCGCGCCGGGCACCGCACCCGGCCGCTGCTGGCAGTACTCCCGCGACGGCGCGAACGGCGCGCTCGCCCGCCGCCCGCTCAAGCTCGACGGCGCCGACGGCGTCCACGCGGTGACGTTCGACTTCGGCCCCGGCGTCTTCGGCATCGACTGGGACTGACTCAGCCCGGGTGGGCCGCCGCGAACGTGGCCAGTTCGGTGCGGTTCGCGACGCCGAGCTTCGCGTAGACGTGCGCCAAGTGCGTCTTCACCGTGCCGCGGCTCATGAACAGCCGGGTGCCGATCTCGGGGTTGGTGCACCCCGCCGCGGCCAGCTTCACCACCTCGAGCTCGGTCGGCGTCAGGCTGCCCCAGCCGCTCGACGGCCGGCCGCGGGTGCCGCGGGTCCGGCGCACGAACGCCACGACGTCGTCGAGGCCCATCGGCGGCTCGGCCGTCGCCAGTCCGAGCGCGGCCAAGCCGGCCTGGTCGGCGGGACGGCGGGGAACGCCCAGCTCCGTCCGGGCCTGGGAAGCCGACGCGAACACGCGCGCGGCGTCGCTCGCGCGGCCGGTGCGGGCGAACAACGTCGTCAGCGCGTCGAGACTGGCCAGCAGCCCCAGCCGGAGGCCGTGGCCGAGGCGCAGGTCCAGCGCTTCGTGGTGCAGGTCGGCGGCCTGCTCGGGCGCCGCCAGGTAGCCCTGCTGGTCCAGGGCGTCGGCCAGCAGCGAGGGCAAGGCCCAGCGGCGGGTGAGGTCGACGGCGATGGCCAGCACCTCCACGGCCTCTTCGGTGCGGCCGAGCGCGCGCAGCACGGCGCCGCGCTCGGCCAGCCCCTGCGCTGCCATGTACGTCCCGGGCACCGCTTCGCGCTCGAACCAGCGCAACGCGGCTTCGAGCTCGCCGCGCCGCCGGTGCAGCTCGCCCAGCACGCCCGCCATGCCCGGCACGAAGACGTCACCGGCGGTTTCCACCAGCCGCAGGAACGGCTCCATCACGCGGAACCCGGCGTCGACGTCCCCGGCCACGCAGTGCACCAGCGCCAGCCGGCACAGCGTCGTGTTGACCCGGTGGAAGTCACCGAGCGGCGCGGCCACGTCGACGGCGCGCTCGGCGAGTTCGCGGGCCCGCGGCAGGTCCGCCGCGGCGAGGGCGATCCCGGACCGGACGCTGAGGACGGTCGACGCCAGGCCCCGGTCGCCCCGGCTCAGCAGCCCTTCGGCCGCTTCGTCGAGCAGCGGCGCCGCCTCGTCGTAGCGGTCGCGCGCGAACCGGACGATCCCGCGCAGCATCAACGCACTGTCCCGCGCGAAGCCGTCTCCGGCGACTTCGGCTACCTTCGCGGCTTCGACGGCGAGCTCCCAGGCGGTGTCCAGGTCCGTGTACAGGTGGCCGAGGGCGGTCAGGGAAACACACCGGGCACGCAGGCTCGCGTCGCCGAGTTCGGTGGCGAGGTCCAGGCCCTGCCGCGCGGCTTCGACGTCGAACGGCGCCGTCGTGTCCGCCACCAGGCCGATCCCGGTGAGCAGCCGGGCCTGCAGCGACGTCCGGTCTTCCGGGCACCGGACGACCGCGCGCTTCAGGTAGGCCAGGCCCTCGTGGCCGCGGCCACGCAGGTTCCACAGCCACGCGACGGCGGCGGCCAGCCGGCGGCCGCGGGTCGGGTCGTCCTGGTCCAGCCCCCATTCCAGAGCCGCGCGCAGGTTGTCGCGCTCGGGCTCCACCCGCGCCCGCCAGGCGTCCTTGTCGCGGTCGAGATCGGGCTCGGCGGCTTCGGCCACGGCCAGGTAGTGGTCGAGGTGGCGGTCGCGGGCGGCGGCGGTCTCCCCCGCTTCGGCCAGCCGGGCCGCCGCGTACTCGCGGAGCGTCTCCAGCAGCCGGTACCGGCCGCTTTCCGCCAGCACCAGGGACTTGTCGACGAGCCGGCCGAGTGCGGGCAGCACAGCCGGGCCGCCCGCCGCGTCGAGGGTGAACCCGCCGGCGAACACCGCGAGCCGCCGGAACAGCGCGCGGTCTTCGGCTTCGAGCTGGTCGTGGCTCCACGCGATCGAGCCTTCGAGGGTCCGCTGGCGTGCCGGCACCCCGCGCGGACCGCGGGTGAGAAGGGCGAACCGGTCGTCGAGGCCGGCGTCGATCTGGTGCGGGGCCAGGGTGCCCAGCCACGCCGCGGCCAGCTCGACGGCCAGCGGGATGCCGTCGAGCCGGGTGCAGATCGACCGGACGGCGGCCGCGCTGGAGGCGTCCAAGGTGAACAGCGGCCGGACCGCCCCCGCGCGCTCGACGAACAGCGCGACGGCTTCCTCGACGGCCAGCGGCGGGACCCGCCACACCGTCTCCCCCGGCACGTCCAGTGGCTCGCGGCTGGTCGTCAGCACCGCGACCTCGGGACAGGTCCGCAGCAGCTCGACCGCGACGTCGGCGGCGCCCTCGAGGACCTGTTCGCAGTTGTCGAGGCAGAGCAGCGCGCGGCGGTCGCGCAGCTCCGTCGCGACCGAGCGCGCCGCGCCGACGTGCGGCTCCACCGGCACACCGAGGGTCGCGGCGACCAGATCGGCGACCTCGGCACGCCCGGTCACCGCGTCGAGCTCGACCCACCAGACGCCGCCGGGCCACTCCGCCGTGGCGGCGACCTGCGCGGCCAGCCGCGTCTTGCCGCTGCCGCCGGGGCCGGCCAGCGTGACGAACCGGGTCCCGGCGAGCTGCCGCCGCACCTCGAGGACCTCGGCCTCGCGGCCGACGAACCCGGTCAGCTGCACGGGGAGGTTGTTCGGGACCGTGTCGAGCGAGCGCAGCGGCCGCGGATCGGGCGGCTCGCCGAGTTCGAAGACCCGCTCGGGCGCGGTGAGGTCCGGCAGGCGGTGGACGCCGAGGTCGTGCAGGACAGCGGCGTCGCCGAGGGCCGCCGCGGTGCGCGCCGACACGAGGACCCGGCCGTCCTCCGCCAGTGCGCGCAGCTGTTCGCAGCGGCGGACGGCGGGCCCGGCAGGCGTGCCGTCGTCGCGGATCAGCACGTCCCCGGTGTGCACGGCCGCCGGGCCGCCGGCCAGGGCCGCGAGCGCCTCGGCCGGGGTCGCGAAGACGACCGGGGCGGCGTCGCCGGCGCAGAGGATCGTGACCGTGCCGGCCGGGAGGAGTTTCGTCGCAGTCATGGCCCGGCCAGTCTGCCAGTGGATCTCGGCCAGGTGGCCGATGTCCGGCCACTCGATTCCTGCGACTTTCGAAGCCGTGGAGACGTTCGAAGAGCTGCTGGCCCGCTGGCGGGACGCCGACGCCGACGGCGACACCGAAGCGCTGGCACCGCTGCTCGCCGACGGCTTCCGTGGCGACGGCCCGGCCGGGCGCGTGCTCGGGAAGGCCGGCTGGCCCGGCCGCACCCCGGCGGGCACGTTCCGGTGGACGCGCCTGCAGGTGACGCCGTCGGTCGGCGTCGCGACCGGGCACCGCGACGGCGTCGCCTGCACGGTGGTGGCCGAGCGCCGCGACGGGCGCTGGCTGGTCGTCAACGTGCAGCGTGGCTCATGACACCCGGTTTTCGGGGGGTCCGGGTGGCGAAGCCCCCGGCCCGAGGCGAAGCCTCGGCTATGACAGCGCTTATGACAGCTTGGTGCGCAGCACCTTCCCGGTCGCGTTGCGCGGCAGCTCGTCCAGGAACTCGACGTCCCGCGGCACCTTGTAGCGGGCCAGGTTCGCCTTGACGTAGTCGCGGACGCCCTCGACGTCGAGGTCCGAGCCCTCGGCCCGCACCACGAAGGCCTTCAGCCGCTGCCCGAACTCCGGGTCCGCCACCCCGATCACCGCCGCCTCGATCACGTCTTCCCGCTCGACCAGCAGGTTCTCCACCTCGATCGGGAACACGTTCTCGCCGCCGGAGACGATCATTTCGTCGTCGCGGCCGTCGATGAACAGCAGGCCGTCCTCGTCGAAGTGGCCGACGTCGCCGCTGGAGAGCAGGCCGTCGATGATCTCCTTGTGGCGGCCGTCGGTGTAGCCGCCGAAGCTCAGCCCGCTGCCGACGAACACGCGGCCGGTGACGTGCGGTTCGGTGATGGGGCGGCCCTGCGGGTCGTACAGCGCCACCTTGCAGCCGACCGGCGCGCGGCCGACCGTGCCCGGTGCCTTCGCCCAGTCCGCCGGCGTCGCGACCGTCGCCACCGCGACCTCGGTCGAGCCGTAGAGGTTGTGCACGACCGGGCCGAACGCTTCGTGCGCCCGGTTGCCCAGGTCCGGCGAGAGCGCCGAGCCGGCGACGAAGATGATCCGCAGCGCCGACGTGTCGTACTTCCGCCGGACGTCCTCCGGCAGGTCGACGATGCGCTGCAGCATGGTCGGCACCAGCACGAGCGCGGTGCACTTGTGCTCGGCGACGCCGCGGAGCGCTTCCTCGGGGTTGAACTTGCGCCGCATCACGACCTTCGAGCCGAGCGCGAACGACAGGATGAACTGAGACAGGCCGGTGCCGTGGAACAGCGGCGCGCCCATGTAGGTGGCTTCGTTGGACCGCAACGGGATCCGGTCGAGGAACTGCGCCGACGCCAGCGCGGAGGTGTGCGGCCGCGGCGCACCCTTCGGCGTGCCCGTGGTGCCGCTGGTCAGCAGCACGAAACCGCCGGGCTTGGCCGGTGGGGGCCACGGCCGGTCGTCGGTGCTGGCGATGATCTCGTCGAGCACCGGAACGGTCCGGTCGGTCAGGTCGGAGCCCGGTTCGACCCACGCGAGGTAGCGGTCGACGCCGTCCGGGATCGCGTCGAGCAGGCCGGTGAACTCCTGGTCGTAGACGAGCGCGGTGACGCCTTCGCGCTCGGCCACGTCGGCCAGCTGCGGCTTGGCGAACCCGGTGTTCATGAGCAGCAGGCGGACGCCGAGCTTGCCCGCCGCGGCCATCGTGAGCACCAGGCCGCGGTGGTCGCGGCACAGCGCGGCGACGACCTGGCCGGGCTCGATGCCGCGCTCGGACCAGGCCCTGGCCAGCGCGTTCGACTGGTCGTCCAGCTGCTTGTAGGTGAGCGGACCCAGCTCGTCGACGATGCCGACGGCGGCCGGGTCGCGGCGGGCGGAGATGTGGTTGGCACCGGCGAACGGGCCGTACTTCCGCAGCGCGACCAGCGAGCGCACGCCCTCGTCGAGCCGGGGGAAGGGAACGAGACCCGCCCGCCGCATCACGTCGACGCTGCGCACCGTCTCGGCCACCTTGTCCGCCACCGTCGTGGCGAGCGCGACCAGGCTCATCCAGGCACCTCCGTTGCTGCGGGAAGAGAGCCCACGCCGACGGGGGCGTACCGGCGGTATGGGGGCTACCGGAGAGTAAACCAACCGTACGCCGAACGCACCAGCCCGCAAGCGAGCGGAACCCGGCGAGGACATCCGGGGCATCGCCCCAAGCCGAGAGCTCCGCCACCCGAGCCCCCTGAAAATGGCAGTGACATCTGGGGCTTCGCCCCAAGTC
>NZ_JBEZYB010000085.1:12821-31418 GCF_040638285.1 Amycolatopsis sp. NPDC026612
CCGGGGACTCCGCCACCCGAGCCCCCTGAAAATGGCAGTGACATCTGGGGCTTCGCCCCAAGTCGGGGACTCCGCCACCCGAGCCCCCTGAAAATGGCAGTGACATCTGGGGCTTCGCCCCAAGTCGGGGACTCCGCCACCCGAGCCCCCTGAAAATGTCGGGGGTGGTCGGCATGATGTCCCTGTGCAGGTGGTCGCCGGACGGGAGGAGGACGGGAGCTTCAGCGTGCACGCGCCGTCTTCGACGGTGGTGGGCCTGGACGAGGCGGGTTTCGCGGCCATGGCCCGGGAGCTGGAGGCGTCGGTCGCGCCGCGGTGGGTGTTCCCGTCGGTCGAGGGGACCTATCCGGTCCTGCTGGCGGCCGGGCTGCGGGTGCGCCGCTGCTACGACCTCGAGCTGGCCGAGGGGCTGCTGCTGGCGTACGAGGGCGCGGAGGAGCAGTCGCGGAGCCTGCGTGCGGCCTGGGCCAGAGCGAACGGCGAAGAACCGCCCCCGGAGGCGGCGGCGGTCGAGCTGGCGCAGCCGACGCTGTTCGAGACCCGCGCGCCGACGTTGCCCGAGGGCGTGACGGTCGTCACGGCGGTCCGGCGGGTGCTCGCGGAACAGGAGCGGCGGGTGGCGGCCGGCGAGCACCCGGACCGGCTGCGGCTGCTGCTGGCCGCGGAGTCGGCGAGCGCGCTGGCCGCGGCGGAGATGTCGGCCGACGGCCTGCCCTGGCGCGCCGACGTGCACGAGGCGCTGCTGGCGTCGCGGCTGGGGCCGCGGGTGCCTGCCGGGCAGCGGCCGAAGGCGCTGGTCGAGCTGGCCGCGAAGATCAGCGAGGCCTTCGGCGGGCGGCCGGTCAACCCGGACTCGCCACCGAGCGTGGTGCGGGCACTGGCCCGCGCCGGCATCGAGGTGCCGTCGGCGCGGAAGTACCTGCTCCGCGGGATCGACCACCCCGCGGTCGGGCCGTTGCTGGAGTACAAGGAGCTGTCGCGGCTGTACACCGCGAACGGCTGGACGTGGCTCGACGAGTGGGTCGCCGACGGCCGGTTCCGCCCGCACTACGTCGTCGGCGGCGTGGTGTCCGGGCGGTGGGCCAGCCGCGGCGGCGGGGCGCTGCAGATCCCGAAGGTGCTGCGCACCTGCGTCCGGGCGGACCCGGGCTGGAAGCTGGTGGTGGCCGACGCGGCCCAGCTGGAGCCCCGGGTGCTCACGGCGTTGTCGGGCGACCGGCGGCTGGCCGACGTCGCGGCGGCGACGGACCTGTACGCGCGGCTGGGCGAGGCGCTGTTTTCCGGCGCGCGCTGGGTGCCGGCCCCGGACGACGACCGCGACGACCGCTCCCGGGCGAAGATCGCGATGCTCTCGGCGATGTACGGCGGCACGTCCGGCGAAGCGGGGCCGCTGCTGGGGCTGCTGCGGCAGCGGTTCCCGGATGCGGTGTCCTATGTGGAGCGTGCGGCCCAGGCGGGCGAACGTGGCGAGCGGGTGCGGTCCCGCCTGGGCCGCACGTCTCCCGCGCCGTCGGCGGCCTGGCGCGCGCTGACCGGCGGGCTGGCGCCGGACGAAGCGGCGGAGCTGACGGCCCGCCGGGCCTCCCGCGGCTGGGGCCGGTTCACCCGCAACTTCGTGGTCCAGGCGAGCGCGGCGGACATGACGGCGGTGATGCTGGCCACGCTGCGCGCCCGCCTCCCCGCCCCCGCCCACCTGGTCTTCTTCCAGCACGACGAGGTCATCGTCCACACCCCGGCTCCCCTCGCCGAGGCCGTCACCCAGTCCATTGTGGACTCGATTGACGAGGCGGCAACGATGTTGTTCGGCCCGGCCTGCCCGGTCCGCTTCCCGATGCAGACAGCCGCGGTCGACACCTACGCCGACGCCAAGTAGCCGTGCGTCCCGGCCGCCCCCGGGCCGGGAGCGGCCGGATCGATCGCTACGGGAACATCGGCAGGGACTGCGTTCCGACGTCCTGGTTCGGGAGCGTCTTGCCCGGGTTGCCGCGGAAGTCGGTCCAGGCCGGGTGCAGCCGGAAGTCGGCGCCGACGGCCGCCGCGGTGTAGTCGCCGATGAACACGCCCTGGAGTTCCTTGCCGGTCTCCGCGCCCGTCGAGACGAACTGGACCTGCGGGTTCGCCGTCTGGGTCGTGATCCGCCGGATCGGGGACAGGCGGTCGCCCCAGCCGGTGGCGTACGCGTAGTCGAGCCCGATGCCGTTCGGGTCGTAGGCACGCGTGTAGAAGGTGACGGCGACCCGTCCGGCCAGCGCCGCGACCGCCGGGAACACCTCGTCGGCGCCGCTGCCGATCTTCACCGGCTTCGACCAGCCGTGCCGGCCGTCGGACCCGCTCAGGAAGGCGTCGCCGTTCGTCTTCACCGACTCGCCGTCGCGGTAGGTGCCGTTGCGGTCGTCGGCCCAGGTGACCCACAGGTGGTCGGTCACCCGGTCGTAGGTCAGCTGCGGGAAGCTGTTGACGCGGAAGTTCTCCCCGGTCAGCGCGTTGTTGGCGACGTCTTCGTCGACCGGGAAGTCGAAGTCGAGCCCCACCTCGGTGTGCCGGAACGTCCGGCCGCCGTCGCGCGAGGTCGCCACGACGACGGCGTCGTGGTCGGCCGGCTGGTCGCACGCGGCCGTCGCGCACACCGACGTCTCGTAGGCGACCTGGAGCGTCCCGTCCCGGGTGACGACCGGGTTCGAGCCGCTGCCGAACGGCGTGATCCCACCGGAGAAACCGGTCAGCGACGGCGAAATCCGGCGCATCGGCGACCACGTCCGGCCGAAATCGCGGGACTTCGACAGCACGATCGGCGACTCGGTGAACGCCCCGGTCGCGTCGTAGGTGAACTGCGTCCAGGTCACGTAGACGTCGCCGGTGACCGGGTCGGCGGCGATCCACTCCTTGTCGTTGAAGATGTTCGTGGGCGTCGGCGTGCCCGCCGGGGTCACGCCGTCGAGGTGCAGGATCGCCGGGTCGCCGAAGCTGCGCCCGCCGTC
This sequence comes from Amycolatopsis sp. NPDC026612, assembly GCF_040638285.1. Classification (NCBI taxonomy): domain Bacteria; kingdom Bacillati; phylum Actinomycetota; class Actinomycetes; order Pseudonocardiales; family Pseudonocardiaceae; genus Amycolatopsis; species Amycolatopsis sp. NPDC026612. The sequence goes on from NZ_JBEZYB010000085.1 coordinate 15,800, forward strand.
GTGGGACACGGACACGGCGATGCCGCTGGCGAGCTGCTGGTCGTCCGGTACCGCCGCGCGGCTGAACACGAGCGTCGCGTAGTAGACGGTGTTGTGCGGCCCGAAGGCGATGGCCGGGTCGCCCGCCGCGTCCATGTAGGACAGCGGTGCGGCCGCGCCGGTCGGGAAGTCGAGGTGGGGCAGCTGGACGTTCGCCCAGGTCCGGCCGCCGTCGAACGAGGTGTAGGCGAAGCCGCCGGAGTCGTTGCGGGACTCGCGGGTGTTGTACAGCCGGTAGTCGTTCGCCCCGGCGACGATGTTGCGCGGGTTCTCCGGGTTGACGGCGATGGTGGTCTCGTTCTGGGCCGTGCTGCAGCCGGTCTGACTGCCGGTCGGCACGATGGTGTCCCCGGCGATGACGTCGGTGTTCGGCGCGAGCGGCCGGTAGGGGTTCGGCTTGCCGATGTAGGTCTGGCAGAGCGCGGACAGCGCGGGATCGTCGCCGTCCTCCTCTTCCTCCTCGGCGAACCGCTCCTTGAGCAGCGGATTCGGCACGTCGTGCCGCGGCTCCGCGGCCATCCGGGCGATCTTGTGCTTACCGGCGTGGGGATCAACGGGCAGCGGCGCAGCCCCGGTGGCGGCCTGCGCGGCGGGCGCGAGGACGACGGCGAGCGGGAGCAGAAGCGCGGTGCAGGCAGCGACGATTCTTCGCTTGGCGGACGAAACACCCAAGGACATCGGGAAGTCCTTTCCCAGGAGGCTATCCAGCCGCCCCAGGCTTGACGTCCGCACGCCCCCGGTCAACCGCCGGAAGTGTGGAGCCGGACATACCCGGCGGGCTCACGCCAGTGCGTCGTCCAAGGCCTTCGTGATCCGCTTCAGCGACACCGGATGAGCCGTCCCGAGCGTCTGGGCGAAGAACGAAACCCGCAGCTCCTCGATCATCCACCGTACCTCGCGCAGGGCCGGCGACGACGTCCCCGGCGGCAGGGAAGCCAGCGCGTCCTCGTACTCGCGGGTGATCCACGCGATGTCCGCCGTGCGCTGCAGGTCGCGCGTCGGCTCCGAAACCAGCTTCTCCAGCCGCCGGGAAATCCCCTGCAGGTACCGCACCACGTGCCGCAGCCGCGCCGCACCCGTCTCCGTCACGAAACCCGGGTACACCAGGCCGGCGAGCTGGGCGCGGATGTCGGCCACGGACTCCGCGGGGCCACGCGGCGAAGACAGCTGCACTTCGACGTCGTTCGCCGCGCGGAGGATCTTCTCCACGTCCCTCAGCACGTCCAGCACCGCCGGGTGCAGCCCGGCCCGGACCTGCTCCAGCAGCACCTTGAAGCCGGTTTCGTCCCACTTCGGGCCACCCGCCGCCGTCATCAGCGCGTCCACCGCGCAGTCGACGCAGTCCTCGAGCAGCGCCGCGACGCTGCCGTGCGGGTTCCGGTTCAGGACCAGCTTGGACGAGTTGGACAGCGACCGCGTGATGAACTTCATCGGCGAGCTCAGGTTCAGCCGCAGCATCCGCCGGGTGCCGGCCCACATCGCGTGGTGCTGCTGACCCGGCGTGTCGAGCAGCCGCACGGCCACCGACTCGCCCTCGTCGACCAAGGCGGGGTAGGCCTTGACGTCGTGGCCGCGCTGCGTCGACTCGAACACCTTCGGCAGCGAGCCGAACGCGGGTTTCGTCAGGCCGGCCTTCTCGAGGGTGTTGCCCGCCTTCGAGATCGTCTCCCGGACCTTCGGGGCCAGCCGTCGCTGCAGCTCCTCGACGTCCTTGCCCTCGGCGACCTTCTTGCCGCGGTCGTCGACCACCCGGAACGTCATCTTCAGGTGCTCCGGCACCGAGGACAGGTCCCAGTCCGCGTACGGCACCGTCACCCCGCGCAGCGCACGCAGCTCGCGGCCGAGCAACTCCAGCAGCGGACCGTCCGAAGGAGACACTCGCGAAAGGACGTACTGGGCCGTGTCCGGCGCCGGGACGAAGTTGCGGCGCACCGCCTTCGGCAGCGACTTGATCAGCTGGGTGACCAGTTCCGAACGCAGCCCGGGCACCTGCCAGTCGAACCCGTCCGGCGTCACCTGGTTGAGCACCGGCAGCGGGATGTGCACGGTGACGCCGTCGGCGTCCGCGCCCGGCTCGAACTGGTAGGTCAGCTTGAAGACCTGCGTGCCCTGCGTCCACGAGTCCGGGTAGTCGGACTCCCGCACGCCGCCCGCGGTCTCGTTGATGAGCATCGACTTCTCGAACGACAGCAGGTCCGGCTGCTCGTGCCGCGCCTTCTTCCACCAGCTGTCGAAGTGGCGCACCGACACGACGTCCGCCGGCACCCGCGCGTCGTAGAACTCGTACAGCGTCTGGTCGTCGACGAGGATGTCGCGCCGCCGCGCCCGGTTTTCGAGGTCCTCGACCTCCTCCAGCAGCGCCCGGTTCTCGGCGAAGAAGTGGTGCCGCGTCTGCCAGTCGCCCTCGACCAGCGCGTGCCGGAGGAACAGCGCCCGCGACAGCTCCGGGTCGATCCGGCCGTAGTTGACGCGGCGGTCGGCGATCAGCGGGACGCCGTACAGCGTCACCTTCTCGGTCGCCATCACCGCGCCCTGCTTGCGTTCCCAGTGCGGCTCGGAGTACGAACGCTTGACGACGTGCCCGGCCAGCGGCTCGACCCACTCGGGTTCGATGCGCGCGTTGACCCGCGCCCACAGCCGGGACGTCTCGACCAGCTCCGCCGACATCACCCAGCGCGGCTGCTTCTTGAACAGCGCCGACCCCGGGAACACGCCGAAGCGGGCACCGCGCGCGCCCAGGTAGTCGCCCTTCGCCGGGTCCTTGAGCCCGATGTGCGAGAGCAGCCCGGCGATCAGCGACGTGTGCACGCGCTGGGGGTCGGCCGGGGCCGTGTTCGTGTTCAGCGAGATGCCGAGCGGCTTGGCCAGCTGACGCAGCTGGCTGAAGATGTCCTGCCATTCGCGCAGCCGCAGGTAGTTCAGGTACTCGGTGCGGCACATGCGCCGGAACTGGTTGCCGGACAACGCCTTCTGCTGCTCGGCGACGTACTCCCAAAGATTCAGGTAGGCGAGGAAGTCCGACGTCGGATCGGCGAACCGCGCGTGCTGGGCGTCCGCCGCCTGCTGTTTCTCGGCCGGCCGCTCGCGCGGGTCCTGGATGGACAGCGCGGCGGCGATGATCATGACTTCGCGGACGCAGCCGTTCTTCGCCGCTTCCAGGACCATCCGGCCCATCCGCGGGTCGACCGGCAGCTGCGCGAGCTTGCGGCCGATGTCGGTCAGGCTGCGGTCGGAGCCGGAATCGGTGGGGGCGAACGCGCCCAGCTCCTGCAGCAGGCCGACGCCGTCGGCGACCTGCCGGCGGTCCGGCGGTTCGACGAACGGGAACGCCGCGATGTCACCGAGGCCCAGCGACGTCATCTGCAGGATGACCGAGGCGAGGTTGGTCCGCAGGATCTCGGGATCGGTGAACTCGGGACGGCTTTCGAAGTCCTCTTCGGAGTACAGCCGGATGCAGATGCCGTCCGACGTCCGGCCACAGCGGCCCTTGCGCTGGTTCGCCGACGCCTGCGACACCGGTTCGATCGGCAGCCGCTGCACCTTGGTGCGGTGGCTGTAGCGGGAGATCCGCGCGGTGCCCGGGTCGACGACGTACTTGATGCCGGGCACGGTCAGCGACGTCTCGGCGACGTTGGTCGCGAGCACCACGCGGCGCCCGGTGTGGGACTGGAAGATGCGCTGCTGCTCGGCCGCCGACAGCCGCGCGTACAACGGCAGCACCTCGGTGTTGCGCAGGTCGGCGCGGTTGAGGACGTCCGCGGTGTCGCGGATTTCGCGCTCGCCGGAGAGGAACACCAGGATGTCGCCGGGTCCCTCGGCGCACAGCTCCTCGACGGCGTCGAGGATGCCCTGCGTCTGGTCGCGTTCGTCGTCACCTTCGGGGTCTTCGGGGTCGACGAGCGGCCGGTAACGCGTCTCGACCGGGTACGTCCGGCCGGAAACCTCCACGATCGGCGCGTCGTCGAAGTGCTTCGAGAACCGCTCCGGGTCGATCGTCGCCGAGGTGATGATGACCTTGAGGTCGGGGCGGCGCGGCAGCAGCTGCTTGAGGTAGCCGAGGATGAAGTCGATGTTGAGGCTGCGCTCGTGGGCCTCGTCGATGATCAGCGTGTCGTACTGGCGCAGCGACCGGTCGGTCTGGATCTCGGCCAGCAGGATGCCGTCGGTCATCAGCTTGACCAGCGTGTCCTGCCCGGACTGGTCGGTGAAGCGCACCTTGTAGCCGACGGTCTGGCCGAGCTCGGTCTTGAGTTCGCTCGCGATCCGGTCGGCGACCGTGCGCGCGGCCAGCCGCCGCGGCTGGGTGTGCCCGATCTGGCCGCGGATGCCGCGGCCGAGCTCCAGGCAGATCTTCGGCAGCTGGGTGGTCTTGCCCGAGCCGGTCTCCCCCGCGACGATCACGACCTGGTGCCGGCCGATGGCGGCGGCGATCTCGTCCTTGAGCCTGCTGACCGGCAGCTCTTCCGGGTACTCGATCTTGGGGACGCTCTCGCGCCGCGACTGCACGCGCAGCTCGGCGGCGTCGACCTCGGCGGCGATCCGCGCGAGGACGGCGTCACGGTCGGGGGCTTTGCGGACACCGTCGAGCCGGCGACGCAGCCGGAGCTCGTCGCGCGGCATCAGCTCGGGCAGGCGCGCACGCAGCGCGGCGAAGGGGGATGACGTGGACATACCTCTTGCCAGGATAGCCCTGGGTGACGAACGGGGCTTCCGAATATCTCCGCCGCGTGACCGGGCGCACCCCAAGCGCCCCAATGTGGCCTTCGGTGCGTCAGACGCACCGAAGGCCGCCTTGGGTGCGTCTGACGCAACCAAGGCCACATTGGGGCGCTTGAGGCGGAGCCGGAGGAGGGCCGGGTCAGCTGCGCTGGAGGGAGTCCGGGCCCAGGTCGGCCAGGGTCCGGTGGCCGGAAAGACCCATCGTCAGGTCGAAGTCCGCCAGCAGGCTCCGCAGAACGTGGCGGACCCCGTCCTCGCCCGCGTGGGCCAGGCCGTACACCCAGGGCCGGCCGACCAGGACCGCCCGCGCGCCCAGCGCCAGCGCCTTGAGGACGTCGGCGCCGGTGCGGACGCCCGAGTCGAACAGCACCTCCAGCCGGTCGCCGACCGCCGCGACGATGCCCGGCAGCGCCTCCAGTGCGCCGATCGCGCCGTCGACCTGGCGGCCGCCGTGGTTCGACACCACGATGCCGTCCACGCCCGCCTCGGCCGCGCGGCGCGCGTCGGCGACGTGCTGAATGCCCTTGAGGACGATCGGGCCGTCCCAGTGCTCGCGCAGGAACGGCAGCTGGTCCCACGTCCGGTCGGTGCCGGTGAGCATGCCGATCCAGCGCAGGATCGCCATGTTCGGGTCGTCTTCCGGGGTCTTCTCGAGCAGGCCGCGGAACACCGGGTCGGTGAACGGGACGGCGCAGCCCTCGCCCTTCAGGAACGGCAGGTACGCCTGGTCCAGATCGGACGGCCGCCAGGCCAGCGTCCACGTGTCGAGCGTGACGACCAGCGCCGTGTAGCCGGCGTTCTTCGCCCGCGTCAGCAGGCTCGCGCAGACGTCGTTGTCGCCCGGCCAGTACAGCTGGAACCAGCGCGGGCCGTCGCCGTTGGCCGCCGCGGCGTCCTCGATGCCGGTCGACGACGCCGTGGACAGGATGAACGGCAGCCCCACCGAGGCGGCGGCGCGGGCGGTCGCGGACTCGGCGTCCGGGTGGACGATCGACTGAACACCGACCGGGGCGACGGCCACCGGCGCCGGCAGCCGGGTGCCGAGCACCGTCGTGGCCAGGTCGCGGTCGGTGGCGCCGGTCAGCATCCGCGGCACCACGCGCCAGCGGTCGAACGCCTCGCGGTTGGCGCGCGCGGTCGCACCGGAGCCGGCCGCGCCCGCGACGTAGGAGAACGGCCCGGGTGCCATGACCTCTCGGGCCGACGCTTCGAGCTTCGTCGCGTCGGTCGAGCACGGCGGCAGCTGACCACCGAGTCCCTGCAGGTAGAGCTCGTTCTGATAGCTGCCGAAGCGTTCGGTCACGGTGGCCTCCTCGCGGTCGAGGGGGCACTGTACCCGTCGGTACTTTCCCGCGGCGCCCGGAACTGACCGACGGGTAACCTGGGCGGCCCGACGTCCCGGAGGAGAAGACATGCGTGCGTACGACGTGGTCCTGTTCGGCGCCACCGGGTTCACCGGCGGCCTGACCGCCGAGTACCTGGCCCGCCACGCGCCCGCGGACCTGCGCTGGGCGCTCGCCGGGCGCAACCGCGGCAAGCTCGAAGCCGTCCGGACGCGGCTCGCGGAGATCGACGACCGGTTCGGCTCGCTCGACCTGCTGATCGCCGACTCCGCCGATCGCGCCTCGCTGCAGGCCGTCACTGAATCAGCGAAAGTGGTGATCTCGACCGTCGGCCCGTACCTGACACACGGCGAACCGCTGGTGGCGGCGTGCGCCGACGCGGGCACCGACTACGTCGACCTCACCGGCGAACCCGAGTTCGTCGACCGGATGTACCTGGCCCACGACCGGCGCGCCCGCGAGACCGGGGCGCGGCTGGTGCACGCGTGCGGGTTCGACTCGATACCGCACGACCTCGGCGCGTGGTTCACCGTGCAGCAGCTGCCCGAAGGCGTGCCGCTGAAGGTCGACGGCTACGTCCGGGCCGGCGGGATGCCCTCGGGCGGCACGGTGCTCAGCGCGCTCACCATCATGTCCCGCCTGCCGGCCGGGGCCCGGGCGGCGAAGGAACGCGCGGCCGCCGAACCGCGGCCGGCCGGGCGGTTCGCGCGTGCCCCGCTCGGGCGTCCGCACCGGGTCGCCGGCGCGGGCTGGTGGGCGGTGCCGCTGCCGACGATCGACCCGGAGGTCGTCCGCCGGTCGGCGGCCGCGTCCGAGCGCTACGGGCCCGACTTCACCTACCGGCACTTCGCGGCCGTGAAGCACCTGCCGGTGCTGGCCGGCGGGGTGGCCGGCGCGGGCGCCCTGCTCGCCGCGGCGCAGATCCCGCCGGCCCGGCGGGCCCTTTCCCGGCGGCTGGCGCCCGGCAGCGGCCCGAGCCCCGAGCGACGCGCGCGGTCGTGGTTCTCGGTGCGGTTCGTCGGCGAAGGTGGCGGTTCGCGGGTGGTGACGGAGGTGTCCGGCGGCGACCCGGGCTACGACGAGACGGCCAAGATGCTGGCGGAGTCGGCCCTCTGCCTGGCGACCGACGAGCTCCCGGCGACGGCGGGCCAGGTGACCACGGCCACCGCGATGGGCGGAGCCCTCGTGGGCCGGCTCACCAAGGCGGGAATCCGCTTCGCGACGCTGTGATCCCGTAGCCGGCGCCGCCCGGCCCCGCCCTCAATCACGCGAGTTTCGTCCTCAATCACGCGAGTTCCGGCCCCAGCCACGCGAGTGCCGCCTCCAGTCACGCGAGTTCCGTCCGGCGAAGGACGCCGGGCCGCCGACCGTCCTTTCCGGACTTGCGCGGTGGTCTGGACCGTTCACGAACATGAACGAATTCCGCCTCTTGTGGACCCCGTTGACTCTTCGCTACCGTGTCGCTACGCCGCAGCTCCACCCGCATCACCCGTACCCGCCGTGCATTCGACGGCGCATCCCGCGGAAAGGGTCTCCTCCCCATGAGCAAGAAGTTGCGGCCGGTCCTCATCGGCACGCTCGGCGCCGCCTCCGTGGCCGCCCTCGTGATCACCACGCCCGCCCTCTCCTCGGCCGCACCGGCGCCATCGGCCCCGAGCAGCGCGTCCGTGCTCGCCACCGGGGACCTGTCGGCCCCGGCCAAGAAGGAAATCGCGATGAAGCTGGTCTCCAGCGCGGAAAACTCCTCGCTGGACTGGAAGGCGCAGTACAAGTACATCGAGGACATCGGTGACGGCCGCGGCTACACCGCGGGCATCATCGGCTTCTGTTCCGGCACCGGCGACATGCTCGAACTCGTCGAGGCCTACACGAACTCCGTCCCGAACAACCCGCTGGCGAAGTACCTGCCCGCGCTGCGCAAGGTGAACGGCACGGACTCGCACACCGGGCTCGGCTCGGCGTTCGAAAGCGCGTGGAAGCAGGCCGCGGCCACCACGGCGTTCCAGACCGCGCAGAACAACGAGCGCGACCGCGTCTACTTCAACCCGTCGGTCAGCCAGGGCAAGTCGGACGGCTTGAGCAACCTCGGCCAGTTCGCCTACTACGACGCCATCGTGATGCACGGCCCCGGCGACAGCTCCGACAGCTTCGGTGGCATCCGCAAGGCCGCGATGAAGAAGGCGAAGACCCCGGCCCAGGGCGGTGACGAAGCGACGTACCTGAAGGCGTTCTTCGCCGCCCGCAAGGTGATCATGAAGCAGGAGGACGCGCACTCCGACACCTCGCGCGTCGACACCGAGCAGGCGAAGTTCCTGAGTGAGGGCAACTTCGACCTGCACACCCCGCTGAAGTGGAAGGTCTACGGGGACTCGTACACGATCAACTGAGCCGGGCTACCGGGTCAGGAGCGCATCCGCCGTGCGGGTGTTCAGGATGCGCTCCGGCCCGATCCCCGCCTTGATCGCGCGCTCGCAGCCGTAACCCAGCCAATCCAGCTGGCCCGGCGCGTGCGCGTCGCTGTCGATCGTGAAGTCGCAGCCGATTTCCGCAGCCAGGTGCAGCAGCCGCATCGGGGGGTCGAGCCGCTCCGGCCGCGAATTGATCTCCACCGCGACACCGTTCTCGCGGCACGCCGTGAACACCGCTTCGGCGTCGAACTCCGACTCCGGACGGCCGCGCCCGACGACCAGCCGGCCGGTGCAGTGGCCCAGCACCCGCACGTGCGGGTTCCGGACCGCCGCCACCATCCGGCGAGTCATGTCCCTGGCGGGCATCCGCAGCTTCGAGTGCACGCTCGCCACCACGAAGTCCAGCTGCCCCAGCAGTTCCTCTTCCTGGTCGAGGGAGCCGTCGTCGAGGATGTCGACCTCGATGCCCTGCAGCAGCCGGAAGGGCGCCATCAGCTCGTTGGCCTTGGCCACGATCTCCATCTGCGTCCGGAGCCGGTCCGGGGACAGCCCGTTCGCGACGGTCAGCCGCGGGGAGTGGTCGGTCAGCACCATCCACTCGTGCCCGAGGTCCCGGCCCGCGACGGCCATCTCCCCGATCGAGCTGCCGCCGTCCGACCAGTCCGAGTGGGTGTGGCAGTCGCCGCGCAACGCCGAGCGCAGCGGCTCGCCGTCCGGCAGCTTCTTCTCGACGATCTTCCCGCGGTAGGCCGGGTCACGGCCGGCCAGCGCGTCCTCGATGACGCCGGCGGTCGCCTTCCCGATCCCCGGCAACGACGTCAGCGTGCCGTTCTCCGCCAGCTGCGCCAGCTTCTCCGCGCCGGTCTTGTCGACGGTCGCGGCCGCGTTCCGGAACGCCCGGACGCGGTAGTTCGGTTCTCCCGCGCGTTCGAGCTGGAACGCGATCTCCCGCAACGCCCATGCCGGATCCATGGGACCTGTCTACCCCCTCCGGGGCAGTTGGTGCAGCTCGACGCCGGCCAGCGCACCGTTCTCGATGCGGGCCGTCTGGTAGGTGCAGTACGGCTGGCGACGGCGGTCCGTCGGCGAACCGGGGTTCAGCAGCCGCAGCCCCGCCGGGGTCACCGTGTCCCACGGGATGTGGCTGTGCCCGAAGACCAGCACGTCGGTGTCCGGGAACTGCGCGTCACAGCGCTGCTCACGCCCCTGCTTGGCGCCGGTCTCGTGGATCACGGCCACGCGCACGCCGTCGAGCTCCGCCCGCGCGATCTCCGGCAGCCGGGCCCGCAGCGCCGGGCCGTCGTTGTTGCCGTACACGCCGATGAGCCGCTTGCTGCGCTCGTCGAGTTCGTCCAGGAGGGCGACGTCGACCCAGTCGCCCGCGTGCACGACGACGTCCGCGGCCGCCACCTCGGCCCACACCTGCGGCGGCAGCTCGCGGGCGCGGGCGGGCAGGTGGGTGTCCGAGATCAGCAGCAGCCTCATCCGATGGCCTTGAGAACCCGTTCCAGGAACCCGCCGATGTGGTCCTTGAGCAGCGCCGCGGCGCCCTCGGCGTCCCCCTTCTTCGCCGCCGCGAGGACCGCCTTGTGCTCGTTCCACTCCTTCTTCCAGCTGGGGTTGGCCTCCCAGCCGACGACGCTGATCAGCGCCGCGCGGTCCTTGAGGTCGTCGAGGATGCTGACCAGCAGCGGGTTGCCGCAGCCGCGGTAGAGGGCGCGGTGGAACCGGCGGTTCAGCAGGCTCAGCGCGACCTGGTCCTTGTCGGCGATCGCCGAGGACGCCTCCTTCAGCGCCTCCGCCGCGTCTTCGAGCAGTTCGGGATCGCGCTGCTCCACCGTCCGCCGGACGGCTTCGGGTTCGAGCACCGTCCGGACGTCGTAGACGGACTTCGCGAGCTCGGCGTCGACCCTGATCACCGAGGCGCCCTTGTACGGGCTGAACGTCACCAGCCCGGAGTTGGAGAGCACCTTGAGTGCCTCGCGCACGGGGGTCTTCGACACGCCGAGCCGGGCGGCCAGCTCCGCCTCGACGAGCGGTTGACCGGGCACCAGTTCCCGGGTCAGGATGCCGCGGCGGATCTCTTCCAGGACCACTTCGGTCCGGGAAGCGGGCAGGCTGAACGTCCCGGTCATGGTGCGCTCCCTCGTCGTGTCGAAGCCCATTCAACCAGGCCCGCGAGATCATATATCAGATGCCATACTGGATGGCATGAAGGAACCTGAGGAGCTCCGCAGCCACCGGTGGTTCGGCGGCGACGAACTGCGCAACTTCAGCCACCGCGCCCGCAGCCGCCAGCTCGGCTACAACCCGGAAGAGCACCTCGGCAAACCGGTGATCGGCATCCTCAACACGTGGTCGGACATCAACCCCTGCCACATGCACCTGCGTGAACGCGCCGAGCAGGTCAAGCGCGGTGTCTGGCAGGCCGGCGGCTTCCCGCTGGAGTTCCCGGTGGCCACGCTTTCGGAGACCTACCAGAAGCCGACCCCGATGCTCTACCGCAACCTGCTGGCCATGGAGACCGAAGAGATCCTCCGGTCCTACCCGATCGACGGCGCCGTCCTCATGGGCGGCTGCGACAAGACCACGCCGGCCCTGCTGATGGGCGCGGCCAGCGCGGGACTGCCCGCGATCTTCGTCCCGGCCGGGCCGATGCTGCGCGGGCACTGGCGCAACGAGGTCCTCGGCAGCGGCACCGACATGTGGAAGTACTGGGACGAGAAGCGCGCCGGGCTGATCGGCGACGCCGAGATGTCCGAACTGGAGCGCGGTCTCGCGCGTTCGCCGGGGCACTGCATGACGATGGGGACGGCGTCGACCATGACCTCGGCCGCCGAAGTGCTCGGCGTGACGCTGCCGGGCGCCGCGTCCATCCCCGCCGTCGATTCGGCGCACCACCGGATGGCCGCGGCGAGCGGCGCCCGGATCGTCGACATGGTCCGGGAGGACCTGACGATCACGCAGGTGCTGGACAAGCGGGCGTACGCGGACGCGATCACCACCGTGCTCGCGCTCGGCGGCTCGACCAACGCCGTGATCCACCTGATCGCGATGGCCGGCCGCAGCGGCATCCCGCTCAGCCTCACCGACTTCGACGCGATCGCGCGGCGGGTGCCGGTGCTGGCGAACATCCGCCCCGGCGGCGACTGGCTGATGGAGGACTTCTACTACGCCGGCGGCCTGCCGGGGCTGCTGTCGCGGCTGACCGACCTGCTGCACACCGACCGGCTCACCGTCACCGGCCGCACGCTCGGCGAGAACCTTTCGACGGCGAGCGTGCACAACGACGACGTCATCCGGCCGCGGGAGAACCCGGTCGCCGCCGAAGGCGGAGTCGCTGTGCTGCAGGGGAACCTGGCACCCTCGGGGGCGGTGATCAAGCACATCGCCGCCGAGCCGCACCTGCTGACCCACACCGGCCCGGCCGTCGTGTTCGAAAACTATTCCGACCTGAAGAAGCGGATCGACAACCCGTCGATCACCGCGGACTCGGTGCTGGTGCTGCGCGGCTCCGGCCCGCTCGGCGGCCCCGGCATGCCCGAATACGGCATGCTGCCGATCCCCGCGCACCTGCTCGAACGGGGTGTCCGGGACATGGTCCGGATCTCCGACGCCCGGATGAGCGGCACGAGCTACGGCGCCTGCGTCCTGCACGTGGCCCCCGAGTCGCACGTCGGCGGGCCACTGGCCCTGGTCCGCGACGGCGACCTCATCACCCTCGACGTGCCTTCGCGCACCCTGCGGCTCGAGGTGCCCGATGAGGAACTGGAGCGGCGGCGTGCCGGGTGGACCGCGCCGGCCCCCCGGTTCGAACGCGGTTACGGCGCGCTCTACAGCGAACACATCACGCAGGCCGACGCAGGCTGCGACTTCGATTTCCTGGCCAGGGCCGGGCACAACCCCGAACCCGACGCCGGCTGAGCTGGCCCCGGCGGGCACAGTCCACCCATTCGTGACCGATTCATCCCCCGTTAGGGCGAGTCGTACGGCTTGTCCGGGTGCCCCGTACGCTGATCCCGTCACCGGGGCGACCCGGTGCCGCGTTGGAGGGGTGGAGAGTTGCCGTACGAACCGCGCTGGCCCGAGTCACACGGTGAGCAGACGGACGTCCTGCCGGTCGTCCGGCCCGAACCGGACCCGGAGCCCCCTCGGCCCGGCCGCCACGCCCTCCGCAAGGCCGGCTGGGTCGCGGGCGGGCTGCTCGGCTTGGTCGTCGTGGTCTACGGGGCCGACCTGCTGCTCAGCCAGGGCAGCGTCCCGCGCGGCGTCACGGTGGCCGGGGTCGACGTCGGCGGGATGGGGCGCGACGCCGCCGAGCAGGAACTGCGCGGGCGGATCGAACCGCGGCTCACGCGCCCCCTCGCCGTGACCGCGGGCGACGTCCGGGGCACGCTGTCGCCGACGCTGGCCGGGTTGCGCCTGGACTGGGCGCAGACGCTCGACCAGGCCGGCGAGCAGCCGCTCAACCCGTTCACGCGGTTCGCTTCGCTGTTCTCCAGCCGCGAGGTCGGCGTCGTCAGCCACGCCGAGGACGCCAAGCTCACCGCCGCGCTGGAGGCGCTGCGCGGCCAGGTCGACCGCGACCCGGTCGAGGGCACCGTGAAGTTCGAGGGCACCGAGCCGGTCGCCGTGCCGCCGAAGGCCGGGCAGAAGCTCGACGTGCCGGGCGCGACCGCCGCCGTCGTCGAGAAGTGGGCGCGCGGGGAAACCCTCGTGCTGCCGGTGACCAGCGCGCCGGTCCGCACCACCCCCGAAGGCGTCCAGGCGGCGCTCGAGCAGTTCGCGCGCCCGGCCGTCTCCGGCCCGCTGCTGATCAGGGGCGACGGCAAGGACGCCACCGTGAAGCCGGCGGTCATCGCCACGGCGATCACCTTCGCACCGGCCGACGGCGGCGGGCTGACACCGAAGATCGACAACGCGAAGATCGCCGAAGCCGCCGGGCCGCAGCTCAAGTCCACCGAGAAGGAGGGCAAGGAGGCGACGGTCGTCTTCGCGGGCGGCAAGCCCACGGTCGACCCCTCCACCGACGGCCGGACCGTCGACTGGGACCCCAGCCTCAAGCCGCTACCCGACGTGCTGAAGAAGACCGACGGCCGCGAAGTCCCGGCCGTCTACAAGGACAGCCCGGCGAAGGTGACCACCGAGCAGGCGAACCAGCTGGGCATCAAGGAAGTCGTCGGCGAGTTCACCACCGAGAAGTTCGCGGCCGACTCCGGCACCAACATCCGCGTCGTCGCGCAGAAGGTGAACGGCGCCATCGTCAAGCCGGGGGAAACCTTCAGCCTCAACGGGTTCACCGGCCCGCGCGGCCGGCCACAGGGTTACGTCGAAGCTGGCGTGATCAAGGACGGCGCCCCGGGGCGCGAGGTCGGCGGCGGCATCTCGCAGTTCGCGACCACGCTGTACAACGCGGCGTACTTCGCGGGCATGAAGGACGCCGGGCACAAGGAACACAGCTACTACATCAGCCGCTACCCCGCCGCTCGCGAAGCCACGGTGTTCCAGAACCCCGACGGCGCCAGCGTCATCGACCTCAAGTTCACCAACGACTCGCCGACCGGCATCGCGATCCAGACGATCTGGACGCCGTCGTCGATCACCGTGAAGCTGTGGGGCACCAAGCGCTACACCGTCGAGTCGATCCCGGGTGCCCAGACCAATCAGAGCGACCCGCCGACCAAGCCGGGCCCGGCCGAGAATTGTCACGTCTCGAACGGCGCGCCGGGGTTCACCACCACCGACACCCGCGTGCTCAAGGACGCCGCCACCGGCCGCGAGGTCGGCCGGTCGACCCGGACGGTCCACTACAACCCGCAGCCGAAAATCACCTGCGGCACGGAGTAACGCCTCCTAACGGACGTTCACCCAGCGCGTCCACCCAGGTACCCTGAGTGCGTCCGGCGAGGCACCGGAGGCGCCATGACAGCACGGGCGACAGGGTTCCGCGAGGTCCTCGCGGTGACCGAGTTCCGGGCGCTGTTCTCCGCCCAGCTGATCACGGTCACCGGTGACCAGCTCGCCAGGGTCGCGCTGTCGATCCTGGTGTACGACCGCACGAACTCCCCGGGCTGGGCCGCGCTGACCTACGCGCTGACGTTCCTGCCGGACCTCGTCGGCGGGCCGCTGCTGTCCGGCCTGGCCGACCGGTACCCGCCGCGGTCGGTGATGGTCGCCGCCGACGTTCTGCGTGCGGTCGCGGTGACGGCGATGGCCGCACCCGGCCTGCCGCTGCCCGCGGTGGCGGCCCTGCTGGTCGGCGTCCAGCTGTTCAACCCGGTGTGGAACTCCGCGCGGGCGGCCCTGCTGCCGCAGGTGCTGCCCGGCGAGACGTTCGTGCCCGGGATGGGGCTGCTGATGATGCTCGTGCAGGCCGGCCAGGTCGCCGGGTTCGCGCTCGGCGGGCTGCTCGTGGCGGGCGCCGGGACCGGCGGCGCGCTGCTCGCCGACGCGGCGAGTTTCGCGGTGTCGGCACTGTTCCTGGCCGCCGGCGTGCGGCCGCGGCCACCGCGGGCCGAATCCGGGGTCCGGTGGTGGCGGCACGTGCGGGCGGGCTGGACGGTGGTCGTGGGCGACCGGCGACGGCTGGCACTGGTCGCGCTCGGCTGCGTGTCCGGGTTGTACATCGCGGGCGAGGCGATCGCCGCGCCGTACGCCGCCGAACTCGGCGGGGGCGCGGTGGTGGTGGGGCTGCTGCTCGGGGCCTACGCGCTGGGCAACGTCCTGGGCATGGCCGCGCTGTCGAGGATCCCGCCGGCGCGGCGCGGCCGGCTTCTGGGGCCACTGGCGGTGCTGGCGTGCGCGGCCCTGCTGGGCTGCGCGCTGCGGCCAAACCTCGAAGGCACGCTCACGCTGCTGACGCTGTCCGGCATCGCGAGTTCGTACAACCTCATCGCCAACACGACCTTCGTGCAGCTGACCCCGGACGCCCAGCGCGCGCAGGCGTTCGGCTTCGCGCTGACCGCGTTGCGGGTGTCGCAGGGTCTCGGTGTGGTGCTGGCCGGGGTGGCGGCCGAACGCGCGGCCCCGCACGACGTCGTCGCGGGGGCGGGCGCGCTGGGGGTGGTGGCCGCTTTCGGCGCGGCCCGGCTGTGGCGGCGGGCACAACCG
>NZ_JBEZYB010000086.1:0-31052 GCF_040638285.1 Amycolatopsis sp. NPDC026612
AGTAGGGCGGCGGGCGTGAAAGTGCCGCTTACCGGCGGGCTGGCGACCGCGGGGGGTTTCACAGGCTTCCGTGGTGCGGTGGCGGGAGTTCCCGGACGCGGTGCACGGACGCCACGTGCATCCCGAGCGCCTCGAGCTTTCCCAGGATCCGGGGCAGGCTGCCGGGATCGGCCACCGTACCGAAGACGATGGTCTCCGGCGGAACGGGCACGACGAGCACGCCCCCGAAACCGTCGACACCTTCGACGCTCCACTCCGGAATGGCGCCACAGCCCCGGAAGACGTAGTTCACGTCCGTGCGGAAGCCGAGGTCGGCCGGGCGGCTCACCGGGTACCCCCGTCCCGCCGCGGCCGGCCCGCCGAGTACCACGCGCGGGCGAGCAGCACCACGTCGAGCAGCACCACGGCCGCCGACCAGCCGTGCGGCGGCAGGAAGACCAACCGTGCGACCAGGTCCGCGCCGGCTCGGACGCCGGTCCGCAGTTCGGCCACCGGGACCAGTGCGGCGAGCGCGACGGCCAGCCAGAGCAGGACCGAGCCGACGCTGATCCGGCCGGTCCGCACCACGTCGAGCAGCACGACCTCCCCCGGCCCGAGCCAGAGGAACTGCGTGGCGCTGAATCGGCGGCCGCCGCCGCGACCGCGACGGCTTTCCGGGGAATCTCCAAGGGATTTCACGCGGCACACGATTCTGCGCCCGGCCGTCGATTTCCTCGCCCACAGCAGGTGAGCCGCGCCCGGGCGGGGACAGGTCAGTCCGACGCGGGCAACAGCAGGGCCGCGACCAGCCCGGCCACCGCCACGACGCCCAAGGTCGTGAGCGCCAGCGCGAAGGACCGCCCGCCGAGGTGGGGCGTCCCGGCCAGGACGGACCCGGCCAGCGCGGTCCCCACCGACGAGCCGAGGTTGGACACACTGCGCGACACCCCGGAAATGTCGCCCTGTGCGGAGTCCGGGAAGCGGGACTGGACCAGGTTCACCGACGCCGTCAGCATGATCCCGACCCCGGCGCCGAGCAGGAACAGCCCCGGCACCGCGCTCGCCACCCCGGATTCGGCCCGCACCAGGACGAGCACGAGCACCAGGCCCGCGACGGTGAGGACGAAGCCGGCGCGGACCAGGCGCCGCTGGGAATGCCGCCGCGCCATCCGTCCCGCGGCCGCCGAGGCACCCAGGATGCCGATCGTCGCGGGCGTCAGCATCAGCCCCGTCTCGATCGCGTCGTAGCCGCGGACCTCCTGGAGGAAGACCGCCACCACGAAGAACGCCCCCTGCAGGACGAGCCACTGCACGTGCTGGGTCACCAGCCCGAGTCCCGTGACGCGGTCGCGGAAGAGCCCGGGCGGCACAAGTGGCTCCCGGCCGGCCCGCTCCCGCGCGCGAACGTGCGCGAAGAACCAGTAGAGGAACGCGGCGCCGATCCCGGCGAACAGCCACACCGGGGAGAGACCGCCGGACGGCAGCAGCACCACCCCGGCGACCGCGAAGTCCGTCCGGGAGACCAGCCAGCCGTAGGTGCCCGCCTGCAGGACACCGACGACGACGAAGAACAGGCCGGCCGCCGAAAGGATCGCGCCGGTGACGTCGAACCGCTTCTCGCGGGGCGGTGCCGGCGGCTCGGGCAGGCGGATCGCCAGCAGGACGATCACGGCGACCAGGAGGACCTGGAGGAGGAAGGAAGCGCGCCACCCGAGCCACGTGGTGACCAGGCCGCCGACGAGCGGCCCGGCCGCGGCTCCGAGCGCGCCCGCACCACTCACCACGCCGAAGGCCCGGGCCCGGCTCGTGAGGTCGCGGCTGGTCACGGTGACCAGGATGTAGATCGGCGGGATCATCAACGCCGACCCGATCCCCTCCAGCAGCGAGTAGCCGAGGATCAGCAGCCCCGGCCCGGGTGCGGCCGACGCCAGCAGCGCGCCGGCCCCGTAGACGGCCAGCCCGATCAGGAAACACCGCTTGCGGCCCAGGAGGTCGCTGAGTTTGCTGCCCGGCACCATGAGCGACGCCATGGTGAGGGTGAACACCGTGATCGCCGTCTGCACCCCGATCACCGTGGTGCCGAGGTCGGCGGCGATGTCGGTGACGGCCACGGTCATGGTGGTCGCCGCGTAGCTCGCGACGAACTGGGCGAGGGCGAGCGGCAGCACGATCATCGGCGGGCCTTCCTCATCGGGTGCCGCACACCGTGGCCCACCCCCGGCCGGGCCACCTCACCCCGCGCGGATGAGGCAGCTGCCGCGCACCGGGCGGCGCGCTGCCGTGGCCCGCTTCCGCCGGATCCGAGCCACAGAACCGATCGGCTCGCCGGTCTCGCCCGCAACAGGTGACCCGGCCGGGTCCGGCGCGGCACACGATGGATCATCCGCCGAGGTAAGCACGGGAAGGTCCAGCGCCATGACGACCACGAACCGACCGCACCGGCCCTCGGAATCGCCCGGGGCACCGCCACCGCCCGCCGAGGGGACCGGCCGCACGCGACCGCCCGCCGCCGCATGGATCTCCTGGATCGCGCTCGCGCTCATGACGACCAGTTCGGTCGCGAGCCTGCGCCCGTCGCCGACGATGGCCGTGTACGGCTTGGCGGCCGTGTTCCTCTACG
The DNA here is from genome assembly GCF_040638285.1 of Amycolatopsis sp. NPDC026612. Lineage (NCBI taxonomy): Bacteria > Bacillati > Actinomycetota > Actinomycetes > Pseudonocardiales > Pseudonocardiaceae > Amycolatopsis > Amycolatopsis sp. NPDC026612. The sequence continues at coordinate 2,600 of NZ_JBEZYB010000086.1, forward strand.
TCGTCCCGGCGATCGTGTTCCTGCTGCCGACTTCGCTCGTCTCGGCCGAGCTCGCCTCGAGCTGGCCGGGCGGGGTCTACAACTGGGTGGCGCTCGGGATCTCGAAGCCGATGGGGTTCCTGGCGGTCTGGTGCCAGTTCGCGATGACGATCTTCTACTACCCGAGCCTGCTCGGGTACGTCGCGAGCACGCTCGCGTACGTGTTCGACCCGGCACTGGCCGACAACGGGTGGTGGACGGCCGCGGTCATCGTCGTGGCGTACTGGTCGGGTGTGTGGATTTCGTCCCGGGGCACCAAGGGGGTGGCCGGGCTCGCCGGCGGCGGGCTCATCATCGGGACGCTGATCCCGGGCGCGCTGCTGGTGGTCCTCGGCATCGTGTTCCTCGGGCAGGGGCACCCGTCCGCGGCGCCGATGTCGGCGGGCCACCTGCTGCCCGCGTGGGCCGGGCTGGCCAGCCTCGTGCTGATCGTGAACAACTTCCTGTCCTATTCGGGCATGGAGATGAACGCGGTGCACGTGTCCTCGCTGCGCAAGCCGGGCAAGGAGTTCCCGCGCGCGATGTTCGTGGCGATGGGGCTCGTGCTGCTCATCTTCATCCTGCCCGCGCTGGCGATCAGCTGGGTCATCCCCGCCGGCCAGCTCTCGCTGACGGCCGGGGTGATGCAGGCCTTCGACGCCGTCTTCGCCGGCTTCGGCATCCAGTGGCTGACCCCGCTCATCGGCGTCATGCTGGTCCTGGCGTCGCTCGGCGGCATGCTGACCTGGCTGGCCGGTCCGTCGAAGGGGCTGTTGCTCATCGCCCGGCAGGAGGGGTACCTGCCCCCGTTCCTGCAGCGGCTGAACAAGCAGGGCGTGCAGCAGAACATCCTCGTCACCCAGGGGGCGGTCACCACGCTGATCGCCCTGCTCTACGCCTTCATCCCGGACGTGTCGAGCGCGTACTGGATCTTCTCGGTGATCACCACCCAGGTGTACCTGATCATGTACCTGCTGATGTTCGTCGCGGCGCTGAGGTTGCGGCGCAAGTTCCCCGACCACCCGCGCGGGTACCGCGCGCCGATGCTGGTCGGCCTGTGCGGAGTCGGGTTCTGCGCGTCACTGGCCGCGTTGCTGGTCGGGTTCGTCCCGCCCTCGCAGTTCGGTTCCGGCAACCCCTGGGTGTACCTGGGCATCGTCGCGGGCGGCGCCCTCGGCCTCGGCCTGCTGGTGCCCTTCCTGTTCTACCGCCTGCGCAAACCTTCGTGGCGCGGGCCGAGCCGGCCGGAGGCGAGCGCGTCATGACCACTGTGGACGAACGATCGACGCGCGGGCAGCGGACGACCCTCTACGTCGTCGTGGGCATCGTGCTGGGGGTGCTGCTGGTGGCCGGGCTCCTGCTCTTCCGCTCCACGCGCACGACCGCCGAAGCCGAAGCGAAGGCCGACCAGCTCATCGCGCGGCTCACCCAGGAAGGCGCGCGGGTGCCGTCGCGGGACCAGGTCGTCCGGCTGCTCGGCACGGACGGCGGCTCCATCTGCGTCGACCCGGGCGCGGCGCTCGCGCGCGCGACGAGCGACAGCGGCATCGCCAACGGCGCCGGCGGGCCCGGCACGCGCCCGGTTCTCTCGGCCGACACCGTGGTGCGGGGGCAGCTGCTGGTCATCGAGGTCTACTGCCCCGACAAGCTCGCCGGGTTCCAGCGGTACGTCGACGGCCTCGGCTTCGCCGACGTGACGGGCGGGTGACCACGATGGATCTCCGTGATCGGGTGCACGAGCTCATGCCGCGGGCGCGCGAAGAACTGGCGGAGCTGGTGGCGATGCGCTCCGTCGCGGACCCGCGCCAGTTCCCGCCCGAGGAGTGCCGGCGCGCGGCGACGTGGGTGGCCGAAGCGTTCACCGCCGCCGGCTTCACCGACACCCACCTTGCCGACACCCCGGACGGCAGCCAGGCCGTGGTCGGTTCCCGGCCGTGCGGCCGCGAAAATGCCCCGACGGTGCTCCTCTACGCGCACTACGACGTGCAGCCACCGCTGGCGCCCGAGGCGTGGCGGACCCCGCCGTTCCGGCTCACCGAGGTGGCCGGCCGCTGGTACGGACGCGGCGCCGCCGACTGCAAGGGCAACATCCTCATGCACCTCACCGCGCTGCGCGCCCTCGGCGACGACCTGCCCGTCAACCTCAAACTGGTCGTCGAAGGGTCCGAGGAACAGGGCACCGGCGGTCTGGAGGCGTTCGTCCCCGAGCACGCCGACCTCCTGCGGGCCGACGCGATCCTGGTGTGCGACACCGGGAACGCCGCGGTCGGGCACCCCGCCGTCACGGTCAGCCTGCGCGGCATGGTCAACGTGGTCGTCTCCGTCGAAGCGCTGCCGTCCGAACTGCACTCCGGCATGTTCGGCGGCCCCGCCCCGGACGCACTGGGCGCCTTGGTGTCCGTGCTGGCTTCCCTGCGCGACGACGCGGGGAACACGACCGTCCACGGCCTGCCCGACGACGGCCGCTGGTCCGGGGCCCCGTACCCGGCCGCGCAGTTCCGGGCGGACGCGGGGCTCTCCCCCACGTCCGCCCTGCTCGGCGACGGCGAAGTCGCGGACATGCTGTGGGCCCGTTCGGCACTGACCGTGCTCGGGATCGACTGCCCGCCGGTCGTCGGATCCGCCGCGGCCATCACCCCGCGCGCCCGGGCGAGGCTGAACCTCCGGATCCCGCCCGGTGTCGAACCGCACGAAGCGGCGCGGGCGCTGACCGAGCACCTGATCGCCGCGGCACCCCGGGGCGTGCACCTGTCGGTGGCGGTCGAGGCGAGCGGCCGCCCGTTCCGCCCCGCCACCTACGGGCTCGCCTACCACGTGATGGCCGAAGCCATGCAGACCGCCTACGGCACCCCGATGAGCCGGCTCGGGCAAGGCGGTTCGATCCCGCTGTGCACCGTCTTCGCCGAAACCTACCCCGAGGCCGAGATCCTCCTCATCGGCGTCGAAGAACCGCAGTCGCTCATCCACGCGCCCAACGAAAGCGTCGCGCCGCAGGAGATCGCGGACATGGCGCTGACCGAGGCGCTCTTCCTGCGGGGTTACGGAGATCCGCCCGGCTGAGGTGATCGTCGCGGTCTGTCCACTTCGGCCACCGCGCCCGCGGAACCCGCCGGCGGCGGCGTGGGTCCGGCGGGCGGGGCGGGTCAGGTCAGGCCGTGCTGACGGGCGACCACCACGGCCGAGCGCCGGTTGTTCACCCCGAGCTTGCCGTAGATGGCCCGCACGTGGGTCTTCACGGTGTTGATCGAGACGGTGAGGTCCGAAGCGATCTCGTCCAGCGAGCGCGGTGACGGCAACCGCTGCAGCACCACCTGTTCGCGGTCGGTCAGTTCGCTGGGCGGGGTGTGCGGGACGAGCCGGCCACGGACCGACTGCGCGAAGCGGTCCAGCGAACCGAAGCCGCCCGAGTGGTCGATCAGCAGGTGCGCGATCCGCGGTTCGGCGAGGGCGAACGGACGCATCAGCCCGTGCGGCCGGGCGAAGCTGAGCGCGCGGTCCAGTGCGTGGAGCGCCTTCGTCCGGCGGTGCGAGCGCAACGCGAGCGCCGTCTCGGCCAGGCAGGTGTCCACCGGCGTCGCCGGCAGCAACGCCGGTGCCGCCCCGGCTTCACGCAGGACTGTCTCGGCCGAGTCGGTCTCCTCGGCGGCGAGGTGCGCGCGCATCTGCAGCAGGACCAGCTCCGCGCTGCCCGGCACCCGCTCCTGCGCCCAGGCGAGCACTTCGGCCGCGTGCAGGCTCTCGCCGAGGGTCAGCGCCGCGCGGTGCTCGGCGACCGAGCACACCCCGGCGACTTCACGGGGCAGCTCCAGGTCCGCGAGCCGGTGCCGCGCCGCCCGCATGACCTGCGAACCGGCGACCCGATCGCCCTCGTCGAACCGCACCATGCCCTCGAAGAAGGAGCGCAGCGGCCCCAGCAGCGGCGGTCCCCCGGCCACTTCGGCCCGCGCGGCCTGGGCCAGTTCACGAGACGCCGCGACCGGCTCGAAGCGCATCAGATCGTCGTAGGCCAGCATCAGGTGGCACTCGGCCACGCCAGGGGACCGCCGCCAGCCGTGCCGCCGCGCGACGGCGAGGGCCCCGGTGCAGGCCCGCCGCATCGCCGCGTGGTCCCCGTGGAGCGCGGTGGCGACGGCGAGCACGAGTCTGCTGTGGAGCACCAGGTGGTCGAGCCGCTCGCCCTGGGCCAGCCGCAGCGCTTCCTCCGCCCGGGTGACGGCGTGCCGGCGGGCACCCCGGTGCAGGGACCGCCAAGCCAGATCGAGCTTCTCCCACGCCTCGAGCTCCGGGGACCTCGCCGACGACGACACCACGGTGTCCGTCAGCCGCTGCCCCGTCACCGACGCGAGGTGCCGGACCACCGGCAGGCGCGAGCTGTCGTCGCCGGTCACCCCGTCGAGTTCGGCGGCCGCCGCGGCGAGCTCTCCGCGCTGGATGTGTTCCAGAGCCGACGCCAGCCGCAGCCGCGGGGTCGTGGCCACCGTCCCCGCCCCCAGGTAGGTCAGCGCGGTCCGGACGGGCTCCCCACCGCCGGCCAGCACCTGGCGCACGGCGTGGTCACGCGCCAGCGTGAGGACGCACTGCCGGTCCCGGCCCGCGACGGCGTGCGACAGGGCGTCCCCGAACCGCCCCTCCTCGGCGTACCAGCGCGCGGCGATGCCGTGCAGCCGCCGCACCCGCGACGGACACTGCCGCGCCAGTTCGGCCCGCAGGAATCCGCGCAGCAGCGGCGGAAGCCGGTAGGTGTCGGTCGGCGTGCGCACGACCAGCCCCATCGTGTGCTCGAGCTCGTCCAGCGTCACCCCGGCGTCCGGGAGGCCCGACAACCGGGCCGCGAGCGCCGGGCTCGCCGAGTCGCAGACACTCAGGCACAGCAAGAGGTCCGAAGTGGTCGCCGGCAGCCGCGAAAGGACCTCGTCGGCGAAGAACCGCGCCACGGCACGTTCGTCCCCGTCGACCGCGGCGACGAGCCCGTCCGCGTCCGCGGCGTCGCGCACCGACACCGCGGCCCAGCCGAGCGCGGCGGCCCACCCCGCGGTGCGCTCGGTGAGTTCCCGGACGCGGTTGTCGCTCACCACGGCTCCGGTGGCCCGCAACAGGGCCGTGGTCTCCCGGGCGCTGAACCGGAGTTCGGTGGCCCCCAGCCGGGAAAGCGTGCCCTCGACGTGCAGCCGGGCGAGCCGCAGTCTCGGCTCGACCCGGGTGGCCAGCACCAGGCGGAGCCCCGGCGGCTGGTAGCGGGCCAGTGCCGCCAGCCCTTCCAGGGGCTCTGCCCGGGAGAGCTCCTGGAAGTCGTCCAGGACGAGCCCCACCGGCCGGCGCAGGCCGGCGAACGCGTCGCCGAGGTCCGCCAGGAACTCCGTGCGCCGGCCGGCACCGACCGGTGGCTCGAGCCGGCGCAGCGGGTTGTCCTCAGGCACCACGGGAAGGCGGTCCAGTGCACAGAGGATCGCCGCCCACAAGCGACCTTCGTCGTTGTCGTCGCGGTCCAGGGAGACCCAGGCGACGTCCCCGCCCTCGCCGGCCCAGCCGGCCAGCGCCATGGTCTTGCCGGCCCCGGCCGGAGCCTGGACCACGGTGACCGGCCGGGCGGTGGCGCGGTCGAGCAGCGCCGTGAGCCGGGCACGGGGGACGAAGATCTTCGGAATCCGCGGCACCGTCACCTTGGCACCGGGAATCCGGTAGCACCGCGACGTCATTCGAGCAGGCAAGTCAAAACCTCTCGGCTGTCCGGAGGGAACGGCCCCGGTTCCGCGGTCGACGCCGGACGGAGCCACGACTGTACTGATCACCGTTGGGCGGCCCGCAGGGTCACCAGATCTCGTAGGTGGATTCGTCGCCGTGCACGATGACCGCCCAGATCACGAGGACGTCCAGCGCGATCACGATCACGCACCCGATCGGGTACGCGGACAGGAACGCCAGCTGCGCCAGCGCGTTGAAGCCGGCGAGGGCGACGGCCACGACCCGCGCCCACTGCGCGCCGGCGAACAAGGCGATCCCGGTCAGCACGGCGAGGGTGCCGACGATCAGGTGGAGCCAGCCCCAGCCGGTGAGGTCGAAGACGAGCAGTCCCGACGGGCCGACGAGGTAGTAGTCCCGGTCGAGCAGCGCCACCAGTCCTTCGACGACGTTGAAGAGCCCGGCCAGTACCGTGATCGCCCCGGCGAACCAGAGCCAGCCGACCCGCCGGGAGCGGGCGACGGCACGGTCCCGCGAGGACGGCGGTGCCCCGCCGGCGGACGTCCCGGCCCGGTGCTGCGTGTGTTCGCTCATGGTCCCTCTTTTCCGTGGTGACGCCGGTTGCGGACCCGGGCGATCATGGTGGGTCCGCCGCCCGGACGGCCTCGCCCGCGTCAGGTGAGATCAAGGTCCGCCGGGACGAGGCCGCAGCTCACACGGCGTGGGCGATGCCCCGCGCCGCGGCCCGGCGCAGAGTGCGCGCCTGACCACCGATCCCGACCGAGGAGGACGGCACCATGACTTCGCTGACCGTGTGGACATTTCCTGTCACCGACGGCGCCGAGAAGGCGCTCGGGCTACTGGAACAGCTGCAGAAGCAGCAGCTCATTTCGATTTCCGACGCGGCGTACGTGACTTGGCCGGAAGACCGGAAGAAGCCGAAGACCAAGGACCTCGGCTCGCTGACCGGCGCCGGTGCGCTCGGCGGCGGGTTCTGGGGCCTGCTGTTCGGCCTGATCTTCCTCGTGCCGCTGCTGGGCCTGGCCGTCGGCGCGGCGATCGGCGCGCTGACCGGATCGCTGGCCCACGTCGGCATCGACGAGCAGTTCATCGACACCGTGCGGGCGCAGGTCACCCCGGGGACGTCCGCGCTGTTCGTGATGGCCAACGACACGGTCATCGACCGGGTCGTCGAACCGTTCAAGGAGACCGGCGCTTCCCTGCTGACCACGAACCTCTCCGCCGTGGAGGAGGCGCGGCTGCGCGAGGCGTTCGGTGAGGCCCCGCAACCGGAAGGGTTGTGACGGACCGTCCGGCGAGGACGCGCAGGAGCGCGGCCACCGCCCGCCGGATGCCGTCGGGGGCCGCCGTGGACGGCGACGCCCCGGGAGCGTCCGGCGGGAGGCGCACCCGCAGCGCACCGGGAAGCACGCGGATCCGCACCGGCGGTGTGCGGCGCAGTGCTTCGCCGTCCACGGCGACGTCGACGACCGGCTGAGCGGAATCCACGACGAACTCCGGCGTGGTCCAGTTCCGGTAGCCGGGAAAGCGGGTCACGGTGCCGGTCAGCTCGGCCGCGACCAGCGCCGGCACGTCCCGCGCCCGCTCGACGACGACCGTGACGACCCCGAGCACACCGCGGTCGAGGCGCTCGCGGCGGCCGAACCCGCTCAGCCGCTCGAGGCGGTAGGGGCCGTTGGAGACGAGCACGATGTCCGCGGCCGTGTCCGTCAGCCCGTCCGGGCCGGGGAAGCTCAGCCGGTGGCGGGCCGAGTCCGGGCCCAGCAGCTCGGGCAGGCACTGCGCGATGGTGGCGATCTTCGCTTCCCGGTAGCCCGGCGCCCGGACGACGGCGGCGTACGCCCCGAGCGACACGTTGTTGACGAACACCCGGCCGTCGACGACGCCGAGGTCCACCCGCCGCTCGACGGCCTCGCCGAACGCGGCCAGCGCGCTCGCCGGGTCGTCGTGGTCCAGCCCGAGGTCGCGGGCGAAGTGGTTGCGGGTGCCCGCCGGAACGCAGACGAAGGGCAGGTCGTGCCGGCGCGCGACGTCGGCGACCACGGCCTGGGAGCCGTCGCCACCCGCCATCCCGAGCACGTCCGCGCCGTCGGCCACGGCCCGCTCCGCGAGGTCGCGGAGGTCGTCGTCGAGGCCCAGTTCGATCGACCGGACCCCGAGCAGCCCGGCCCGCTCACCGAGCCCGGAGGCGACCGCCAATCCTTTGCCGGACAACGGGTTGAGGAGCAGCACCCCCGACCGCGCGGGCGCTGTCCGGCACGCCACGGGTGGTCGCGGCAGATCACGGCCGAGCGCGGTCCGGGCGGCCACCAGCGACACCGCCACGAGCCCGGCGGCGGTGGCCACCAGCGCGTAGGCGTGCAGTCCCGGCAACACCACGAGCAGGACCGCGGCGACGCCCCCGAGCGTCGCCGCGGCCACCCGCGAGAGGCCGCGACGCACCAGCGCCGCCCAGCCGGCCGCGAGCCCGCCCCCGAGCAGGAGCACCGCGAACACCAGCTGGACCGGATGACGCAGGAGCGCACCGAGCACCACGGCGAACGCCGCGAACAGGGCCGCCAGGGAGATCCCCGCACCCACCCGCCTGGCCACCGACGGCTGCCCGTCCACCCGCTCCGCCATTGCCGCACCTCCGCCACCCACCCTGCGGCCCGGACCGCCCCGAGTCGTCACCCGTGGCGGATGACCCGCGCTTCACCCCCGGCGGGCGACGCACCGGAGCGCCCGGCGGCCGACGATCCGGCCATGCTGCACACCAAAGAGGACACCGCGACCCGGGACGATCGGATCGCCAGGGGCCGCGCCGCCCGCACCGCCGTGCCGAGGTCACGCCACGCCGAGTTCCCCGCACCCGGCGAGCGGGCCGACCCGCTGGCCCTGCTGGCCGGCCAGGATGCCGGCCGGGTGCCGGAACTGCTGCCGATCCGCTACGGGCGGATGGCCGCTTCCCCGCTGGCCTACTTCCGCGGCGCCGCCCTGCCGGCGGCGGCCGACCTCGCCACGACCCCGCGGACCGGGCTCGTCGTCCAGGCGTGCGGCGACGCGCACCTGGGCAACTTCGGCCTGTTCGCTTCACCGGAGCGCCGGGTCGTGTTCGACCTCGTCGACTTCGACGAGACTCTGCCCGCGCCGTGGGAATGGGACGTCAAACGGCTCGCCGCGAGCTTCGAAGTCGCCGGTCGGGAAAACGCGCACGGGCACGCCCAGCGCCGCCGCGCGGTGCTCGCCGCGGCCGAGTCGTACCGCCAGGCGATGCACGACTTCGCCGGCCGGACGGCACTCGAGACGTTCTACGCCCACACCGACGCCGAGACGCTGCGCTCGATCGCGGCCCACCGCCTCGGCACGGCGGGGCGGCGCCGGTTCGAGCGCACGCTCACCCGCGCCCGGGCCCACGACGATGCCGGTGCGCTGCGGCGGTTCACCGAGATCCGCGACGGGCAGCTGCGGCTCGCCGCCCGGCCGCCGCTGGTCGTCCCGGTCAGCAGGCTCGCCGGCGACGGGGATCCGCTGACGCTCGAAGAACGCCTCGGGGACGTGCTTTCGCGGTACCGCCGCACCCTGGGCCCCGAGCGGCGGGCCCTGCTGGACCACTACCGGCTGGCCGACGTCGCCCGCAAGGTGGTCGGGGTGGGCAGCGTCGGCACCCGGTGCTGGATCGCGCTGCTCGTGGACCCGGATCGGGGCGATCCGCTTTTCCTGCAGCTCAAGGAAGCCGGGGCGTCGGTCCTGCAGGGATACACCGGCGCGGCCGTCGCCGGCGAGCCGGGCCGGCGCGTGGTCACCGGGCAGCGGCTGCTGCAGGCGGTCGGCGACGTGCTCCTCGGATGGGTCCGGACCACCGGGTTCGACGGGCGGGCCCGCGACTTCTACGTCCGCCGCCTGCGCGACGGCAAGGGCGCCGCCGACGTCACGACGATGACGCCGAACGTGCTGCAGGCCTACGCCCGGCTGTGCGGGTGGACCTTGGCCAGGGCGCACGCCCGCACCGGTGACCCACTGACCATCGCCGCGTACCTCGGCTCCGGACCGGTGTTCGCCGAAGCCGTCCGGGAGTTCTCGGTGGCCTGCGCCGACCAGAACGAACGCGACCACGTCGCCCTGCGCACGGCGATCCGCCGCGGTGAAGTCACGGCGTCGGACCGGTGACGGATCACCTCATGGGGGTGAAGCACCGCGCGGAAGGCGCTGCCGATCCTTCCCCGATGACTCCTTCCCCCTTGGCTCCTTCACCGATGACGGAACGGATCCCGGTCCCGGTCGACGCCGCGATCGCGGTGACGGCCGGGATCGTGCGCGGCGGGCTGCGGCTCGGCGGCCTCGCGGCGACGGCGGCGGCCACGGCGGCGGCGCTGAGCCCGGTGCGGCGGTGGCCCCGCCCCGTGCGGGACCTGGCGCGGACCGGTGCCCGGTACCGGCGGCACGCGTGGGCCGCGGCGGGCACGGCGTACCGGCGCACCGCACCGGCGCTGGTGCTGGCGGTGCTCGACGAGCTGGACCTGGCCACGATCGCCCGGGAGGTGGTCTACGAGATCGATCTGCCGGAGATCATCCGCGTCTCCGGTGGGTCGCTGGCCGGCCAGCTGGTGCGGGAGACCCGGGTGCGGATCATGGCGGCCGACGACGTCCTCAGCCGGCGTCCACGCCCGTGACGGCCTGGTCGGCGGCCCTGCCCGCGGAAGTCCGGCGCTACCAAGGGCGCCGGGCGGGTCTGGTCAGCCGCGGGATCGCGGCGGTCGTGGACGCCGGCGTCGCCGCGCTCGTCCTCGGCGGCTGCTACCTGGCGTGGGTGGCGGTGGTGTTCGCGGCCGGCCCCGTGCGGTTCACGGCGCCGGTGCCGGCGCGATCCGTCGTCGTCGCCGCGGGCGCCGTCCTGGCCGCGGGCTACCTCGCGCTCTGCTGGACGACCACCGGCCGGACGGTCGGCGGCCAGGTGCTCGGGCTGCGGGTGGTCGACGGGCGAGGCCGGCTGCTGCGCGGCGGCCGGGCCGCGAGCCGGGCGGTGTGCTGCGTGTGCTTCCCGCTCGGGCTGCTGTGGGTGCTCGTGGACCCGCACCGCCGCTCGGCGCAGGACGTCGTCCTGCGGACCGCCGTCGTCTACGACTGGGATCCGCGGCCGCTCACGGCCCGGACGCGGTCTCCCGGATGAACCGCCGTTCCCGGCCGGGTTCACCGAGCTCCGGTATTCACCGAATTCCCCGGGCGAGGAGCAGGCGGCATTCTCCGGAATCACCGGCCGCCACGTTCGTCTGTTCGGGTATTCGCCCGCACCCCGGCGCGGATCTCTTCCCCTTTCGAAGGTTTCCCTGTTCGTTCACGGGCCGCTCGTTTTTGTCACACGCAGCGGGTGAGCTGGGCGAACAGCGTGGCAAGATCCGCCGTACCGATGTGAAACTGACCGCTCAGAAGGAGGATTCATGCCGGACAGCACCGTCATTTCGCCGCGAAGACGGGTTCCGCGGACCAAGGTCTCCATCCCCGAGTCTCCGCGGGACCTCGTTTCCCGGCCGCGATTGCTCGCGGCGCTCGATGCCGCGGCCGAAGCGCCCATGGTGTTCGTCGGGGCGCCGGCCGGGTTCGGCAAGACCGTGCTGCTCGCCGACTGGACCGGCCGGCGCCGGACCGGGGTCGCCTGGGTGTCCGCCGACGCCGATGACAACGATGACCAGCTGTTCTGGTCGGCCGTGCTCGAAGCACTCGGCGGCTGTTCCCGGATCCCGGCGGGCAACCCGATGCGGCTGCTGGCGGTCCCGCCCGCCCCGAGCACGGACCTCGGGTTCCTCGCCCAGGTCGCCGACGCACTGGACGCCCTGCCCGAGCCGGTCCTGCTCGTGCTCGACGCCGCCCAGGAGATCACCGCCCTTCCTCCGTGGCACGGACTGCGGGCGCTGGTCCGCCACCAGCCGGCGGGCCTGCGGCTGGCGATCTCCAGCCGCTGCGAACCGCCCCTGCCGCTGGGGCGGTTCCGGCTCGCGGGCCGGCTCGGCGAAGTGGGCGCGACCGAGCTGCAGTTCTCCCCCGCGGAGGTCGGCGCACTGCTCGAGGGCACCGGCACGGGCATCGCGCCGGACCAGGTGGACCTGCTCGTCGCCCGGACCGGTGGCTGGCCTGCCGGGTTGCGCCTGGCCGCGGCGTCCGCGGCCCGGAACGGCAGCCTGCGTGACTTCTTCGCCGGGCGCGACCGGGCCGTGCTCGACTACCTGACCGACGAGGTGCTGGCTCCGCTGACCACCGGCCAGCGGGACCTGCTGCGGGCGATCAGCATCTGCGACGACGTCCCGGCCGGGCTCGCGGCCGCCCTCGCCGGCCGCCCGGAGGCGGAGGCGATGCTCCGCAAGCTCGGCGAACCGGCCAGCCAGGTGATCCGGTCCGGGGGAACACCGCCGCACCACCGCCTGCCGCCCCTGCTGCGCACCTACCTGCGGGCCGAGTTGCTGCGCCGGGCGCCGGAGGCGACCCGGACCCTGCACGCGACCGCGGCGCGCTGGTTCACCGAAAACGGCCGCCCCGCTCCCGCCCTGCTGCACAGCGTCCGCTCGGGGAACACCTCCCGCGTCGGCGAGCTGCTGCGCCGGCACGCGGTGACGCTCTTCCTCAGCGGTGATCACCAGGAACTGCGGCTGGCGCTCGCGGTGCTCGACGACCGCCGGACCACCAACGATCCGCTGCCCGCCCTGATTTCGGCGGCCCTGTGCCTGGAGACGGGCGAGACGTCGGCCGCCGGGCTGCAGCTGGCCAGGGCGGAGGCGGCGTGGCCGGAGGAACCACCGGCGGAACTGACCGTCTTGCGGCAGCTGACGTATTCCCGGCTCGCGCAGCTGGACCGCAGTCCGGTCCAGGCCGTCCGCGCGGCCGAGCGGGTCGACGAGTGCCTGGCGGCGGGCACCGAGCTCGCCGGTCTGGCCACCCTGCACCGGACGATGCTCCTCATCGCCCGGCACGACTTCGGTCCGGCCCGGGAGGCGCTGGTGCGCGTCCTCGGGGCCGCCGAAGACGCCCACCAGACCTTCATGGTGACGCAATGCCTCACCACACTCGGCGGCCTGGCGTGCAGCGACGGCGACTACCGGGTGATGGACACGCTGGGCCGCCGGGTCGAGGGCCGCCGCCCGGTGCCCGACCCGCAACGTTCGATCGAAGGCGCCCAGGTGTGCGCCCTGCTCGCGTACGGCGACCTGTTGCGGGGTGAGCCTGCCGAATGCGTCGACCACGCGAAGCGGATCGGACGGCTGCTCGGTGACGCGCCCGCCCGCGACGCCCGGAACCTGCGGCTGATCGCCGAAACGCTGCGCGGCGCGGCCGAATTCGAGCTCGGCGGCTGGCACGCCGGGCTGCGGCGGATGCGGCGGGCCCGCACGCGCCTCGGTGCGGGCCGCGCCTGCCCGGCCGAGCACGCGGCGTTGTGCGCGGTGCTGGAACACCGGGCGGCCCTGCGGCTCGGGGCCGCGAGCCAAGCCCGGGAAGTCGTTCGCTGGGCCCAGGCGATCCTCGGCGGCTCGGGCGAGCTGCTCCTGATGCGGGCCCGGACCCAGCTGCGGCTCGGCCGGCAGGGCGCAGCGAGTTCCGTGCTGCGCTCACTGGTGGACGAGGAGGCACCCATGCTGCTGCCGTGGGTGACGATCGAAGCGTCGCTCGTCGGCGTGCAGGCCGCGTTGGCGGCCGGTGCGCAGGAACGGGCGGCCCGGCTGCTCGACCAGGCCCTGCGCGCCGCCGAGCCGGGCGACGTCCGGTTCCCGTTCGTCTTCGCTCCCCCGGACATCATCGCGTTCCTGACCACCCGGCTGGGCCGGCTGGGCTTCGGCGAGCGGTTCGCCGGCCAGGTGCTCACGCTGCGCCGCACGCTGCACACCCCGCCGATGCCGGCGCCGCTCACCGAACGCGAACGCAGCGTGCTGCGCCTGTTGCCCACCCAGCGGTCGATCGACGAGATCGCCCAGGACCTCACCGTCTCGCCGAACACCGTCAAGACCCACGTCCGGGGCATCTACGCGAAGCTCGACGTGCGCAGCAGGCGCGACGCCGTCGCGACGGCGCTCCGGCGCGGCCTGCTGGACACCGAAGTCACCGATTTCACCGGCTGACCCCCGCTCGCCTCACCTCGGAGGGGTGAGGCGAGCGGGCCCGGGATGCCCGACGGTGGCACCGCCCCCTGGATCACCCCGTGAGGAGACGTCATGGCCTTGGCGAGTGCGGAATACCCGTTCCTCGATCTGATGTGGACGATGCTCGTGTTCTTCGGCTGGATCGCCTGGTTCTGGCTGCTGTTCATCGTCCTGGGCGATCTGTACCGCAGGCCGGACGTGTCCGGCTGGGCCAAGGGCGGCTGGACGGTGCTGGTCATCCTGCTGCCATTCCTGGGCATCCTGCTCTACCTGTGCACCCAGGGCAGGCACCTCGGCGAGCGGCGGCAGGCCCGCGCGCTGGCCACCCAGAACCGGTTCGACGACTACGTCCGTTCGGTGGCCCCGGCGGATCGGACGGGTGCGTCGGAGATCGCCGAAGCCCGGCGCCTGCTGGAGGAAGGCGTGATCGACGACGAGGAATACCGGACCCTCAAGCGGAAGGCGCTCGCGCCTTGACCCGGCGATGGGGGTTCCTGCACCTCGCCGTCCTCCGGCCGCTGCTCACCGTCACCGCGTTGCTCTGCCTGTACTACCTGCTGCCGGTCGACCAGGTGCTGCGGCCGTGGACGGTCGCCGTCTTCGCCGGCGGCCTGGCCGTCGTGGTCCTGCTCGTCGTCGGAGAGGTCCGGATGATCCTGCGCTCGCCGTCCCCCGCCTGGCAGGGCGTCCAGGCCCTCGCGCTGATCCTCCCGCTGTTCCTGCTGCTGTTCGCCGACGTGTACTACGTGCTCGGCCACGGCAGGCCCGGGGCGTTCGGCTCGGCCCTGTCGCGGACCGACGCGTTGTACTTCACGGTCACGGTGTTCGCCACCGTCGGCTTCGGGGACATCGCGCCGGTTTCCGCCGCCGCGCGGGTACTGGTGACGTTCCAGATGGTCGCCGACCTGATCGTGCTGAGCGTCGTGCTGCGCGTGATCCTGACCGCGGTGCAGCACCGCCGTTCGTCCACAAGGGACGAACCGGGCGGCGCCGTGCGCCTGCACCGGCCACCGGTCCCCCGGCCGACGAGGAAACCCGGATACCACCGGGCCACCTCATCCCGGCCGGATGAGGCAGCACCCGCGCACGGCGGCAACGGTGATCACGACCGCACCCAGCGTCTCGTGGAGGAAAGATGACCGAAACAGCGATCGCCGAGCACGGGCTGATCGGCGACCTGCAGACCGCCGCACTGGTGACCACCGGCGGGTCGATCGACTGGTTCTGCTGCCCGCGCTTCGACTCGCCTTCGATCTTCGGCGCGCTGCTCGACGACGAACGCGGCGGCCGGTTCCGCGTCCGCCCGGCCGGACCCCACACCAGCACCCAGATGTACTACCCGGACACCGCGGTGCTGATCACCCGGTTCTCCGGCGCGGACGGGATCGGCGAGGTCGTCGACTTCATGCCCCCGAGCGACGGCGCCGCCACCGCCACCCACCGGATCGCCCGGCTGGTGCGCTGCGTCCGCGGCCGGATGACCTTCGAAGTGCTGGTCGCGCCGCGCTTCGACTACGGCCGCCGCCCGCACAAGGCGCTGCTCGCCGGGAACGGCGCGGTCTTCGTCGCCGACGAGATGTCGCTGGTCCTGCACCCGGTCCGCGAACCCGGCGACGAGCACTTCGCCGAAGTGCGCGTCGAGGACGGGGACGTGCACGTACAGCTGACCCTGGCCGAGGGCGAGACCCGGGGCGTCGTGCTCGAGACCGACCCCACGCGGCCACCGCGCGAGATCCGGCTCGGCGAATTCACCGAACTCTTCGACACGACACTGGACTGGTGGCGGGCATGGCTCGCCCGCTCCAGCTACCGGGGCCGCTGGCGGGAGATCGTGGCCCGCTCGGCGATCACCCTCAAGCTGCTCACCTACGCACCGACCGGCGGCCTCGTCGCCGCACCCACCCTCGGCCTGCCGGAAGAACTCGGCGGAGAACGCAACTGGGACTACCGCTACACCTGGGTCCGGGACGCCTCCTTCTCGGTTTCCGCGTTGCTGGCGCTCGGGTTCACCGAGGAGGCCGCCCGGTTCGGGAACTGGCTCGGCGACCGGATCCGCGAAGGCGGCGGCGGCCCGAGCGGGCCGCTGGCCGTGCTGTACCGCGTGGACGGGACGACCGACCTGCAGGAGGAGAACCTCGGGCACTGGTCCGGGTACCGCGGCTCGAGCCCGGTCCGGATCGGCAACGACGCGGCCGGGCAACTGCAGCTCGACATCTACGGCGAGGCACTGGACAGCGTCTTCACCGCCGACAGAGCGGGCTTCGAAGTCCCCCACCAGGGCTGGACCGCCGTCCGTGCGGTGCTCGACTGGCTGGGCGAGCACTGGGACCAGCCCGAGGAGGGAATCTGGGAGACGCGCGGGGGCCGCAAGTCCTTCACCTACGGCAGGCTGATGAGCTGGGTCGCGTTCGACCGCGGCATCCGGCTGGCGACCACGCACGGCCGCCCGGCCCCGGTCGAAGACTGGACCTGGCAGCGCGACAGCATCTACGACCAGGTCCTCAACCGCGGCTGGCACCGGACGCGGCAGGCGTTCGTCCAGCACTACACCGGCGACGACCTGGATGCGGCCCTGCTGCGGATGCCCCGGACCGGTTTCCTGCCGTCCCGGGACCCGTTGTGGCTTTCGACGCTCGACGCGATCGGCGCCGATCTGGTGGTCGGCGACAGCCTGGTCCACCGCTACGACCCGGCCGCGTCCCCGGACGGGCTCGCCGGCGGGGAAGGGACCTTTTCCTTGTGCAGCTTCGCCTACGTCGACGCGCTGACCCGCGCGGGCCGGCTGGAGCAAGCGCGGGCGGCGTTCGAGAAGATGCTGACCTACGCCAACCACGTCGGGCTCTACGCCGAGGAAATCGCGCCGAGCGGCGAGCAGCTCGGCAACTTCCCCCAGGCCTTCACCCACCTCGCCCTCATCGACGCGGCGGTCACCCTCGACGCGGCTCTCGGCTGAGGCACGGGCGGGGGTTGACCTTCACCTTCGGGGAAGCCCCACAGTGGTCGTGACCGGGCACCCGCCCGGGACGAGGAGCCCTCCATGAGCATGGTCAGCATCGGCGAGTTCTCGCGGCTGTCGCGGCTGTCGCCCAAGGCACTGCGCCTGTACGACGAACTCGGCCTGCTGCAGCCGGCCCACGTCGACGCGGATACCGGCTATCGCTGGTACGCGGTCACGCAGCTGGACCAGGCCCGCCTGGTCGCTTCGCTGCGGCGGGCCGGTGTGCCGCTCGCCCGGATCCGGGCCATCCTGGCGCTGGATCCGGCGTCGGCCGCCGAGGAGATCCGTGCCCACTGGGCCGGCGCCGAAGCCGAGCACGCCGCCCAGCGGGTGCTGGTGGGCCGCCTCGTCGATCGCCTGCACGGGAAGAAGACCGCCATGTACGAGGTCACTGTCCGCGACATCCCGGAACGACACCTGCTCAGCCTGGTCAGCAGGGTGAGCCAGGACGAGCTGGAACCCCTGACCCGGGAGCTGTTCATCCGCCGGCTGCGCGGTGGCGGTGTCCCCCGGATCGAGGGGATCGCCGGGGCGCCGTTCACGATCTACCACGGGGAGGTGAGCGAGGACAGCGACGGCCCGGTCGAGTGGTGCTGGCCCGTGCCCGGGGACCGCGCCGCCGGGATCGCGGCCGGGTTCCCCGATCTGACCCTGCGCACGGAGCCCGCGCACCAGGAAGCCTTCGTCCGCCAGGAGACGCCCGGACGGTGGGCCGGTGGCACCCAGGTCGAGGTCGCGGTCGGGGCCCTGTACGCGTGGGCTTCCGAGCGGAATCGCCGTCCGGCCGGTGGCGTGCGCGGCGTGCTGGCCCCGGACCCGGCCGGCGCGGGGGCCGGGCCGTACGTCGAATTCGCCCTGTCGCTGCGCTGAGCCGCCGACAGCCGCGGTGCCGCGTCAGCTCGCGCAGTCGACCAGGTGGTAGTGATCCAGGTCCTGCGGGTCGCCGAGCCGCTGGCACTGCGTCTTGTAGGGCTCGCTCTGGTGGGCGGCCGCGGGAAACGTGAGCACGGGCACCGGCCGGCCGACGGGCCACAGGTCGTTGGCCGGTTGCTGCTCGGTCCAGTAGAAGTCCCCGGCCGCTCCCCGGATCGGGGTGTCGCGGTACCCGGTGAGCTGGTCGCGGATGTCCGCCGGCCCGGGAAGCGCCTGTTTCTGGCTGTACACCGAGTGGATCGCGGTGACGGCCGCGGCGACGGCGTCGTGGTGCATGATCGCGTACCCGTCGGTCAGGTCCGCTTTCGGGAACCCCGCCGAGCCGGTGGTGAAGGCGGTGACGAAGGCGCCGTACTGCGCCGGGGCGGCGATGCCCTCGGCCCAGCCGTCCGGATCCGTGGACGACGCGGCGACGATGGTCACCTTGGCGTCGAGGAGGTCCTGGGTCGTCAACGGCGCCGCGTCGGCGCCCGGCCGGTTTCCCGGCGTGACGACGAGCCCGGTGATCCCGGTGGCGAGGACGAGCTGCCGGCCGGCGCTCTTGCCGCGGCGGAACTTCAGGCTGCGGACCAGCCGGGGCAGGTCGGCGTCGCGGCCGGCGTAGAAGACGACCGACGGGTCCTCGATGCTGATCGAGTCCACCGCGCCCTGGAAGAGCCCGGTCGATCCCGTGCTGGGCGGGGTGCTGCCGTTGAACCAGGACTGGTGGTCGTTGAGCGAGAGCCTGGCGAAGACGTCGACGAAGGCGTCGCCCAGGGTCTGCACGTAGTTGTCCTGGTTGCGGTCCCGGACGAGGAAGCCGCTCGTCACCGTGGTGCCGAGGCTGTTGGCCAGCGCTTCGACGTAGGCGTGGTTGGAGGGCGAGACCTTGAACAGGCCCGGTTTTTCGGCGGTGTTGCCGGCTTCCCGGGTGGTCATGTCGTCCGAGGTGAGGACGCCGCCGATGCTGGGCAGGTGCCAGCGCGCGTTGAGCTGCTTCGCGGCGTCCCGGGTCTGCGGCACGCTGACGCCCATGCCGGTGACCGCGACCAGGGGGTGGTCCCCCGTCGTGAGGTCGCCGAGCTGGGTGACCACGGCCGGCCAGGCGAGCTGGTCGGCGCCGACGTTGGCCAGGACCAGCTGGACCTGTGGTTTGGGGTCGCCGTAGGCCGTGATGTCGCCGTTGGTGTACGCCTGGGCGGTGTAGGCGCCTTCCAGTGCGTGCACGATGGGTCCGGCGCTGAGCTTGCTGCCCGGCTTGGCGGTCATCGGCATCATGACGGCCACCCGCACGTAGGGCTGCCCGGAGTGGGCCACCCGCTCGTTTTCCCCGACGATCTTGGCCACCACCGCGGCCATCGCGGGGTCGTCCGCGCCGAACGCGTAGGGCAGGTCGGTGAGCCAGCCGAGGCACTGGCCGTCGCTCTGCTGCCGCGTCAAGCTGTACCCGTCGCCGGTCCGGCCGGGGGTGCCGGGGCATTCCGCGGCTTCGGCCGCGCGGTGGTCGACGATCCACCAGGTGCCGCCACCGACGAGCAGGAGGACGACGGCGGCCAGGATCAGCAGGCGGCGGCGCCCTCGCGCCTGGGTCCCCGGGTGCTGCGGATAGCTGTAGTCGGTGTCGGTCACGAAGCTCCTTCGCCCTTGGCGGCCCGCTGGTCCGGGGTCGTCGTGGGTCGCGTGCGAGCCGGGCGCCAGCGGCGCGCGGTCGTCTGGTGGACGGCGATCAGGTCGGTGAGCTCGTCGCAGTCGTCGTCGAGGTGGGTCGCGACCTCCTGGAGGCCACCGGCGATGCGCAGGTGCAACGCGCGGCGGTTGGCGCAGGACAGCGGATCCGCCGCCGTCCACAGCCGGTGCAGCAGCGGGGGCAGGAACGCCGGCCGGCCACCGGTGGGTGCCACCTCGCGGACGCCGCGGGACGGGGCGGCGGCCACGTCCAGGAGCAGGGTCAGCCATGCGGGCAACGGCAGCTTGCCGAGGCGCTCGGTGAGCCCGTCCAGCACCGGCTCGATGCTGCCGAGGGCCAGGGCGTAGTGCAGGCTCCGCGCCGGCTCGGCGTCCTCGCCCGGTGGAGGCAGTTTCGCGAGCGTCCGGTGGGTGCGCTGCCAGTTCCAGGGGTGCGCGTCGTCGCGGCCGGCCAGCCGGCGCAGCAGCAGGGCCCGCACCACGGTGATCGCCGGGTCGCCGGTGCGGTCCCACATGTCCAGGGGCAGGACGACGTCGCCGGCGCGGTCGGTGACGCGGGTGAGCAGTCGCCGGCCGTCCTGGTGGTCCCGGGCCGCCGAGCAGGTGACGAGGGTGTCGAGCTCGTCCTCGCCGAATCCGGCGAACAGGTGCTCGACCAGCGCCTCCCGGACCGTGGAAGCGCCGTAGCGCACGTCGAGCAGGTCTTCGGGGTCGAGACCGTCGCCCACGGGCGAGCCGGCCACGTCGAGCAGGAACGTCGCCGCGCCCGGGTGCCCACCGGTGACGAGGTGGACGGTGCTCGCGAGCCGGGGGTGGCGGCGGGCCTCCGGCAGGGCCGCGACGAGTTTGCGAACGTCGTCCGCGGACAGGGGCGGCAACGTGCGCCGGGCCCAGAGCCGCTGGTCGCCGTCGGCGCGCGGCACGTCTTTCAGCGTGGTCAGCTCGAGGATCGTGGCGCGCTCCGCGGCCGGCAGCGCGGCCAGCAGAGCCCCTCGGCTGGTCCCGGCGATCACCACCGGGGCGGGCAGCTCCGCCCCGGCGTCGGCGTCCAGCGTGCGCACGGCCGCCATGGCGCGGAGGAAGGCCGTTCCGAGCGCGCAGTCGAGGTTGTCGAGCAGCACCAGGCAGTTGACCGCCCACTCTTCCGCGTGCCGGGCCGTCCGGAAGTTGTCGCGCAGGTCGGCCAGCAGCGCGTCGCACAGCAGCTCGCCGGGCTGGATCCCGGCATCGGCCAGCGCGGGGTTGCGCAGCGCGGTGTTGAGGTCGACCAGCTGGCCGACCGGGTCGATCGTTTCGTGCCGATCCCGGTGGCCGTACCAGCTGCGGGCCCGGCCGAGCGCATTGCGCGTGAGCACCCGCCCGGCGATCCCGTCGACGGCGGCGTCCACCGCCAGTTCGACCAGGTTGCCGGGCGCCTCGATCGGGGCGGGTACCTGCTTCAACGCCTGCTGAGCCACCCCGGCGAGCACCTTCTTGAGGTTGGCGAGGCCGAGCCGCCGGGCCAGCATGGCCTCGACCTCCCGGCGCGCACCGGCGGGATCATCGCCGTCCAGGTCCAGCTGCGCGGCCTGCAGGCCGATGACCAGCCGGTCGAACCGCAGCGAACCGTAGATCGGGCAGCGCCGGGAAAGCTGCACCGCGATCGCCGCGAGCAATTCGGGAATGGCCTGATCGCCGAGGTGTTCTTCGACGGCGGCGACATCGAGGTGGGAATAGGGAATCTTTCCGGCCCACCCGCGCGCGAGCGCATTCAGCAGCGCGGTTTTGCCCGTTTTCGCGCCGCCCTCGAACACCACCGACGGCAGATAAGCCGCCGGACCGGCCTCCGGGCGGACCAGCAACTGCCGCACCAATTTCGGTTCCATCGTCCGGCCGTAGAGCTGGCGCGCCACAACACCCCCCTGCCGCGCCGTCCATCAGCGCCACTGCAACAGTCGCGGGAGACCCCCGGTTGTTACAGTAACCACCGCGAGCCCGACCGTCGATAAGCCGATCGAACGGTCATGCGCTTCTCCCGCGCCCATTCCGATCGGCGTTCCGGACCGCGTTGGTTCAGCGCCTGCCGACGACGTCGAGGCACGCGTCGACGCGGCGGCGCAGGGACTCGGCGGTGACCGGGCCGCCCGGCCCTGCGGCCGGCAGCCGGAGGACCTCGATGATCCCGCCCACGACGAAGTCGGCGAGCGTCATCGGGTCCGGCAGGTGCTCGACGAGCCGGAGGCACGCCGGGTGCAGCACGTCGCGGTAGGCGTTCGCGGTCTGCTGTGACGCCGCGCTGGGATAGAGGTTGCGGTAGAGCCGGTCGTGCCGGGCGGCGAAATCGCACAGCCTGCGGATCACCGCACGGGGGTCTTCCCGCACACCGTCGCCGGGGGCGAGGTCTCGGAACGAGGCCGCCACCGCCTGGGCGACGGCGTCGTCGCGGTCCCGGAAGTGCTGGTAGAAGACCTGGCGGCTGACCCCGGCGCGCTGGGTGATGTCGCTGACCGAGATCCGCTCCACCCGGCGTTCCTCGATGAGGCCGAACGCGGCCTGCCGCAGCCGGTCGCGCACCCGCGCGGCCCGGGGATCGACGCTGTCGGTCCGGGCGGGCGCCCGCACCTCCTCGTTCGTTGACACCTGTCAACGATAACAGTACCGTCGATTTCGGCGACAGATGTCAACAAAATGTGGAGGTGGCCGCGATGGCGCGTCCGGTCCGGATCGCGAACTTCTCCGGCGCGATGGGCGACCGGTTCTCCGCGTTCGAGGAAGCCGTGCAGGGCGATCCGGTGGACGTCGTGATCGGCGACTCGATGGCCGAGATCACGATGTCCATGGTGGTCGCGGGCTTCCACGGAAACCCCGCCGCCCGCCGTGGGTTCTTCTCGGAGTTCTTCCTCCGCCAGCTGCGTCCCCAGCTGCCCGCGATCGCCGAAAAGGGGATCAAGGTGGTCACCAACGCCGGGATCTACCACCCGGCCGGCCTCGCCGAGGCGATCCGCACCGAGATCGCGGCGCTGAACCTGGACCTGAAGGTCGCGTACGTGACCGGGGACGACCTCACCGACACCGCGAAGGACCTGATCGCCGACGGGCAGCTGACCCACCTGGAAACCGGCGCGGCGCTGGACGTCGACCCCGGCGAGCTGCTCGCGGTCAACGCCTACCTCGGCGGCTGGGGCATCAAGGCCGCGCTCGAAGAAGGCGCCGACATCGTCATCACCGGCCGCGTCGCCGATGCCTCCCTCGTCACCGGGCCGGCCGCGTGGTGGCACGGCTGGGACCGCGACGAACTGGACAAGATCGCCGGCGCGACCGCCGCTGCGCACATCATCGAATGCGGGCCGCAGGCCACCGGCGGGAACTTCGCCGGCTTCACCGGCATCGCGGACAACCTCCTGCCCGGCTTTCCCATCGCCGAGGTCGACGGCGACGGCAGTTTCGTGATCACCAAGCGCGCCGGCGACGGCGGCGCGGTCACCGTCGACACCGTCACCGCGCAGCTCATGTACGAAATCCAGGGGCCGCGCTACCTCAACCCCGACGTCACCTGGCACACCGACTCCGTCGAGCTGACCCAGGACGGCCCGGACCGGGTGCGCGTCACCGGCGCGAGGGGCAGCGCCCCGTCCGGTACGACCAAGGTCGGCATCAACTTCCAGCGCGGCTACCGCGGCGCGACCTGGCTCTTCCCCACCGGCCTCGACCTCGACGCCAAGATCGCCGTCCTCAAGGCCCAGGCCGAGCGGGCGCGCCAGGACCACGCGGTCGACGAACTGCACTTCTTCGTCTGCGGGCAGCCGGCTGCCGACCCGGAGGACCAGTGGCAGGCCACCGTCGCGGTCCAGGTCGCCGTCGCCGCGACCGACCAGCCGACGGTGTCGGGATTCCTGAACCAGTTCTGCTCCTACGGCCTGGGCAGCATCCCCGGCTTCTACATCGACATGACGCAGATGTACTCGATGGGCGGGCAGCCGCGGATCGACTACTGGCCGGGACTCGTCCGCCAGGCCGATCTCCGGCACCAGGTGCACCTGCCCGGCGGGCGGGTGCTCGACATCGCTCCCCCGCCGCACACGGTCCCCTTCACCGGTCAGCCGGAAACCGCGGCGAGCACGACGGATCCGGCGTCGTTCGGTCCTACCGCGACTGTCCCGTTCGGACGGATCGGCTACGCGCGCAGCGGCGACAAGGGTGCCAACGCCAACCTCGGCGTGTGGGTCCGGGACGAAGCGGCGTGGCCGTGGCTCGCGGCGTTCCTCACCGGCGGCAAGCTCCGCGAGCTGCTCGGCTGCCCGGACACCATCGGGATCGAACGCTACGAGCAGCCGAACCTGCGCGGCATTTCGTTCGTGCTGCGCGGGTACCTCCCGCCCAGCGGCTCGGCGAACCTCGCCCTCGACCAGATCGGCAAGTCGCTGGGCGAATTCCTGCGCGCCCGCCACGTCGACGTCCCGACCGCCCTGCTGCCCGCCTGACCGGAGAGCCCGCCATGGAAACCACCGACCCGCAGGTCCTGCGCGATGCGATGCTCAAGGCCGTCCAGCACCGCGCCACCGACGACGAGTTCGACCCGCACGCGGAGCTCCGCGCCCTCCTCGCCCCGCTCGGTTTCACCCCCGAAGACAGCGGCGGCACCGTCACCTTCCGCAAACGCGACCCGCTGATGCCCAGCAGCCTGCGCCTCGGCGGCGCGGCCGCGGTCGCGCTGGCCCAGCAGTCGGTGATCGCCGCGAAGCTGTGGCGGATGCGCACCGGCCTCGGCCAGGACATCAGCGTCGACCTCGGCCAGGCCATCCGCCGCCTCGCCCCGGCGTCGGAGATGAAGTGGGAAACCCTCAACGGCTACCCCGCCGACATGCCCGACCGCAGCGTCCTCGCCTACTTCGGTTTCTACCCCACCCGCGACGGCCGCCGCGTCATCCCGCCCAACATCTACCCCGGGCTGAAGTCGAAGATGCTCGCCGTCCTCGACTGCGCCGACAACCCCGAAGCCCTCGGCCGGGCCATCGCCCGGCACACCGCCGACGAGCTCGAAGCGCTGGGCGAGCAGCACGGGATCGTGTTCGCCAAGGTCCGCAGCGTCGAGGAGTTCGTCGACGAGCCGGTGTTCGAGCACCTCGCGTCCCGGCCGCTGATCGAGATCGAGAAGATCGCCGACACCCCACCCGAACCGCTGCCGGACTGGGGCACCCACCCCCTGTCCGGGATCCGCGCGCTGGGCATGGGCCACGTCATCGCGGGTGCCGGCATCGGCCGCTCCCTGGCCTCACTCGGTGCGGACGTGCTCAACGTCTGGCGCGTCGCGGAGTTCGAACCGGACCCCCTCATCGCCACCGCCAACGTGGGCATGCGCTCGGCGCGCCTCAACGTCCGCGGGCCCGACGGCCAGGAGACCCTGCGTGCCCTGCTGCGGGACGCGGACATCTTCTTCGCCAACCGCCGCCCCGGCCTGCTCACCGAACTCGGCGTCGACGCCGAGCAGGCCGCCGCCGTCCGGCCCGGCCTGATCCACGTCACCGCCAGCTGCCACGGCGAAACCGGCCCCTGGTCCCGGCGCGTCGGGTTCGACCAGGTCGCCGGCACGGTGACCGGCATGGTCGCCGCCGAAGGCAGCCTCGACGAACCGAAGCTGCCCCCGACGTCGATCATCAACGACTACCTCGTCGCCTGGCTCGGCGCGACCGGCGCCATGGCCGCGCTGGCCCGCCGCGCCACCGAAGGCGGCACCTACCGGGTGCACGTGTCGCTGACCCGGGCCGCGATGTGGGCGGTGACCCTCGGCTTCTTCGACTGGGACTACGTCCGCGAGGCCGTCGGCAGCGGCGGCGAGCACGAACTGCTCGACCCGCAGCTGTTCACCTCGCTCACCCCGCTCGGGATCTACCAGGGGGTCACCGAGAACATCACGCTGTCCCGGACCCCGCACCACTACCTCAACGTGCTGTCTCCCCGCGGGGCCGACCAGCCGATCTGGCTGCCGCGCCCGCACCGGGTCGACGTCGCCGCGCTCGCCGCGGCGCTGGGCCGCTGAGCACGGCCCCGGCCCTCAACCGCTTGCAGGACACGTCCTGGTCCGGCACACTCACTGCGGACGGCCAAGCCGCCGTGTTGCTGTGTCGGACACGTTCTTCCAGCTGTCCCCGGCGAGCCTCTCCAAGACACCTGCGGGAGTATTTCGATGTCGG
Source organism: Amycolatopsis sp. NPDC026612 (assembly GCF_040638285.1). NCBI lineage: Bacteria > Bacillati > Actinomycetota > Actinomycetes > Pseudonocardiales > Pseudonocardiaceae > Amycolatopsis > Amycolatopsis sp. NPDC026612. Next base: position 28,186 of record NZ_JBEZYB010000086.1, read on the forward strand.
GCGGCGCGGGCTCGCTCGCCGCACGCCCGTACTCGCTGGGGTCGGCACTGTAGCGCAGCTCGACGAATTCCTCCGCTGACGTGATCATCCGGCCCGGCGGCCTTGCCTACGGCCGGGACGGCGAGGTGATCCGCGCTCCGGAATCCGGCACTCCCGCGTAGTCCGGCAGGTCGACGCCGTTGATCGCGCGCTCGATCACCTCGGTGAGCCATTCGGCGTCGGGCTCGGCGTCGAGCCCACCGACGTCGCGGCTGTGCGCGTGCAACCGGCCGATCTCCTGGTTGGCCTCGACGAACGAGCGCATCCGCGCCTCGTATGCGGTGAACCCGGCCGCCGGATCCCACCCGGCGGCGGCCAGCTCTCCGGCCAGCAGGTAGGCACCGACCAGTGCCAGCCCGGTGCCCTGCCCGGACAGCGGCGACGAACTGAACGCCGCGTCCCCGAGCAGCGCCACCCGGCCACTCGACCAGCGGTCCATCACCACCTGGGCGACCTGGTCGAGGTAGAAGTCCGGCGTGTCGTCCAGGTGCGCGAGCATGCGCGGGGTCAACCAGCCCAGGCCGGCCACCCGCTCGCGCAGCAGCCGCTTCTGTGCTTCGACGTCACGGTGGTCGACGTCGAAGCCGGCCGAGGTGAAGGAGAACATGGCCATCGCCCGGGTGGCGTCCTGGATGGGCCGCAGGCAGGCCGACCGCCCGGGCTCCTGGTAGTCGAGCAGCCAGCGGTCCAGCCCGAATTCGTTGGGCACGCTGTAGAAGGCCAGCACGTGCCCGAGGTGCCGGACGAACCGCTCGTGCGGCCCGAAGACCATCGCCCGCAACGCCGAGTGCAGCCCGTCCGCCCCGACCACGAGGTCGAAGCGCCGCCGGTCGCCGCCCGCGAAGGTCACGTCGACGCCGTCCGCGTCCTGGATGAGCTCGGCGATCCGGTCGCCGAAGACGTACTCGACGGCGTCCCGGGTGTCGTCGTGGAGCACCCGGGACAGGTCCCCGCGCAGGATCTCGATCTCCGAGATGTACCCGTCGCCGCCGTCGTCGTCCGCGCGGAAGGTCTCCAGCACGGTGCCGTCCGCGTCCACGGTGTACGCGCCGGCGGTCTCGGTGCGGGCCGCGCGCACCGCCGCGTCCAGCCCCATCCGCCGGATGACCTCCTTGGTCACCCCGCGTGCGTCCACCGCCTGGCCGCCGGGGCGCAGCCCGGAGGCCCGCTCCACCACGGTGACCTCGGCCCCCCGCCGGTGCAGCCAGTGGGCGAGCGCCGGCCCCGCGATGCTCGCTCCCGCCACCAGGACCTTGGTACCGCTCACTGGCTCCCCCTGCTCGCCGATCCGGATCACTGGCCGGATAGTACAGCGAACCGGCTCGGCCGGACCGCGAAATACGCCGGTGCGCAACGGCGTCGCACCGGAACCGGCCACGGTTTCGTCAAAAGCCGCGCGGAAGCGGCACCCTAATACACGAATGAATTGAGCGGCGCTTTTACCGGCAGCTCCTGAAAATTCAATGGCCTGTTTCAGTGAGGAATTGTTGCGGCGGATGGTGCTGTCCAGGGTGGGACCGGGCAACGGCAGCGGGTTCCAGCCGCGCCCGGGGCTGACCATCGCGGGCATCGGCTCGGCGTTCTGGGGCCTGGTGTTCACCCGAGTGGCGCAATCCGTCAGTTTCCGCCCGGCATCCGGTGCGACGGTGTTAACTTCCGTCCTTCATCCGCTGCCCGAGCGAGGTGGTCCCGTCACCGTGACAGTGCACATGGACAAGTTCGCCGCTTACTTGCGCATGTTGAAGGACCGCAGCGGGCGGGGTTACGAACGTCTGGGCAGGCAGGCCGGGGCCAGCGGCTCCAGCCTGCACCGGTACTGCTCAGGCAAGAGCTTCCCCGCCGACTACCGCGTGATCCACTCGTTCGCCAAGGTCTGTGGCGCGTCCGCCGAGGAACTGCGCGAACTGCACCAGCTGTGGGCCCTGGCCGACGCCGGCCGGGCCGACGAGGCGCCGGCAGCGACCTCGGAGACCTCGGAGACCTCGCCGGTCGTCCCCCCGGCCGCGCGGCGGGAACCCTGGTCGCCACGCCGGCGCGGCCTCACGGCGGTGGCCGTCGCGGTCGTGGTCCTGCTGGCGGGCGGGCTGGTCTGGGTCACCGCCGCCCGGTCCGGTCCGGGCGGCGGCCGCTACGCCGACCGCATGCTGTTCTCCCCGGCCTGCCGGCCGCCGGTGAGCATGGGCCAGCACGACGAGTGCGTCACCGAGGTGCAGAACCTGCTGGTCGCCGCCCAGGGGCGGCTCGCGGTCGACGGCTCGTTCGGCCCGGAAACGCTGCGCCGGGTCACCGCGTTCCAGGTGCTGGCCGGCCTGCCCGCTCGCGGCGTGGTCGACGAGGCCACCAAGAACGCGCTGTACGACCACCGGACCAGCCTGGCCGGCTGGTCGGCGGTCCTGGTGGAGCAGCGGATCCGGGCGGTGTTCACCGAGGCGCCGGACACCGCGGTCGCGATCGCCCGCTGTGCCTCGTTCCTCGATCCGCTGTGGGTGTTGCCGAACACGAACGGCAGCCGCAACTGGGGCGTCTTCCAGATCTCCGACGACCGCCTGCTGGATCTCGGTGGCACGCCGCGGCAGGCTTTCGACCCGGTCTGGAACATCGACGCGGCGCACCGCCTGTGGAGCGCGCACCACGACTTCCACGACTGGCCATCCTGTTCGGCCGCCCTCCAGGACCCGCGATCGCACTGAGCACGGGGCCGTGGCCGGCGCCGGACCCCCCGGATTCCGGGGGTGCCGCGGGTGATCACCGCGATCGGGACCAGGTCGGCGAGCCGGGCCAGCGCCGCTTCGGGGGTGTCCGTGCGGGTGTAGCGCATCGCTTCGACG
>NZ_JBEZYB010000087.1:0-30665 GCF_040638285.1 Amycolatopsis sp. NPDC026612
ACGCAAAGCCGAACACTTCCTCGCCTTCCTCATCCTCGGAGCCAGCCTTACCTGCTACAAGAAACTCCGCAAACTCACCACATGAGACATGCTCTTAAGTCCCCAGGGACTTAACCTGTGATCTTGAGACCGACCGATCGTCTGCCATGCCGAGTGGAACGTGGTCGGTCGTCACTTCCCCCGTTCAACGACGAACCGAATGAGCTCGTTGAGAGCCTCCCACCGGTGGGACGTTGTTGAGCGCAGCGTGGGCATCGCAGGCGGGCATCAAGGTATGTTCCCCGCGTCGGCGCAGGATGAGCCGCGAGTGGCGTGGCGATCGACCGGCCGCTCATTGGGACTCCCAACCACGTGATCCGGCTGTTTCGCACCAAGAGCGGACTGACTGTGGTCGGTCACGTCCGGCGTCGGCGTCTGCGGCGGGCCGGGCACTGCTCCAGGAGTTCGACGATGTCCATTCCAGCCGTCGCGGCCGCAGTGAGCATCGGCGAACTTCAAAGCTTCAACAAGGCGAGCCGACGCGAACTGGGTGCTTCACCCTGCACGTTGCGCACCCGGCGCAGGACTGCTGTCCCTTGACCTGAAGGCCGTGTACCTCCGACATCGCCGACGTGCGCGGTGGGCGGCGCCACGTCTCCGACGCCGTCACGAAGAACGCCCGCGCCCGCTGTCGGAGGCGGAGATCGCCGAACTGCTGCATCGCAGGGACTGCCACGGATGGCGGATTCCGCGCGGCTCGCGTCTGGGCTACGAATGGTAGTGAGGTAGTGACTATTTGTGTGGCCGATGAGGGGGCGCGGTGAACGACTACCTGTCCTTACTTCCGTCGACCGTGCAATGGGTCTCGACCCGTCTGGATTCCGCGTCGAGCGTGCCGTGGCCGTTCTGGATCGGCGGCCTGTTCCCGCTCTACCTCGCCGTAGTCTCGGTCGTGCTGTGGCTGCTGCGTGGGCGGGTCTGGCCGTTGCTGTGCGACTATCCCCGGACCAGCAAGGGACGGCCGTGCCGGATTGTCGTCGCAGGGGAATGGTCGAGGTGCCGCCACCACAACCGGCGCCGGACCTACAACTACGGGCACGAGGTCCGCAAGGTGCCCCGCTGGCAGACCCTCGGCCGGAAGGACGAACTGGTCGATCGGCCGGAACGGGGTGTCGGTGTGCTGCGGCTGCGCCCCGCCGGATCGACGCTGCTGTACGTGCGGGGCTACGCTCGGCCACCCGTGGCGGTCCTCAGGCTGCTGCCGGACAAGATCCGGACGGTTATCCGCCGGCTACGGCTGGCGCGGTTGGGGAAGCCGGCCGCCGCGGTGCAGGCAGCCCCTGGCGGCGTGCCGACGGAACTCGCCGAGGGGCTCGAGCGCGTCGTCCGGGCGACGAGATTCGCGACCGCGACGTTCTGCGCGGCCATTGTGCTCACCCTCGTAGCGGTGCCTCTCAGCGGCTTGGTGCAGACGATCTTCCAGTACCTGGCCACGCTGGGCTTCGTTCTCGCCTGGGCCGCGACCTATTCGGGCCTGTATGCGCGGAGTGTGACCTGGTTGCGGGGTGCGTGTCTGAAGGCCGGGAAGTGGTGGGCGATCACGTTCGTGCCGGTCGGGTTGCTCAACCTGTGGTTCACCGCGGTGAACAAGGCGCCCGCGTGACGCCAGGTCTCCGGAGGCGGGGCGCCATCACTTCCGGCGCCGGCAGCCCCCGCCTCCATCGGTCAGTTCGTCGCGAATTGGTATAAGCCGGACTCGGTCACCGCCGCTGCCGCGCTCGCCGGCTCTCGCATCTCGGCTGTTGCGCGGACCGGCACCGTGACGTCGAGCGTGAACCTGCCGTCGGCGGTGGAGCGCCAAGAGACCGCCGCGGTACCGCGGACCGTTTCGAGGCTCAAGTGCGCGCTGGTTCCGCCGGACGTCACCGCCGGGGCGACGACGTAGTGTGACCACGCCTGTCCGTCCTGCCGCAGACTGGCGACGTCCTGGTAGAACTACGTGTCGACGGTGCCGAACATGTAGTGGTCACGGGACCGGGCCGCCGCGGGATCCCACGATTCCCACCAGGTTTCCGTGCCCTGCACCAGCAGGTAGCCCCAGCCCGGTAGGTCTTCTGGCCGGGCGTTGGCGGCCGCATGCCGCACGCGCCTGTAGCGCGTCAGCACGGGGAGAAGCACCGAGGTGCCGAGGATGCCGGAGGCGAGGTGGTTGCCGTGGGCGGTGACGTCCGCGGTGATGCTGTCGGCGATCCGCTGCTCGGTACCGGCCGGTGCCAGCCTGAAGGCGAGGGGACGGCGGTGGACGCCTACAGGTACTGACCTTCGCTCCTTGGTGGTAACCGCGGTCTGGCTGGAAGAACGCCGCGTTGAAGCGCGTCTGTAGCTTGGTCGCAGTTTCGTTGTAGCAGGCGGCGTCCGTGGTCTTGCCGAGTACGCGGGTCAGCGCGGCCTGGGTGGTAACTGCCTTATAGAGGTAGGTGGTGGCGGTGGGGCGCTGGTCCGGGCTGAGGCCCGGGGCGACCAGTCACCGAAGGATGTGTGGGCCGGCCCGGCGCCGTCGAGGGCACTGATCTCGTAGTCCACAAACTTCGTCGGGCCGGGGTAGTGCCGGGCGACCGCGGCCTTGTCGCCGTAGCTGTCCCACAGCGTCCACATCGCCGTGGTATAGGCGCTGGCCCATTCCGGTGACGGGCCGCGAAGGCGACGGTCGGCGGGACGTGGCCGTCGACCGGGATAATAAGCGGGATCGACCCGTTCGGCTGCTGCGCGTCGGCGATGTCGTCCGTCCACTTCGCGAGGAACCGGGCGAGGTGAAAGTCGAGCCCGCCGAACGGCACCATCAGGGCGGTGTCGCCGGTCCAGCCGTACTTCTCGCATATCGGGGTGTCCGTGGGATACCCGTAGAGATTGTTCAGCAGGGGCCGCCGGCTCGCTTGGCCCATAGCGTTGTCCATCGGGTCGGACGAGGAGAACGTGCCAACGTCGGCTACTGAGGTGTGCGGGACTCCTCGGTGAGCGTCGCCTCGGTGGAGGCTGCGGGCAGCCCGGTCACCTGGACGTAGCGGTGGCCCTTCCAGCTGAACGACGGGTCCAGGTCTCAGTCTGTGGCCCCCCGCGCAGGGTGTGCGAGTCGGTCTGGAGGCCGGTTTGCTGGTTGGTTCTGTCCGGGAGTAGCAGCCGGAGGTGTCGACCTGGCCGTCGGCGGTGAGTTTCTCGCCGTAGGGCAGCTTGATGGCGGTGCCCGCCAGGCCCTGGATGTTCAGGCGGGCCCAGCCTGAGGTCGTGCGGCCGAAGTCGAATACGTACACGCCGGGAGCCGGCTGCGTGATCGCTTTGGCAGCAAAGGTGTCTTGGATCTTGTAGTCGACGCAGGTCAGTCAGCCCCAGCTAGGCCTGACCTGTGTCGAGGATGCGGTGTCGCATCTCTCCCGGTCGGCCGATACTGGTCGCTACGCTCGTCGGTCGAGTATGAAGGCACCTGTGATCAGATTGTGCTTTTCGGGCCGGTCGCTACATGGGGTGTGCTCTGGTGCTGGTCAGAGCAGGTAAGAAGTCGATCGTCGTCGGCGTGGCACGCGGGTGACGGGCGATGTATTGCTTGAAAGTCGTAACGTTTGCCAGCGCTGGACGACACTCGCCGTAGTCGGCGCCGGATCGCCTGAGGATGTCGGCTCGGTGGAGTTCGGGGAGCGGAGGGCTTGAGGATGTGGCACGAGCAGGTGTCGGTGAGCGGTGCCGTGACGTTGCCGCCGGATGCGCGCGCGATGGAGGGTCTCGGCCGGAACCACTCGCTCGAGACTGCGCTGGCCGACCTGGTCGACAATTCAATCGACGCGCAGGCATCCGAGGTCCTGATCCGCTTCGTCCGTCATGAAGGCCGATTGCGCACCCTATACGTGGTGGACAACGGTCACGGTATGGGCGGTCGTGAGATTGACACCGCTATGACGGTGGGTAGTAGGCGTGTCTACGGACGGGCAGATCTTGGTAGGTTCGGTATCGGCCTGAAAGCCGCATCGTTCAGCCAGGCCCGGTCGGTGACAGTCGTCTCCAAGACGGTGAGTACGCCGCCTGTGGGACGACGATGGGTGCTGGGCGACGACCGCGAGAACTTCCAGTGCGACATCGTCTCGGACGACTTCTGCTTCGACGAATATGACCGGCCATGGGGCCTGGCTGAGAGTGGCAGCGGCACGGTTGTCAGATGGGACGCCGTGAGCGGCTTCCCGACGACCGACGATCCTGCTCGCGTGGAGAAGTTCATCACCCAGACGATCGCCAGAATCCGCAACCACCTCGGGTTGGTGCTGCACCGCATCATCGCGGGTGGCCGTATCACGATCATCGTTGATGTCGAGGATGTCGGGAGCATCCACCCGGGGCCACGGTTCCCAGTGGCAGCAATCGATCCCTTCGGTTACCCGCGCTCGGGGCATGCTGACTACCCCAAGTCTTTTACTGCGACTTCAGGCGGACGCAAGGTCGAATTCGGCTGCCACATCTGGCCCGGCCGTTCGCATCTACCGGAGTTTCGACTTTTCGGAGTGCCAGCAGACCACCAGGGCATCTACTTTTATCGAAACGACAGACTCCTGCAAGCCGGTGGACAGTGGGGTGGTGTCCATGCCGTCGAGCCTGCGTTGCAGTTGGCTCGAGTGGTAGTCGACATCGACGACGACATCTTAGGTCTTTTCCAGATGAACCCGGAGAAGTCGCGTGTGATCACCGGGCCCGACTTCACCTCGCTCGCCGAAAGCGCAAGAGCTGGAGACGGATCGAGCCTGGCGGACTATCTCCAGGACGCGGAGCAAGCGTACCGGAAGTCCCGTCGACGCAGCCGGGCACGCAAACCAATGATCCCTCCGGGAAAAGGTTTCCCGCCGCGCCTTCGCGGCGTGATCGAAGACGAGATTCCGGTGATCCCCGGGCGTGATGGACTCCACGTGAAGTGGCGTCGGTTCGACAACGACTCGTTCTTCGACGTCGATCGAACTGCTGGGACTCTGTGGCTTAATCAGCAGTACCGTCCGGAACCTACCGGTCAACGACACACGGTGAACGACACGCCATTGTTGAAGGCTTTGCTCTACCTGTTGATCGAAGATGTCTTCGAAGGCGAGCACTTAGGTCCGAAGGACAAGGACAACATCGAGCTGTGGCAGGAGGTCCTTACTGCTGCAGCCAAGGACGAGAGCTCGTCATGATCGACTCCACGGACCGGCACCTCGACGCATCGACGTTCGAACGATACGTCAGCGTGGACGTTCCCTTGGAGTTCGCTGTTGAGGGGAGTCCTCGTGTCTACGTCTTCATTGATCCTGCGGTCCCAGCAGTCGGCATCCGGATCCCCGACGACGGCACCAGCCCCATCGGGAAGCTGGAACACCTCGTCGCGCGCAAGGTCTTCCATGAAGGCTCCCAGTGGATCGAAGTATTCATTACGGAACGAGAACTGTTTCTCGATGGATATCCGTTGCTCTGTGCGATCATCGACCGGCTGCAGTTGCGCCACATGCGGGCTGACGCAGCCGTTGCCGAGACCCTGCGCGTCCTGGGGCGGCTCCTGCAGAGGCTCGAAAGTCTCGGTATAGAGGAAGAAATTGGACTATTCGGCGAGCTTCTCGTCCTTCGAGCCCTAATCGGGCCGCTGGGCGCCGCAGCTGCGGTCGATGCATGGTGTGGACCGGACGCCGAAGAGCACGACTTTGCCCTGGATGACTTCGATCTCGAGGTCAAGACTACTCACAGCGAACGCCGTGCGCACTGGATCTCGTCGTGGACTCAGCTCACTGAACGTCCGGAGCGTCCTTTGTGGCTGGCCTCGTTGCAGCTGACACGGTCGGGTCCGACGGCAGGAAGAACCCTCTCGGAAAGTATCGAGGACGCACGAACTGCAGTCGGCCCGGGCGCCCCGCTGGATACGCTCGAGCAGAAACTTGGCTGCGCAGGATGGCGGAGTGCCATGGCGCCCGTCATGCGCACCCGCTGGTTGCTTCGAACCAGACCGACGATCTATCGCATAGATACTGGATTCCCGCGTCTCACTCGGTCCGCGGTCGACCCCGGAGTCGCCGACGTGAGGCTCATAACTGACCTGCGCTACCGGATCGACCTGACCGACTTGCCGCCTGCGATCGACGTGCCTGCACGCCTCGAACCAGCGCTCGAACTGGAGATTTGACATGGATAGCACCGGGTCGGGAGCTTACATTGCCGCCTTGGCGGCGATGGCGACGATGGGACGGCCGAGGGACCTCAACGGTATGGCGTCCGGCCTCGAACCCGACGCGGCTGTCGACGACGAACTTCTTCGCAGACACCTGGAGGACGCCGGGCTCAACGATCCACTGCGATCCGCCTTGCGCGAAGCGACTGCGCGATGGGACGCCGCAGTCGAACAGGCATGGGCGGAGGGGACAGCACCGAACACGTCCGAACGTCGAAGTGTCATCACCCGTCAGCTGAAGCTCAGTGATGCAGCCGCAGTCGTTCTCAACGACAAGTGCTCGGTTGCCGGCATCCGCATACCGACTGTGATCGCCCCGGAGTGGACTCAGTGGTACACGGACGAGATCAAGACTCGACGGTCGTACTACTGGAAGAACTACGACGACTACCTGAAGAACAAGCGTGGCTGGGACGCGGATGCCAGGGCCTCGCTGGACATCGCCACTGACAGGGTAGTCGAACGGCTGACCGACCCTACGCAGATCGAGGCATACAAGGCGAAGGGGCTCGTGGTCGGTTACGTCCAGAGCGGGAAGACCGCCAACTTCACCGGAGTCCTAGCCAAGGCCATCGACGTCGGGTATCGGCTGGTTATCGTCCTCACCGGCACCACTGACCTGCTCCGCGCACAGACCCAGCGACGCCTCGATATGGAACTGGTCGGTCGCGAGAACATCCTGGGCGGGGTGGACGAAGACGACCCCCTGGCGCTGGATGGACTCGACTATCAGGACGACCCAGACTGGGTAGCGGACAGTTTCCTGCGCCACGGGTCATTGCCGCGGCTGGCAGGCAGGCCGAACATCCACCGGTTGACCACCCAGCGCGGCGACTACAAGAGCCTTCGACAGGGCATCATCGCGCTGGACTTCCCGAAGCGCGATGAGGGAAAGCCGATCTACGCCCCGGAGAACCTCTTCGACACCGGGGCCCGCCTTGCGGTTGTGAAGAAGAACGCCGCCGTACTCGGCAAACTGGTTGGCGACCTTCGTCGCAGCGCCGCACGTATCGAGGACCTGCCCGTACTGATAGTCGACGACGAGTCCGACCAAGCGTCAGTGAACACCAGCAACCCCAAGAAGTGGAAAGAGGACCAGAGGACCCGTACGGCCATCAACAAGCTCATCTCGCAGTTGCTGGGGATGCTTCCACGTGCGCAGTACATCGGTTACACCGCAACTCCGTTCGCGAACGTCTTCATCGACCCAAGTGATGCAGAAGACCTCTTCCCAACCGACTTTCTGATCTCGTTGCCGCCTGCGCCCGGCTACATGGGGCCGAGCGACTTCCACGACATCGACTCGATCATCCCCGACGAAGACCGGACCACGGCCAACTCCAACCAAAAAGCCCACGTGCGGCTGCTGCCAACGGAACCGCCGGAAGACCACCGCGACCTTCGCGACGCGATGGACGCGTTCGTGCTCGCCGGTGCGGTCAAGCTGTACCGGCAGGCCAACGGGGGAGAGAGCTTCAAGCACCACACGATGCTCGTGCACGAGGACATGAAAACGGCGGCACATCGAGAGCAGGCCGAACGGATCAGAAAGCTGTGGAACGAATCCGGATATTCGTCGCCGTCGGCCCAGCAGCGTCTGCGCGAGATTTTTGAGCAGGACACCCTCCCTGTAATGCAGGCCAGGTCGAACGGCCAACCGGTCCCGCCCGACTACGACGCTCTGGCGCCTTATGTTGGTGAGGCGATCGCGAAAGTGGGCAGCACCGGCAACCCGGTTCTCGTGGTCAACTCGGACAAGATCGAAGGTGAGGCACTCGACTTCGACCGCCAACCGGTCTGGCGTGTGCTGGTCGGCGGGAACAAACTGGCTCGGGGATTCACAGTCGAAGGACTTACGATCTCCTACTACCGAAGGCTGACCAAGCAGGCCGACACCCTCATGCAGATGGGCCGTTGGTTCGGCTACCGCAAGGGCTATCGCGACCTCGTCCGGCTGTTCGTGACCGACGAGCTGAACGAGGCATTCCAGGCGATCTGCCTCGACGAACAGTACTTTCGTGACCAGCTTGACCGCTATGCCAGGCTCGTCGACGGCAAGCCGCAGATCACCCCGGCTCAGGTCCCGCCCCTTGTGGCTCAACACCTTCCATGGTTGAAGCCGTCCGCTATCAACAAGATGTACAACGCCCAGCTCACGGAACGTCGTTCACCAGGCATCGGCGTCGAGCCCATCGACTACCCCGATCGACGCGATCGGCTTGCTAGGAATACAGAGCTGTTCCAGCCCCTCTTGGCGACGGTCAGTGGCCACACGGCGACGTTCCGGTCTTCTGAGACTAGGACCTACCAAGCACAAGTTGGCATCGTCTCCCACGCGGCTCTACTGGACGTTCTGGGCGGCCTGGCATGGATCGGAGACGGCCAGTTCGGTCCCGACCTCGCATGGCTTCGACGCCTCGACAATGAGGACGTCACCGACTGGGTCGTGTCCCTGCCCCAACTCGGACCGTCGTTCCCCTCTCGAACGATCCTGGGGTATGGCCCGTTCAGCCTTCACTACCGAGTCCGTCGCCGGCCACCGTACTTCGGGGCGATGAGCGATCCCAAACACCGACCCGCCGTCGATCGAATCGCAGGCATGTCCTGGTCGTTCGAGGATCCGGAAGCCGAGACATTGCGTCAACCTCGTCGTGGTGCACTGCTCGTCTACCCGTTGATCGAGCAACGTGAAGTCCCCGGGGCCGACGGCGACGCGATCGATCCCGGACTCGTCGTCATGGCTTTCAGAGTGGTGGCGCCCGCAGCTGCCCAACCCGGTGATCAGCGACTGCTGACTTTCGTCACCAAGAACTGCGGCCGACCTAGCGCCCCGATCGTCGACAGGTAGCGGGAGCCTCCGCGTTTCGAGAGTTGCAGCAGTCTCGTGTGAGGCCGTCAGCACCCGCGTGTGTAACGCACTTCTCGAAGCGGTTCGGTGTCGCAGAGGCTGTTCATGTACGTGGCCAGCCTCGGGGTCGATATGGTGACGGGCTTCTTGCGTCGCCTTGTATGTCTGGCCGCGGGCCTGCTCGGTTCGGTCACTTACACGCATCGAGCGTCGTGTCGCCGATTCGCCTGCCGCGATGGTCAGAAGGCTGGCTGCGACAAGAGCGCGGCCGGGACGTCCGCCAACGGGATCCGGCGCCAGCGTCGAGTTCATCGGCTGCCGCCGCGGTGAGCGCGTCACGCAAGGGGCGGAGAGGACGGCCCTGGCGGCGTCCGCCTTCTGCACCGCGTTGGGCTCGGGGCCGTTCCGGGGAAACAACACGTTCGTCCAAGCCGGAAAGGCTGACGCGCGAGTCACCTACGTCCACACGTCCTGAATCCCGATACACCCCACCAGCCCTTCCCCTAGGCTGGGCTTGTGGCAAGCGAACAGGTCTTCGGTGAGGTATCTGGGTATCCCGAAGGAACGACCTTTCCCGACCGGAGGGCGCTGGCCGCTGCCGGAGTTCACCGGGCACTTCAAGGAGCCATCACGGGCGGGGTCAAGGGCGCTGAATCAATCGTCATCGCAGGCCACTATGACGACGCGGACTTCGGGGACCAGATCGTCTTCACCGGTCAGGGCGGACGTGACGCCCTAGGAAAGCAAATCGCCGATCAGCGGCTCACTACCGGTAATCTCGCTCTTGCCCGCAGTCACGATGCCGAGCTGCCCGTCCGCGTGATCCGTGGTGCGAAGGCGGACTCGGCATTCGCGCCTGCGTCCGGGTACCGGTATGACGGGCTCTGCCGCGTAGTCGACTACCAGCAGGCGACGTCTACCGGCGGGTTCGGCATCTGGCAGTTCAGGCTGGTGAAGGAATCCGAAATCCACACAATGAGCGCACCCCCCAAAGCCATGCACGAAGAACACGCACAGTGGGCCAGCGACGCACCCACGCTCAGAGACACGCTTAGACGCGATGCGCTCGCCTCGATACTCGCCGCCAGGCTCCGGCGCTTCACTGAGACCGAGCCCGACGATTCGTTCCTGCTCCACGTCGATGGGCCTTGGGGTTCCGGAAAGAGCACCTTACTGAAGCTGCTGGCCACTCGACTCGAGCGGCACTACCTCGTCGTCCCGTTCGATTCGTGGCGTAACGCCAAGGTGGATCCGCCGTGGTGGTCCCTGCTGGTCACCCTGCGTGGTTCAGTTTCCCGGTCTCTCCCGTGGTGGCGCCGGCCGGTCTTCCGGATCGCGGACGCCTGGACGCGAGCCCGCCACGGCAGCACTCCGTACCTGTCGGCGGGCCTGGTCCTGCTCGCCCTCGTTGCCGGTTTCCTCCTGCTGAACCCGGTAATCGCCCCGGGAGGGATCACCCAAGCCGTCAAGAACATCGGCGCCCTTGCCAGCACAGCGGGTTCCGTCGTCCTCGGCGTTCTTGTGCTGAGCCGCTTCGTGTGGTGGGACTCCGCCCGGGGAGCCCGCCGCCTCGAGCAGGTCCACACCAACCCCATGGAGGAAGTGACCTGCCACTTCAGCTGGCTGTTGACGCGGGCGCCGCGGCGGGTGGTCTTTCTCATCGACGACCTGGACCGTTGCCAGGAAAAGTACGTCGTGGAACTCCTCGACGCGATCCAGACTCTCGTTCGCGACGCGCCACGCCGAACGGAGTCGGCGGGTGCCGCGCACTTCGTGGTCGCGGCGCATGGTAACTGGTTGAGGCAGTCTTACGAGATCATCCACAAGGGCTTCACCACCTCGATCGAAGAGCCTGGCCGTGGACTCGGGCACATGTTCCTCGACAAACTTTTCCAGCTGAGCGCTCCCATGCCGGCCTTGAGCGCGGAAGCCAAGCAGCGTTTCCTCGACCGCATCTTGGGTATACCCGACTCAGCTCAGAGCTTGACGCAGGAGGATCACGAGATCCTCATGGAGATCGAGCAGAGTGCTAGCGAGCAGGACCTGATGAAGATCCTCAGGACAGCGACAGCCCGGCAGCGGGAGATCTCCGCTTCACGAGTCGTCGAGAGGATGAGCGAGCCCGAGCTGTTCGAAATCAGCGAGCACGCGCTCCAGAAGTTCGCGCCCCTCCTCGATGGAAATCCTCGAAGCATGAAGCGGTTCATCAACACCTACAGCGTCCTGCGCGCCACGAGAATCCTCGAAGGAATAGACATCGATAGTGACGTCCTGGCATTCTGGATCGTCCTGTCCCTTCGGTGGCCCAAGCTCACCGATCATCTGGAAAAGCAGGTCGTCTCGACGGGCACTGAAGCCACTGGGCAAATCACCGTGCGCGACCTGCCACCGGAGTGCGAGGCGCTGCGTGACGACCCCGAACTCCGCCGCGTGCTCGCCAGTGCCCCGGTTCAGCTCACGTCCGAGCGCATTCGTGCTTGCTGCGGCGCCGGATCGTAGTCGACGGGGCCAGCCCTTCGGTCAGATCGTCGAGCCGCGGTTGCGTTCGTCCCGGACGGACGCATCTTCGCAGGTCAGCCTAAGGATATCCGTGTAGATAGTGAGCAAGATCGTCTCGGACACTCAATTACCCCATGAGGCGGGGTGGCTTCGGGTCCAACTCGTGGGAACCTGCAGGTCAAGCTGGGAGCTGCAGGCGTGTCGATAGTGAGCAAGATCGTCCTCGGTCTCGGCCATGCCACGGCCTAGCAAGTAAAGAGGGTGAAGCCTTCGGGGGATCGAGCTGGTGCGGCGCGGGGCGTCGTCCGTGACCTTGGCTCGGTTGGGCGGCCTCGGTCCATGGCCGACTGCATACGATGTCGCAATGGCGTGCCCTCGACACGCTGACGGGTCGAGCTGGTCTACTAGTCATCGATCCTGACTGCCTCTCAATCTGTGTGGGTGATCATGACTGACGATGCGGCCGCAGGGGGTCCCGTCCCCCTGATCAAGCCACGCGACGGTATCGACGACGACTTGGTGGAGATCGGGCAGCGGTACTGGCACCTCGACGGCTTCGACAGCGAGACTGGGCGCCCCATCTGGTCAGAAACCGCCAGTAAGATCGACTGCAGCCGTTGGGGACAGGGCTCGGGACGGGCTTATATTGTTGCTGCCGCGGCAGTGCGAGCGGTTCTTCCTGGCCATGCCTGCCCACAGTGCGGAGAAGAACTCGTGCTGGCATCGCGCAGCGCACTAGGCAAGATCATACAAGGCGAACAGCCGGACAACTGCGCGGATTGCGATGCGTCCTTGCAGGAGAAGATTGCACGTGCGCTTGACCCGACCCGACTACGCAGAGCTCGCGAGAATCATGATCGGCAGGCTGGCAGGCAGCGCGAACGGTGGCGCCGTCAGGACTGGGATGCGCAGCGGGCCGGTATCGTGGCTGAGGCCTACGCGGTATCCTGGCTGGTCAATCAGCCAATTCCGGCAGCGTCGGTCCGTGTCGAGTTGATCGCGCTGGCCTTGCTGAGTTATGCCCCGTCGCCGGCTCCGCTGGGGCCGATACGAGAGTGGGTCGACCCCCTGCACCCAGACGCGAGCTCGCAGCATAACTGCGTAGCCGAGGTGCTGAACGCGGATCTGATCCGGTTTCATCCGTCTAGCCAAGTAGACAGCTTTGTTTGGGAGCCCGCCACCTTCGACGATGCCCTCGCTGTCGCCGGTGAAGGCGGTGAGATGCCAGTCCCGACGCTAACTGGCAGTTACTTTCCTTTGAAAGCGACTTACTTTACGCAATTTGGTCACAGTTTGGAGACGGCAGCTGCTGCCGTCCGAGGTCACCTGGCTGCCCGGCTGGACCCGGCGACGATGTCCCTATCTCGCCAGCAGGCGCTCGTCGAGATGGCGGTGGAGTTGCTAGCTGAGGAGGCCATCCGTTACTTCGAATATCTGCTGGACCAGCACAAACTCCCAGGCGTGCAGGAAGACCACCGGGACAAGCTTGTCGAGGCCGCCTACGCCGCCGCACGGGTAAGGCCGCTATCCGAGCTGTACAACCTAGCGTGGCGAGCGGCGCGGGACGCTGCTGCCGCTGCGCAACGTCATCCGGAGGCAGCGAGGGCCAACATGACAGCCCATGGGGTCAATCGGTTTGAGTCCAATGCTCAGCGAGCCTTGGATCCCGCGTTCGACATCAAGCCGTACAGCTCAGTCGCAGGGCTGGAACTCGCCGCGATGACGCGGACGCTGTTTCTGCGGATCCTCCACCTAGATGTATTTGCGACCGGCGTTCCAGACATTGAGGCGAACTTGCCCAACCCCATCGCGGGTGCCCCTCAACGCGAGGGTCCTATGGGTGCCAGCCCTGAGTCCGAATTTGGGCAGTTGTCTTGCACCGAGTGTGGTTTTCCTGTTCAGCAGCAGGATGCGTGGCTATGGGTTGAAGTGCGAGAGGCGCTGGATTACGTCGAAGCCATGCGCGCCGCGTCTGAGTCTGGTGACCTCATCCAAGCGCTGATAGACCTGTCTCCTGCCCGTTGGAGAGTTAGTCATACTGAATGTAGCTCCGATAGTGGTGCTGTGTGCGAAGCACGAATGCCAGCAACGTATCGTGAGTTTCTGAGCTGGACGGCTATCATCCTCGATGAACGTGAGAAATGGATTCACGGCAGCGACTTCGCAGATTTGCTGGCTGAAGTTGCCGGTGCGACAGGTCGATTCGGGGTCGCGGGGCAGTCCTAATTACGAATTATCTCCGGCGTGTGGGTGGCGGTGTCATCTAATGTTGATCACTCTGTCATTTGTGTAGGCTGTCATGTTGGCGTTCGCAGGCATTCATATCCAGTGCAATGCGCTACTGTGAAGCACTCGCGCTAACGCTGGGAAGAATCAACGATAACGTTATTGGTCGCGCAGCGGAGATGAACCCGGTAATGAGCATTGCGAGCACATCCCAATGACCCATCCGCAGCGGCATGACGAGGGCTCCCAGGGTGAATGGAATGGCGGCCGCCACGACTGCTGCACGCTGTCCTCGGGGCTGCGCCGTTGCCCGCTCGGAGCGAGTCTGCTCCCATGTCCCTGCGATCGATAGCAGGTAAAACAAGATTGGCAGTGCGTATGCAGCAACAGCAATGGCGTACGGCAGGTGCATCAAGCCGTCGCCGATGACAGATACGCCGACGACTGCTGAGCCGAGGAACACCAGGCCGCTCAGGAGAAGCAGGTACCAGGGGACGGCGAACCGGGATGAGGCAGCCATCAGCCCACGGTAGCGATCTGATCAAACAGGGCGTCAGGGCCAGCCGAGTGTTCAACACTGAGCGTTCGGGTGTCCCTCGCTCATACTGATCGATGCACGCCGACAGGTCGGCACGTACCCGCTTCGTCTCGGCCGCGCCGCTCAGTAAGGTTGCTGAGCTCCGATCCCCTTTGCTTGACCCGTGCAGCATCTTAGATGCTAAGGGTTGTTTCTATCGAGCAAGATCGTCCTCGGACACAAAATTACGGGATATCTCCCGCACCGCAGAGTAACAGGCCCGCCACGGCGGGTCTTTCTGGCGTTCAGCCCAGATCAGACACGGCTACGCTGATCTTGACCGCGCCCTCCCCGTGCGACCGCTGTCGGGGAGGTGAGTCATGACCGGCATCGCGCCGCTCACGCCCCGCACCGGCAGGCCTGAACCTGCTCCTGTCCGGGCCGGAACCCTCGTCCCGCTGCCTATACCGGCGCTGCCGGACCTGGCCGCGGATGGGCAGCGGCGATTCTCCACCGCGCTGCTGGACGCGTCTGGCCGGATCCAGGACCGCGGCATCGTCAACGCCCTGGACTGGAAACCTGGTGACCGTCTGCTGATGACGCAGATTCGCTCGTCCGCGGTGATCTGCCGTCGCAGTGACGGTGTCTTCCGGATGTCCACCAAACCGTATGTCGTGCTGCCCGCCCCGGTCCGGCGTGGGTGCCGCGTGCTGGCCGGCAGCCGCGTCCTGCTCGTGGCCGACCTCGCTCAGGACGTCCTGGTCGTGCACCCCGAACACGTGGTGCACGTGATGTTGCGCGACTTTCACACCACCCTTGCCGCTGGGGAGGCGGACCAATGACCGAAACCACCACCACGAACTCCGCCGACCTCGAAGCCGCCCGGCTGCTGCTCTCGCGCCTGGGCGTCAACCCCGCCGATCTCCTCAACGAACCGGCCGAGAACGGCGACCGCAAGCCCGCCCCGACGATCAACGAATGGATCCCGGTCGTCGCAGGGCTCGTTTCGCCCAGCACCGCCGCCTCCTACGGCTCCTACTGGAAAAAAGCCGAAGCCGCCTGGAACGGCCGCCGGATGGACACGATCACCGCCAGCGAGATCAAGACGCAGGCCGAGATCGTCCGCCGCACCGCCCGGGTCCGGCGCAACTCCCGTGGCGGACGCAACGCGGCCGAGAACTTCATCGCCGCTGTCCGCTGCCTCTACAAGCACCTGGTCAACGACCAGCGCATCGATGACCGCAACAACCCGGCCATCCGCGTTACCAAACCGCGCCGCAACCCCTCCACCCGGCGCGGTCTGGCCAACGACCGGCTCATCGAGCTCTCCGACGTCGTGGCCGGCACCGGCAACGACCCGGAACTCGACGCGCTGATCTGCCGCCTGCACGTCGAGACCGCTTGCCGCCGCGGCGGCGCGTTAGCCTTGCGGCCTCGCGACCTCGACGAAAAGCAGTGCCTGGTCCTGCTGCGGGAGAAGGGCGAGACCGAGCGCTGGCAGCCGGTCTCGCCGACACTGATACGCCACCTCCTGGCGCACGCCGAGGAGCGGGGTGACGGCGACCGCGATGGACAGTTGCTGCGCTATGCCGACGGCAAGCCGATCACCGAACGCCGCTACGACTACATCTTCAACCGAGTCCAGGACGAACTCGACTGGGCCAAGGCTATGGGCGTCACCGCCCACTGGCTCCGCCACACCACTCTGACCTGGGTCGAACGTCGCTTCGGCATCGGTATCGCGCGCGCCTACGCCGGACACGCCGACAGCGGCAGCGACCTGACCACCACGACCTACGTCAAGGCCGACATCACTGAAGTGGCCAGCGCCCTGTCCGCCCTGACCGGGGAGCCACATCCGCTCGCACCCGCCTGACCAGCCTGACCAGCCTGCGGGATGTTCGCGCCGCTGCCGTGTCACGAACATCCCGCAGGAGCGGCCATATGGCTTCCGTTGATCAGGAAATTGAACTGAGCTCGGTCCGAAGGGTGGCGTGGTAGGCGAGGACCATGTCGTAGAGACGGCGCTGCGGGTAGATGACCAGCAACTTGTGCTCGAGTAGTGCGGCGAGGAAGACCTGGTCGCCGGCGCGGACACGGCAGCGGGAACGGATCTTCGTGGGCAATACGAGATTCAGCTTTGCCGGCATCCGCCGTCCAGCGGTCGGGTCCGCGGTGACAACGATCAGTCCCGAACGTACGTCGTAGCGAATCGGGGTGCCCGCAGACCAGCCGAGCAGCGTAATGGCTGCCTTCGACGCAACGGCGCCTGAGCCGTCCACCCGCACGAGGGCAAAACCCGCCGTCGAGTTATCAACCAGCGGCTCTAGCAGCGGGACGGGAAGCGCCGTAACCATGGAGCCCGCCCTGGATATCGGTGGGATCGCGAGCGTCTCGGCGATTCGGTCGGCAGGCTGTACGACACGAGGGACGGACGTGAGATCGACCGGAGTCCTGACACTGCGAGTGCTGCTTGTTGCCGCTTCTTCGCGGGCGCTCGATGGTGTTGACACGTAGCCTCCACGTGCGTTGACGTGGGAGGGCGTCTGTCATCCAAGTGGATCACTAGTGCCAGAATGCCGCGCGATGGGCCTGACTGCCAACTCTGCCCAGAGCTTGTCGGTGCGTTGACTGCCGAGGACGCTAGCCAGCGATTCACGGCCGGGTAGTTTTCGGGCACCCGGTTGGCGCGGGCGACCTCGCCGAACCGGTGGGCCGGCGGCTTGCCGAGCCACTCCTCATGACCGGGATGCCGCCGGGGTCGGCGTGCCAGTCCTGCATCGCGTGCGTCATCCCGACCTTGCCTCCGGGCGCGAGTTCGCGGATGACCTCCCACGCGGCGCGGTGTGCGGCATTCAGCCCCGCAGCGGCCGCGTCGTCGAACGCATCGAGGTCCCGGACGAACGGCGTCGTCGGGAAGGTGTCCAGGCACCCGCGCGTGATCATGTTGCCGGGCTCGTTGACCGTGCAGATGCAGGGCAGGCGGTTTCGAGGTGTGCGAATCCACCCGTCCCCGGCGTGTGCGCCGTCGACGACGTGGCGACCCTGCGCGGGCACGGCTTGGCCACACCGGCGGGCATAGCGGTGATCGGAGTCCTCGACTCCCTGGCCGCACGCCTCCGCCTGCCGGCCCGAAGTCACCGCGTGATCGAGGGCCACTCGGTCTGACGCAATCCGGAGACAGTTCCTGGTCCGCAAAGAAAACGGCGGCCGCCGTCGGTCGCGATCGAGCCGGTTCTTCAGGAAGAGCCTGGCAAGCCACCGACAGCTCCCTCCGTGAAAACGGTCAACCGAGTGAGGCTACGGCGCGGTTGTTTCACCCGTGGATGTGGCGAATTGGCGATCATGGGCAGGAGAACACCCTTCAGAGACCAGGGCGTTCGACAGTGACGGAACGAGGTGTCAAGCTCCTGTCACTTCTCAATTCATGATCGAGTTGGGAAAATCGCTTCGCGAAGTCCGGCCGATCGGCAAGATACGATATCGTCGGCGAACACCGCGTCGCGGCAGGAGCATGTATGTACCTGGGGTTCACGGCCAGACTGGCTACGGTGGCGATGATCGCGGCCTGCGCAGTGACCGCATGCGCGTTCGATGCGGCACCAGCCGTCGCCGACACCGACGACGACTCTCAGCTCGTCTACTGCCTGGCCCCCGACTCTCGGGATGCGCTGATCGACGCCGCGGTAGCTCTGGGTCTCGCCCAGCGCTCTGGCAACAGGCTCGTGGTGGGTGGCGAAATTCTTGACGTTCAGGCTTGGCGGGGCGTGCGGCCTGAGGATTTCCGCCGTACGTGCGAAGCGTTGTCGGCTGCGGAGCGGGCCCCCGGTCCGAGCGCTCTGGCGAGCGCCTTGCCATTTCTCACGGGAGTCACGAGCGCGCTCTTGGCCTTCGCCGCGGCCTTGGCGCTCGCGAGCGTCACCCGTGGACGCGAGCGCGCCGCGCACCTGCGATCGGCCTCCGACGACTTCCGGCAAGCCGTCGAGGCGTACCTCGATGGCTGGGACAAGACCCACCTTCGCGTTGAAGCCACCGGGCGCAGGAGCGCACTGCTCAGCCGGTTGGGGGTGGTCAGAACGGCACACCGGCGATGGGTGACGGTCGAAGCCGTGGAACACGAGCTGGTCGGAGGGGCGGTGGGCCAAGCCATCTCGCAGCCGTCCGCGGACGGCCGTGACCTGACGGCCGACTTGAAAGCCGTACACGATGACGTCTTGCGCATCGCCCGCGCACTGGAACAGCCGCTGTGGCCCCACCCGGGAATGCACTCGCTCAGCGGACGGTCGGCATGACCCCGGCACGGTCGGGAGTCAATCCGTTCCATCTGTCCGGTTGGCCGCGGATGCGCCCGCTGTGTCCGTGGGAGGAACCACAGCACCGGCAATTCTACGTTGCCGTGGACCGCACCGAGACGGCGTTCGAGGAGTTCGTCGCCGAAATGGCGGACATGGTCACCCTGTTGCGGGATGGCCGGTTGGTGCTGGTGACCGGGGAGACCGGATGCGGGAAATCGGCCCTGGTCAACCGCTGCGCCGACTGGGTGGTCCAGCAGATGACCGAACGAGGAGCCGGGTGTGAAGTGCTCGATCTGACGGCAGCGCTGAACGGCCTGCCGGAGGATTCGATCGACAACCGGATGAGCGCGGTTTGCGACCAGCTGTTCGTCGAACTGACTCGCCGGCAGTTGATGCGAGCGGACGCAGTCACCTCGCTGGAGCCCCACCGAGAAGTACCCCGTCGTGTCTACCCGCACCTGCCGGAGGCCACGCCGAGGCCGACGGTGCTCGTCATTCTCCTTCCCACCTGTGAACTGGCGGACGAAGTGATCCGGTACGCGTCTCTGGCGCGCGGCCGAATCCTCTTTTTCGTCGAGTCGCCGTTCATGCAAGCGAACGACGTCCGCCACATAGTGGAGAGCATGGAACGCTGGGGTTCCCCGATCACCCTTTCGGTGGGCGAGCTGGAAGAAGGCGACGTGCGGCGGTTCGCCTCGGATCGGCTCAAGCGCCACGCCGAGAAGGGTGAATACCCGAAGATGACCGAGGACACGATGGAGTCGCTGACCGGCCTGTTGACGTCCGTGAGCGAGTTGCAACGCGTCTTCCACGGCGTGTACGAGGAACTGCTCGGTAGCAGCGACTGGCCGGCCGAGGTCTCCTTCGAGGATGTCGTCAAGTTCCGCTTCCGGCGGGTCTCGCGCGGGCAAGGGACCGACCATGAGCCGTGAGCCGGACAGGACCGAACTGTTCGTGGACACGGCTGCCACGCGCGAGGCGACGTCCGCGCTGTCCGCGACCCTGGAAGGGGATTCGCCGGGAGCGCAGTCCGGCCAGGTGATCGCCATCTTGGGGGAGCGGGGCAGCGGGCGCACGCACCTAGCCACGAGGTTGCTCCAACATTCACGGACTCTGCGTTACGCCCCGGCGTTGTCGAAGTATATCGATGCGATGGCCTCCGATTTCTCCGACGTCTACCGGCGGCTGATGGGCGATGAACTGGTGTTCAGCGCCGTCCGGGCACAGGCCGACAGTTGGTACGCGGACGCCGTCGCGGACATGTTGGCCGAGCGGGGATTCGACCACGACATCGTGCGTCAACTGCGCGACGGCGTACTCCTCCCCCAGGCGGTCGTCAATCGGCTCGGCCTGATGGAGAGCGCGCTGTTGCGGGAGACCGGCAGGCGGCTGAATGCCGCGACCGGTCTCAAGGACCTCTCCACCGCCTTGGTTCTCCTGCTGCGCACCGGATCGGACGATCGTACGAAGGCCGGGCAACGGCGCGGCTTCCCCGGGAGCGTAAAGGAATGGCTGGCCGGTGGGGAACCGAGCGAAGTACTGCGGGAGCGGGGCATAACCACGCCGATCACCAGTGAGGTGACGGCGTTGGACGTACTGGCCGCCACCACACGGCTTTACCGCGGCCGGCGTGCGCGGTTCCTGCTGGTGTTCGACGATCTGCTGGTTGGCGCGGACCAGCCGCAGCCGGAGACCTTGCTGGCTCTGCGCACCCTGTTCGAGTCGGTCGCCGACGCCGGCGGGTGCCTCGTCTTGACCGGTGACCCCGATCTTCCTGAACTCCTCGGACCACAGCTGTGGCAGCGGATTTCCCGCACTGTGCAGCTGCGCGGATTCACCGACGACGAGGTCCGCTCGTTCCTGACCGCCTTGCAGGGAGTCCGAACCGGCAGGAGCGAGCTCGCGCCGTTCACCCCGGAGTCGGCCGGCTACCTCGCACGGCTTTCCGAAGGCAATCCGCGCGCAACGCTGCAACTGGGCAATGAGGCGTACCGGCTGGCGGGCACCCGGCAGCCGATCACGGAAGACGTCGTGCGGGAGGCCGCTCGCCACCAAATGATCGCCCTCGGGGCGGCGGAGGTACTCGGCGAGGTACAGCAGGTGCTGGATCTGAACGGCTGGGCCTACCGGCGCAGTCACCTCCTCGGCGCGGATGCGGACTCGCGTGCCGACTTCTGGGTCACCTTCGACGACCGCGCCGACGGGTGCGCTCTGCTGCTCAGCGAAGCGATACTCGCGAGCGAAGATGTCGCCGCGGTCATCCGGCGGGTGTTCGCCATCCGGCAAGCGGCTCCGGGTGCGGCTGTGATCCTGGCCGTCGAGGGGCTGCTGGACGTCTCGTACACATCCGGGCTCAAGGAGATCCTCGGTTCCGAGCCGATCGTCCACGCCGTGCGCGGCTTCTCGCACCGGCTCACCACCTTGCTGAACGCGGCGAGGCTCAGGTTGCCGCCGGTGGTCCGGGACAGCCCGTGGACCGACGTGGGCCACCGGCTGGACCAGATCAACCAGCAGCAGTCCAGCATCTTCGGCCTCCTCGAGCAGTTTTTCGACCACTTCACCGGGGCGGAACGGCGGTCCGACGAACAGCTGACCCAAGTGCTGCGCCGGGAACTGGCCGGGTTCGCCGGAACGGTTGCTCCGCCGAGCGGCCCCGATCCGCGGGTACGAGAGACTGCCGGTGTACCCGCTGAGGTCGACCGGCTCTTCGTCGAAGCGAGCGGATTGTTGGAGGAGCTCAGCCGGTTCGGCGAAACAATGCAGGCGGCGTTCGCCGACACCGTCGGCGAAGCGAGCAGCTTGATCCTGCGCCGGATTCGGTCGACGACACATTTCACCTCGGCCATCGGTTACGCTGTATTGCTTCGTGAGCTGGTGGCGGCCTTCCACACCGGAATCGCGGAGTGGTACGCAACCTATCCGGCGGACGGGCCGGGATCGCTGTCTCCGGCGGCGCAGGAGCGGCTCGACACCCTTTGCGGCAATTACGCCGAACTGGTCGAACACCTCCCGGCGTTCCAGCTGACGCCGCTGATCGAGCTGTACACCAAGCCGGGCCGGTGGGCGGACAGGACCGGGCCGAGGCAGAAAATGGAGAACGGCGTGGTGCTGAGAAAGCTGACCGAACTCAGCGATCGGGTTCGGGTAGCGGTGAACGAGTCGGCGAACGCCGAAACGGGGTGACCCCTCCGCTTGTCTCGAGGTCCGGCTTCGGCGGGTCGAACCGATCCCACATCGCGTTGCAGAGGGCGTGCAGGGTGTTGGCCGTGACGATCGCCGGTACAACGACCCCAATTGCGCCCGGGAACGCTGGTTCCACCAGCAGCGCCAAGAGGATCGCCGTCATCCCGTTCTGTTGCGCGAGCATCAGCCGGGCTCGGCTGTGCCGCCAGCTTCGCGGCATGGTCAGTACCAGAGCGGTCAGGGCCTGGGCACAGTAGGCGGCCGTACCCAGCAGAACTCCGGTGAGAGGTTTTACGCCGCCGACGAGCACGAGGCCGACGGCGAACATCGCCACGACCATTGCCCACCGCACTGTCCCGTCGACGAGCCTTCCCAGCGAGGGCCGGACGAACAACCCGAGCAGGGCCAAAGCCAGCAGAAGCGAAAAGTACACCGTAGCCAGCCCGACGACGACCGTGGCCAGCACGGCGACCGCCCGGACGGCTGTCAAGGCCGTTCGCCGGTGCCGCCACGCCACCCGGCGAGCGGCGCACAGACCGCGCCACACGAGGTACCCGGCCGCCGCGAGGACGAGGTTCCAGAACAGATTCTGCGCGAAGGCCGTGAACCCGGCTCCGAAGGAGGATCTCCCGTCGCCGGAACCGAACAGGAATGCAGTGACATAGATGGTCAGCAGAGCTGTGACCGGGTCGTCGAAAGAAGCCCACGCCGACAGCAGGGAATTCGTTCGCGGCGAAAGCCGTTGCCGGGCACGCACGGCCGCCACAGCGAGAGGGTCGATTTGCGCCATCGCCACGGCGAGGACGAGGTGATCGGGTTTGCGGAAACACAGGTACATGACGCCGAAAATGATCGCGATCTTCGCGACGACGCCGACGGTGACCGCGAGAGCGATCATCGTGACCCGGTTGCGGAATTCCGTGAGCGCGATGCTCCGCGTGCTGGCGTAAAGCCCCAGGCCGAGAAGGGCGGTGACCAGCAGGCTGTAGGTACGGGACCGTTCGAGGCCGGTCAGGTGCAGGATCGCCGCGGCGGCAGCTCCGACCGCCACCGCGGCCGGCAACGTGGGGAACCGCGAACTGAGGCTCGTCGGAGCCCCTAAGCGTCTCCCGCGCTGGCGGATCCCCACTATTCTGCCGTCGGTCAGCCGTCGAGCTGGGCGAATTGCAGAGCAAGCCGCGCCATGCGTTCGTCCGCTCGCGACTGTGTCTCCTGGTTGAGGGTGACTCCGACCAGGTAGTCGCGGGCTCCGAGCCGGTAGTAGTAGATCGCGCCCTGCTCCACGTCGAGCACCACTCGCACCAGCAGATCCCCGAGCACCGTCTTGACCATACGGTTCAACGTGCTCACGGACGTCTGGAGCTCACCGCAGAACGACCGGTAGAACCGGCGCCGGTGGGCGACGGAGCTTTGGAGGAAGAAGGGAGCGAGTGCGGATTCGCCGAACAGGTCGGCGATGAGCGTCGCCTCACCGTCCCGGCAGTGGGCGACCATGTGGAGATCCTCGATCGCCAAGGCTTCATTGAACAGCTCGACCGCGCGTTCATCGAGCCTGCCCAGATGCTGCACCGAAGCGATCGCCTCTCCGGTGACAGCGGGTTCAGGTGACTGCCGGACATCCCACCCACCAGGGTTCAGCGACGGCAGGCTGATCCGGCCGCGGACAGCGGTCACCAACAGCGCCACGGCCTGATCCGCCGCCATGACGTCCTCCTGGTCAGAGGGGTTTCGGACGACCCGTGACGCAGAGCGGTCGCATATCACGCCGACTACCTGCTGCCCCGGTATCACCGAGTCACAGAAGAACGCTCCGCTCGGCGTGTGCAGGACGGTGCGGATCAATGCGCCGGTGCGTACTTCCTGCAGCTTCCGGTCCACGGTGGTCAGTCTCAGGGCGAGTTGCTGACCGACTCGTTGCAGGTCTTCACGCCCGGGGCCACTTTCGCCGGGAACGAGCCGGTCGACACTGAAGTCGAACAGGCCGTCGCTGTAGTGGGCGAGATAGTCCAGCGGGTTCGCGTGCAGGGTCTCCCGGCAGAGGCCGATCGTCGGTTCGAACGCGTGGTCGGCGTGCGACGCTCGCACCGTGTGCGACACGGCGGTCCCGTCAGGTGTCCGGGATGTCGACATCGATCTCCTTCCAGGTGGATTCGCCGAATCCGGCGGGATCGTCGCGAACCAGATCGAAGTTGTGGGCGGCGACGGATGTACAGGGGTGCCGTGCTCCGAGGAATTCCAGGCAGGCCGCGTGCGTCTCCTTCAGCAAGTCCCCGGCTTGGACGGCGTCGCCGGCCGCGGCGAGAGCGACGGCGTGGTCCACGGACGCCGCCAGCGTCCACGGGTGCGTGTCACCGAGTTCGGCGCGCAGCGACTCGACGGCGGTGGTGAGCTCCGCCAAACCCGCTCCGACGGTGCGCAGCTGGGCGAGCCCGACGCCCAGGCGGCACAGCGCGACGAAAGGGTGCCGATCAGCGACCAGGCGCAGAAAGCCTCGCAGCGCCTCGCCGGCGAGATGGACGGCGTCCTCGAACTGGTGCGTCGCCCGTGCCGCCGCCGCCAAGCTCAACACACCGGCAAGCGTGCGGGGGTGACCGGACCCGAGCAGCTCGCGGTATTCGCGCACCACGCTCTCCGTCGTGTCCCTGGCAATCCTCGGCGAGCCGGTGAACCGCCGGGTGACAGCCCGTTGGTATTGGACGGCCAGCTTGGCGGGGTGCGGATCGGGCAGCAACGCGTGCAGGCGCTGGGCCGCGTTGTCCAGCATGTCCCGGGCGGCGTCGTAGTCACCCAGTTCTCGTCGGTAGGTGCCGAGCTTGGCCAGTGACGAACACGTCATGAGGTTGTCCGCACCCAGCAACCGCAGCCGTCGCAGGTAGTTCTGTTCGGCTACGTCGCACGCCGCCACCGCATCCCCGGAAAGGAACAGTGAAGTGGCGTAGTTGTTGGCAGCCATCAGCGTCTGCGGGTGGTCCCCGCCGAGTTCTTCGGTGAATCCCTGCCATGTCGCCTGGTCTTCCAGGTAGGCGTCGGTGAACTGACCGAGCCCCCGCAGGTCGCCGCCCCGTCCCCGCGCGGTGATTAGTGTCTGCGGGTGGCGGGGCTCCCAAGCCCGGCGTTGGTCGGCCAGCGCCTCCTCGTCGAGCCGCAGCGCTTCCGCCGGATTGCCCAGAGCCCGGTGGAGATTAGCCAGCTGAGCGGCCAGCCGCAGCCGCAGCGCGTCGCCGGTGCCGTAGCGGGTGGTCCACTCCTCGAGCAACTTGCGCGTCGGTTCGACCGCGGTGCTGTGCACCCTCGGCCCACCGTGGACGTACAGGTAGCGCACTTGGTTGACCAGCCACCGCCGCACCGTGTCGGTGGTGGCTGCTTGTGCTCCTGCTGGCGCGACGTGCTGCTGGAGCTCGGCGAAGCGCTGGAGGTAGTGGGGCTCGGCTTCATCGACTTCGCTGGGCGCGAATTCTGCCAGTACTTCGTGCACGTTCGCCAGATGGGCGGCCCGCTGGACTTCGGTCATCCCTGCGCGCAGCGCCGCCTGCACGACCCGGTGCTGGTGCAGCGAATGCCGGACGCCCCAGGAGACCCGGAACAGCCCGTACCGGGCGCCGAGCCACAACACCCGGTCGATCTCGCCGGAGTCCAGCCGAAGCGCCTCAGCGTCCGTGCCGGACAGCTCGATCAACGTGCGGCGCATGCCAGCCGAACGAAGTAGCTCCAGCCCGATGCCGTCGGGGGAAAGGAACGCGCACAGTCGCGCGAGCAGCACCGCGATCCGGCCGAGCTCCGACTCGCAGAGGCTGGCAACCACCACACCGACCACCTGGGGGACGACGCCCGTTCCCGGACTCTTGTCTTGGGCGGCCTCGCTCAGGCGTTCGGCAAACGCCCGGCCGGCCCAGGAGGCGGCGTCGGCGACCGTGCTTCCCGCGCGGCGTTCGACAGCGACGGCCTGGGTCAGCCACGCGGCGGTGAGCTCCAGCGCGACCGGAAGCTTGCGCACCTCGAGGGCGACGGTCGTGGCGTCCGCCTGGGACAAGCCGGGCACTCTGTCGGTGAGCAGGCGAACGCCGTCCTCGATGTGCATCGCGCCGAGTTCCATGTCGGGCGACAGCGCCGAGGCGGTGGTGACGATGAGGTGACCAAGCCCGGGGGTCGGTAGCAGGAGCTCGAGCTCGACCGGGTGGTCGACGTTGTCGTAGACCAGGAGAAACCGTTGGTGGTAAGGATCGACCTGAAGCCGCTCCAGCGCGGTAGCCGCCCCGGAGTGCTGGGTTCCCCGCACGTCGAGCTTGCCTGCCAGCTGCGCGAGGCTGGCCACCAGGGTGGCGGCGTCCGACGCCGGTGCCCACCAGACCAGGTCGTAGTCACCGCAGAACCGGTGGGCGTATTCGAGAGCCAGCGAGCTTTTGCCGACGCCCGGTGCGCCGCTCAGCGTCACGACCCCGCCGCCGTCGGGGCCGGTCAACCGGTCACGCAGCTGTTCGATGCTTTCGTCCCGTCCCACGAAGTGCTGATTGCGGGCGGGCACTTCGAAGATGTCCGGCTGTTCGCCCGGCAGCCGCATCCGTTCCGCCGGCGCGGCGGGGGAGTCGAACAGCTGAAGATGGCGGAACAGATGTGCGCGGAGCGTCCGCGCGTCACCGGACGCCGCGATCGACGGCGTTCGCGCGTCCGGAATCGAATCGACTCCGTCGAGACTGATCCGGATCGAGGGGAGCTGCCTCACCAACTCGGCGACGGCGTCGAGGTGAGACGACTCCTCCAGACGAGCCGAGTCGACGACGACCACCCCGGCGATGTCGGCCGGCTGTTGGTCGAACGGGCCCACCCGCATCGAACCGGCCTGCACCCCGCCCTGCGCCAGCACTCCGCTGACCCAGTCGGCCCACGGCCGGTCGGGCGCTGCGTAGACCACCAGTATCTTTTCCGGCACGGCGGCCGGGTCGAGCCCGAACATCCACCTGTACCGGGCCCGGACCCTAGGGGGGACGGTGAGCGACTCCGACACCACGCCGCCCGTGACGATCGCTGCGAGGCGCCCGTACGCCACATGGAGGGGGCTGCCGGTGGACGGCTCCTCGACCAGGATGGCGAGCAGCGGATCGAGGGTGTCGGTCGAGAGGTACGGGATCTCGATCCAGGCGTCCCGGTCGTCCTGCGGTGGCAGGGTGAAGGCGGATTTGATCGCGGCGCGGATGGCTTCGGCCCGCGCCGGGTACCTGGCGTCGAACATCATCGCCACCGGCAAGATCGAGACGGTCCCCGGCGCCCGGACGGTCACCTCACGAGCCAGGTCGCCTGCCTCTCTGACAGCCACCGACCGCGGTCGGAAACAGACAACCACTTTGTCGCAGAGAGCCGCGATCATGTCGACCTTGAGCGCGGCCGGCCGGGTAGGCGCATCGACGAGCACGTCGTCGTAGCCACAGGCACGCAGCCGGCCTCTCAGATCTCCTGCCGAAACGGGGTCCGCCGCCGGCGATGCTGCGCGCTCCGACCACGCGACCACATCGATGTGACCGCCCGCCGCGGGCAGGATGAATCGTTCCGCGGTCGGTGACGTTCGGTCAGCGTTGCCGACTCTCGTATCGCCGGTTCGGAGCAGGGCTTCCGGCACTGCCACCGGCCCGGCGCTGAACGGCTCCAGGTACTCCGCCACCCGGGTGACGTCGTAACTCGAGTCGAGCACCATGACGCGCCGCCCTGCGCCGGCCAGCACGCCAGCCAGATTGGCCACCATCGTCGTGCTTCCGGTGCCCACGACACCGGTGAGGATCGCGGTCACCTCGGTCTGTTCGTCCGGTGCGCTGCTCATCACCACTCCCGGTCGGTGGACCGCCATTCTTACAGGGAACTCTCGAATCCGGAGTACCGATTCGGCATGTCCACCGGCTCGGTGAGCACTCGGCGCAACGCGGTGTTGAGAACGGAGTCCGGCAGCGCTTCGAGCTGGTCCAGGTCGATGCCGGTGACGTCCGGCAATTCGGATTCCAGACCTGTGTCGTCGTCCATCCGCCACGCTCCCCTTCCGCGTCGGTGACAGCGAATCCTACCGGGACATGGCCGATGATACTGCTCGCCACTGCGCCATTCGGGTATCGACGGCGACGAGACGCCACCGCACCCGATCAGGCAGTATCGGCGTGTCACCGCCTGCGGGTCCCGAGGAGAACCATGCCGGACGTTCCACCGTTGCCTTTCCGGCAGTTCATCATCAAGGTGCACAGCCGGTGCAATCTGGCGTGCGACTACTGCTACGTCTACACCAAGGCCGACGAACGGTGGCGGTCCAGGCCGCGGGTCATGACGCCCCGCGTCGTCGAGTTCACGGTGCGCCGGGTCGCCGAACATGTGCGAGTCCACGGGCTAGACGAGGCCGAGGTGATCCTCCACGGCGGCGAGCCGTTGCTCGCCGGGCCGGCCACGATCGGCCGGCTGGTGTCCGATTTGCGGCTCGCGGTGCCGGCCCGGTTGAAGGTGACGGTGCAGACCAACGGAACCCTGCTCGACGAAGATTTCTTGAACCTGTTCCGAGAGCTGCGCGTCCGGGTCGGCGTGAGCCTGGACGGCGATGCGGCCGCACACGACCGCCACCGGGTCGGTCCCAGTGGTCATGGCAGTCATCGGGATGTGCAACGCGCCTTGGCCGCCTTGGCGTCCCGGGAGTACCGGCATTTGTTCGCCGGGTTGCTGTGCACAGTCGATTTGGTCAACGACCCGGTGACCACCTACGAGGCACTGCTCGAGTACGAGCCACCGAAAGTCGACTTTCTGCTGCCGCACGGCAACTGGACGAATCCACCGCCGGGCCTGCCGGCCGGTCCGGGTGCCACACCCTACGCCGACTGGCTGATCGCATTGTTCGACCGCTGGTATTCCGCGCCGGAGCGGGAGACAGGGGTTCGTGTCTTCGACGAAATCCTCGCCGTGCTGCTCGGCGGGCACTCCCGGCTCGAAGGTGTCGGCCTCGGTCCCGCCGCGATGATCGTGGTCGAGACCGACGGCATGATCGAGCAGTCCGACATCCTCGCGTCGACCTTCGAAGGCGCGGCCGCGACGGGCCTGCACGTGGTTCGGGACTCGTTCGACGCGGCGTGGGGAGTTCCCGCCGTGACCGCTCGGCTGAACGAGCTCGCCGACCTGTGCGAGACATGCCGAAGCTGTCGGCATCGAGTCGTGTGTGGTGGTGGTCTGCCGGCCCACCGCTACCGTGCCGGCTACGGCTTCGACAACCCTTCGGTGTACTGCCCCGATCTCTACCGGCTGGCTGGCCACATTCGCGATCGGGTCTCCGCCGACCTCGCCGAGCTGCGCCGGGCAACGAGGTGAACCCGCAGGTTCACCGGCTGAGCAGAGCCGATCTCGTCACCTTGTCCAGAGGAGGCGGCGGAGCCGCGGTTGTCCGGAACCTGGTCGCGGCCCGGCGCAGCCGAACGCTTTTGCTGATTCGCTACATCATCGGGGCCACTTCGGGCGACGAGCGGGTGCGGCGGGCATTCGAGGCGTTGAGGAACACGCATCGGAGGGCACCGGAAGCGGTAGCACGGGTGCTGGACGACCCGTTCGTCGGGGCGTGGGCGACACGAACTGCCACCGAGCTGAAGGGCGGCCGTCCGGCAGCGCCGGAACGGCTCGCGAACGTGGCGCTCGCAGCCGCGGTCCTCGGCCGGGTTGACGCGGTCGTTACCGTTTCCGGAGCTGGACGGCTCATCCTGCCGTCGATGGGGATCGTGCAGCGTCAGGTATCCGGCGACGTCGGCGTGCGTCACACCCCGGAAGGCACCGACGTCGCCGAAGGAGTGCGGATTCCCCTGCGCTGGCAGGACACCGTGCCCGCATGGCACCCGTTCCCCAGGATCACCGTCGGTGCGGCCGGCGTGTCCACCTCGTTCTCAGTCGACATCTGGTCGCCGGAGGAGCTCCCGCCCGACCTGCAGATCTCCGACCAAGTCGACCTGCCCGGTTGGCAAGACATGGCGACGCGGACTTGGGACCTGCTGACAAGTCACCACTCGGAGGTGGCGGAAGGACTCGCGGCGGGGGTCAGCGTGCTGAGCCCCCTGCGACCGGTGCCGAGCGGCATGACCAGCGCAACACTCGACGACACCTTCGGCTGCGTGTTCCTGTCCGCTGCCCCGAACCCCTTGGCTCTTGCCTTGACCTTGGCCCACGAATTGCACCACACCAAGCTCGTGGCACTCATGGACTTGATCCCGCTCGTGGAACCGCTGCCCGGAGAGCGTTTCTATGCCCCATGGCGCGAAGATCCGCGCCCCGCGGTCGGATTGCTGCACGGAACGTACGCGTTCACCGGTGTCGCTGCGTTCTGGCGCAGGCAGCGCCATTACGAGCTTACGCCCCAGGCGCGTGCGCACGCGGACACGGAATTCGCCCGGTGGCGCCTGGCGGCAGCCCAGGCGGCGGGGACCTTGCTGCGCAGTGGCCGTCTCACCGATCTCGGTGTTGATTTCGTGACCGGTATGGCTGCGTTGCTGGATGACTGGTGCAGGGAGGAGGTCCCGCTCGCCGCTCGCCGACGTGCAGCACAGCTGGCCGACGAGCACTGGTCTCGATGGGTTGCAGGACACCGATGATACTCGTCGACTACACGCGACACGGAGCGCGGCTTGAGGTCGCGCCAGCGAATCAATGGGACTTCGCCGGATTCGGTGCAGCACTCATCCTGGTGTCTCCTCGCTGGTCACCCCCCGTTCGAGCGGGAATCGCGTCCAGTAGTTCCGCTAGGGCTGTTCCGGTAGGACCCTATCGTTATCCAATTCCACCGATTTGGATGACCGGGCTAAGAGCGTGTCTTACGTGGTGATCGATCGCTGGTGAGCGATGATCTCGGTTGTGGTTGATCGGTTGTCGTTGCGGTTGGTGCCGGATGAGCTGTGG
>NZ_JBEZYB010000088.1:0-30363 GCF_040638285.1 Amycolatopsis sp. NPDC026612
GGGCCCCCCCCCCCCCCCACAACCCCCCCCCCACGGCCGCCTTCGGTACCAACCCCCCCCCCCCCCCCAAATTGGGGGCGCTGGGGTTCAGGCCTGCTCAGCCGCGAAGTAAGCGCCCAGCGCCTCTTCCCACGACCGCAGCGGCGTCAGCCCTGCCTCGCGCCACGAAGCCGGGGACAGCACCGAGTACGCCGGACGCGCCGCCGGGCGCGGGAACTCCGCCGTCGTGCACGGCTGCACGCGGGCCGGATCCGCGCCCAGGTGCTTGAAGATCGCCTGTGCGAACCCGCACCAGCTCACCGCACCCGCGTTCGTGCAGTGCAGGATCCGTCGCTCCGGCCCGTCGCCGGCGGCGACCCGGGACGCCAGCTCGAGAAGTCCCGAAGCCAGGTCCGCCGTCCAGGTGGGACCACCGACCTGATCGTCCACAACGGACAACTTCTCCTGTGAAGACTCCAAGCGCGCCATGGTCTTCACGAAGTTAGCGCCGGAATGTCCGTACAGCCAGCCGGTCCGCACCACCCACGACGACGCGCCCGACCCGAGGACCGCGTCCTCGCCGGCCGCCTTGGTCCGGCCGTACGCCGACCGCGGGCCCAGTTCGTCGGAAGGCTCGTAGGGCGCGGACGCGTCACCCGGGAAGACGTAGTCCGTCGACACGTGGATCAACGGCACCCGCCGCGAAGCGCAGGCCGCCGCCAGCACCCGCGGCCCGTCGGCGTTCACCGCGAACGCGCGTTCCTCGTCGGTCTCCGCCGCGTCGACCGCCGTGTACGCCGCCGCGTTGACGACCACCGGTGCCGAACCCGCTTCCCGCGCCCGATCCGCCAGTGCCCCGACCGACGCCAGCACCTGTCCCGTCAGAGTCACGTCCAGCTCCGCCGAGCCCGGGGCGATCACGTCGACGCCGGACGACGCCAGCGCGGCGAGATCCCGGCCGAGCTGCCCGGAACCCCCGGGCACGAGCACCGTCAGCCGCACAGCCACTTCCCTACTTCTTGAGCGCGGCCCGCTCGGCCAGCGGTTCCCACCACGCGCGATTTTCCGTGTACCAGGCCACTGTCGCGGCCAGACCGTCCTCGAAGGACACCCGCGGAGCGTACCCCAGCTCGTCGCGGATCTTCGTGATGTCCACCGAGTACCGGCGGTCGTGGCCCTTGCGGTCCTCGACCGGCTCGACGCTGTCCCAGCCGGCACCCACGGCCTCGAGCAGCTTCTCGGTGAGCGACCGGTTGGTGAGCTCGGTGCCGCCGCCGATGTTGTAGATCTCGCCCGGCCGCCCCGCCTCCGCGACCAGCTGGATGCCGCGGCAGTGGTCGTCCACGTGCAGCCAGTCACGGACGTTGAGCCCGTCGCCGTAGAGCGGCACCTTCCGCCCGTCGAGGAGGTTGGTGACGAACAGGGGGATGACCTTTTCCGGGAACTGGTACGGACCGTAGTTGTTGGAGCACCGGGTGATGCACACCGCCAGCCCGTGGGTGCGGAAGAACGACCGCGCCACCAGGTCGGACGACGCCTTCGACGCCGAGTACGGCGAGTTCGGCTCGAGCACGTGGTCTTCGGTCCACGAACCGTGCTCGATCGAGCCGTACACCTCGTCGGTGGACACGTGCACGAACTTGCCCACCCCGGCTTCCACGGCCGCCTGCAGCAGGTTCTGCGTGCCGAGCACGTTCGTCAGCACGAAGTCGGCGGAGCCGAGGATCGAGCGGTCCACATGCGACTCGGCGGCGAAGTGCACGATCAGGTCCACCCCGCGCACGACCTCGGTGACCAGCGCGGTGTCGCAGATGTCCCCGCGCACGAAGCGCAGCCGCGGGTCATCGGCAACCGGGGCCAGATTGGCTTCGTTGCCCGCGTAGGTGAGCTTGTCCAGCACGACCACCTCGGCATCACGCAGCGCCGGGTAGGCGCCGGTCAGCACCTGCCGGACGTAGTGCGACCCGATGAAGCCGGCACCACCGGTGACCAGGACCCGCATCTTCCCGCCTTTCCTCGCGCCCCGGGCGGGGCAGTCCGCCCCCAGCCTACGGAGGTCCCACAACACCCTCAGTAGAGTCTGCGGTGGAGACACACAGGTGTCCTGGGGGAAGCACGGGGTTCACAGGGGAGGCAGCGCGTGACCGAACAGGCTGCGCCCACGATCCCGGCACGCCGGAGGCAGGACATCGGCCACGGCGCCGCGGTCTTCGCCCGCCGTGGCAGCAAGGTCGTGGTTTCCCTGCTGTCGGTGGTCGTCCTGGCCCTGACGTGGTACGGCTGGCAGTACATCGGCGACCCGAACCACGGCCTGACGACCACGAACGTCTTCGCCGACACCGAGGCGCACGCGAAGCCGCTCGACGGCGCGATCGACATCCTCCTGGTCGGCCAGGACAGCCGCACCGACGCGCAGGGCAACCCGCTGCCCCGCGAGGTGCTGGACATGCTGCACGCCGGCGTCTCCGACGGCGAGCTGAACACCGACACGATGATCCTGGTGCACATCCCGCAGAACGGGAAGCACGCGATCGCGATCTCGTTCCCCCGCGACTCCTGGGTGGAGCTGACCGGCGGCTTCGGCAAGCACAAGCTCAACAGCGCGTTCGTCTACGCGTACACGGACACCTACCGGGCGTTGCAGCGCCAGGGCATGACCGACCTCAAGCAGGCCGACGCGCAGGCGAAGGTCGCCGGGCGGAAGAACCTGATCGCCACGCTCGAGAAGTTCATCGGCAAGCCCGGCATGATCGACCGCTACGCCGAGGTCAACCTGGCGAGCTTCTACGAGATCACCAAGTCGATCGGCGGCATCGAGGTGTGTCTCAAGGCGCCGGTCAAGGAGAAGCGGTCCGGCGTGGACCTGCCGGCCGGGCGGCAGACGATCGAGGGCGTGCAGGCGCTCGCGTTCGTCCGCCAGCGCTACGACCTGGAGGGCGCCGACCTCGGCCGGATCGCCCGCCAGCAGGCGTTCCTCTCGGGGCTGGCCCGCAAGGTCATCTCCTCCGACGTGCTGACCAACCCGGTGAAGATCGCCGACCTGGTCTCGGCCGTGAAGAAGTCCGTCGTGCTGTCGCAGGGCTGGGACCTGACGGAGTTCGCCGAGCAGATGCGCGGGCTGACCGGCGGCAACATCGAGTTCCACACCATCCCGACCCTGGGCAACGCGAACATCGGGGGCGCCGACGTGCTGCGCGTCGACCCGGCCCAGGTGGCGGCGGAGGTGGCCCGGCTGACGTCGGACGGGGACACCCCGGCGGCGCCGACGTCGGCGGCGCAGCTGCCCGGCGCGAAGGCCGTCACGGTCGAGCTGTTCGACGGCTCGGGCTCGCCGGGGCTGGCCGGCCAGACGCACACGACGCTGCAGGGCAAGGGTTTCACACTGGCCGCCGACCAGCGGCTGAGCACCCGCAACACCACGGCGGTCCGGTACAACCCGGCCGATGGCACCGCGCTGGAGCTGGTCAAGCAGGCGTTGGGCACCACGGCGCAGGCCGAGCCGGACCGGGACGTCCCGGCCGGGCACGTGCGCGTGCTGCTGGGCAAGGACTTCCGGAACTCGGCCGCCGGCGCGGGTGGCGCGCCGACGTCCACGGCCGCGAAGCCACCTGCCGCCACGTCGCCGGCCGCGCCCCCTGCCGCGCCGGCGATCACGGCGGGCGACGTTCCCTGCGTCAACTAGACTGCGTACGCAGGGTGTTCGGGGGAGGTAGGCCAGCGTGGCAGCGGACCAGGAAGAACCGGAGACAACCGCCGATCCGGTGACGCAGAGCGACGACTGGGCGCCGTCGCCGGTTCCCCGGGCGATTCCGGAGCCGTCGCGGGTACGCCGGGCGGGACGGGTGACCCGCCGGCTCGCGGTCGGCCTGGTGTCCCTGCTCGCCCTCGGGGCCAGCGGCTACGTCTACGTCACCAAAGACCAGCTGCAGAGCACGGTCCCGACGACCGACGCCCTCACCCCGCGGGCCGGCGAGCCCGCACCACCGCCCGCGGACGACGGCGCGGACGACATCCTCCTCGTCGGCAGCGACGCCCGCACGGACGCGCAGGGCAACCCGCTGCCGGCGCGCGTGCTGCGGCAGCTGCGCACCGAAGCCAACAACGGCGCGGTGAACACCGACACGATGATCCTGCTGCGGGTGCCGAAGAACGGCAGCAAGCCGTCGGCGGTCTCGATCCCGCGCGACACGTGGACCGCCATCCCCGGCCGGGGCGAGGCGAAGATCAACTCGGCGTACGGCATCGCGAAGGCGCACTTCGCGCAGGCGCTGCGCGGGCAGGGCGAGCGCGACCAGGCGAAGATCGAACGCGACTCCGACACCGAGGGCCGCCGGGTGCTGGTGCAGGCGGTGCAGGACCTGACGCAGGTGCGGATCGACCACTACGCCGAGATCAACCTGCTGGGCTTCTACCTGATGACCGAGGCGCTCGGCGGGGTCAAGGTGTGCCTGAACCACGCGACCGAGGACAAGGACTCGGGCGCGAACTTCCGCCGCGGCGAGCAGACGGTTTCGGGCGGCGAAGCGCTGTCGTTCGTCCGGCAGCGCAAGAACCTGCCGCGCGGCGACCTGGACCGGATCGTGCGGCAGCAGGCGTTCCTGTCCTCGGCGCTGCACCAGGTGCTTTCGGCGGGCACGCTGGCCAGCCCCGGCACGCTGAACAACCTGATGGACGCGGTGCACCGGTCGTTGACGCTGGACCCGGGCCTCGACCTGCTGCAGTTCGCGCAGCAGGCGAAGGGGATCGCGTCGGGCGACCTGACGTTCGCGACGATCCCGGTGATCACGGCGAACGGCCGCAGCCAGGACGGCCAGAGCATCGTGCAGATCGACCCGAAGGCGGTCCGCGGCTTCGTGGCCGGACTGGCCGGGCGAGCAGCCCCGGCGGCCACCCAGACCCCGGCGGGCGGCAGCTCCGGCGGCGGGGCGGGCAGCGGCGCCGCCCCCGCCGCGGCACCGCTGCGTCAAGCCTCCCCCGGAGTCACCTGCGTCAACTGACCCAGACGTAGCTTTCACGTGAAAGCTACGCTTTGGGCGGGCGGCGCTTTCACGTGAAAGCTACGTCCTCGTCAACTGAAGTCGGCGCGGTGGTCCTCCGCCCACTGCCGGAACGTCCGCGGCGCGGCGCCGGTCACCTCGCGCACCACGTCCGTCACCAGCGACGGCTCCCGCAACGTCCGCGCCCAGGCACCCAGGACCGACGGGGGCACCTCCGGCGGCCAGCCCCGCGCCAGCATCTGCTCGGTCGCCTGCTCCACCGTCAGCTCTTCGACCCGCAACGGCTTGCCGAGCACGTCCGCCAGCACCTCCGCCTGCTCGCGGAACGAGATCGGCGCCGGGCCCGTCAGCGGGAGCGACTGCCCGTCGTGGGAGCCGTCGATCAGGATCCGGGCCGCGACGTCGGCGATGTCCCGCTCGTGGATCGCGCCGATCCGCGAGTCGGGGTACACCGTGCGGACCGCGCCCTCCGCGACGTCCGCGCGCCAGGCCAGTGTGTTCGTCGCGAACGCGCCCGGGTTGAGCATCGTCGACGCGAACGACCCCGCGGCCACGGCCCGCTCCACCGCGTGGTGCAGCGCCGCGATCCGGCTCTGCGCGGCGTCCGGTTGGAGCGTGGCGGCCGAGGAAAGCACCACGACGTGGCGCACGCCGGCCGCCTCGGCCGCCTTCACGAAACCGTCGATGCCCTGTGGCCGCGTGTAGATGAAGGCCGCGGACACGCCGTCGAGCGCGGGCTCCAGCGTCGAGGCGTCCTCCAGGTCCGCGCTCACCTTCGCGACGCCCTCCGGAACGTCGAGCTTCGTGGCGTCGCGGCTCGACGCGCGGACGTCCTGGCCTGCGGCGACGAGCGCTTCGAGCACCGCGCGCCCGACGTGTCCGCTCGCGCCGGTGACGAGAATGGTCATGTGTCCCCCAGCCCTTCAGATCAATTTGCTTTCAAAGCAAAGGTACTGAGGACGATGATCCGGTGTCAACCGGCACACTGCGTGGTCCGCGCTTTAGCCTTGTCCGCATGAGCCTGACCGACGAGCTGCTGCGCCCGCTGCTGGCCTCGCCCGCCAAACCGTTGATCACCCACTACGACGACCAGCTGGGCAGCCGCGTCGAGCTGTCCGTGGCGACCACCGCCAACTGGGCGGCGAAAACGGCCAACTGGCTGACCGAGGAGTTCGACGTCGAACCGGGCGACGCCGTGGCGGTGCAGCTCCCGGCGCACTGGCAGACCGTCGGCGTGCTGCTCGGGGCGTGGTGGTGCGGGGCACGCGTGGTGACCGAAGGGACCGGCGCGCGGGTGGCGTTCGTCGGGCCGGACGACCCGGAACCGACCGGTGCGGCGGCCACCGCCGTCGTGACGCTGGACCCGATGGGCCGCGGCCTCGACGAGCCCCCGGGCGGCGGCGCGTTCGACTACCTGACCGAGGCGCGGCTGGCGGGCGACCAGTACCGCCCGCTCTTCCCGGTCCCC
The DNA here is from genome assembly GCF_040638285.1 of Amycolatopsis sp. NPDC026612. Classification (NCBI taxonomy): domain Bacteria; kingdom Bacillati; phylum Actinomycetota; class Actinomycetes; order Pseudonocardiales; family Pseudonocardiaceae; genus Amycolatopsis; species Amycolatopsis sp. NPDC026612. The sequence continues at coordinate 6,445 of NZ_JBEZYB010000088.1, forward strand.
GGCACCACGGCGGCCCTCTTCGAGTCCACTGTGGACGATGTGCTGGCCGAAGCCAGGGCCCGGGCGGCGAAACTCGGCCTCACCGCGGACGACCGCGTGCTGTCCACCCGGGACTGGAGTGGCCCCGAGGGCATCCTCGACGGCCTGCTCGTCCCGCTGGCCGCGGGCGCGCACCTGGTCCACGTGAGCAACGCGGACCCGGCGAAACTGGGCGCCCGCCGTGCCGCGGAACGCACGACGGCGGACCTCCCGGACTGACGGCGAAGGTCACCTCGAGGGAGTCCCTCGAGGTGACCTTTCACGGACTTGCGGTCAGGCGTTCTGCAGTTCGGCGACTTCGGCGTCGCGGCGGGCGCGCCTGCGGCCCCACAGCAGGTGATCGAGCGAAAGCCGGCCACCGTTGAAGCCGAGGGCGAGCCCGGCGAGCGCCAGCACCAGGACCAGCTCGTAGCCGCCCTTGCCGGTCAGGCCGTTGTCGATGTGCACCGAAAGCAGGGCGCCGACCGAGATCACGACGTAGCCGACGCCGACGAGCGGCAGCAGGAAGCCCACGATGAACGCGACCGAGCCGAGGATCTCGACGGTCATCGCGAAGATCGCGGCCACCGTGGGCAGCGGGATGCCCGACATCTCGAAGAACTTCGCCGTGCCGTCGATGCCGTTGTTCCACTTCTGCAGCCCGTGGGCGAGGAAGACGACCGCGACGCCGATCCTCCCCAGCAGCAGGGCCACGTCCTTGAATCGTCCGAACATCCGGTTTCAGCTCCCGATTAGGTGAAAGTTCAACTGACCCGACCCAAAGTAGGGCACCAGGCACCCGGATCCGAAACCCGGAGGGTGATCGACAGGAAACCGACAGGGGCGCTCAGCGCTTGTGCGTCCAGGCGGCCGGGAAGCAGTAGACCCCGAACGCGGCGAGCCCCAGGGCCACCACGGTCAGCAGCACGGTGCCGAAGGGCTGAGCGGCGAGCGTCTTGAGCGCGGCGTCCAGGCCGCCCGCCTTGTGCGCGTCGGCGTTGAACCCGGCGATGGCCAGCAGGATCGCGACCAGGGCGAGGACGACGCCCTTGGCGAGGTAGCCGGTGGTGCCCAGCCAGCCGACCCAGCGGCGCGTCCGGCCCGGCAGCTCCGCCGTGTCGAGGTCCACGAGGAACTTCTGCTTCGCGCCCTTGATGCCGGCGGCGATCGCCACCCCCAGGACGGCCACCGCGACGAGGACCACCAGGGCGGGCCCGGCCGGCAGCGACAGCAGCTTGCCGGTGAACTCCTGCTGCTTCTGGCTGCTCGACCCGCCGCTGCTGCTGCCGGTGGCGAGCCGGACGGCGGTGAAGCCGAGCACGAGGACGACGACGCCACGAGCGGCGGCGCCGATCCGCTTGCGCGTCCGCTGTCCGCCGCTGACCCACTCGTAGCCGGTGGCGGCCATCAGGAACTGCCACAGCCCGAAGAGGACCAGCCCGATGGCGACGACCCAGAGCAGGATCTGCCCGAACGCCGACGAGCCGATCTGCTCCAGCGCGCCCTTCTGGTCCGCCTGCTCGCTGCTGCCGAAGGCGACCTGCAGGGCGAGGTAGGCGAGCACGAGGTGCACGACGCCGTAGCACGCCATGCCGACCCGGCCGAGCAGCTGTGCGGTGTTGCTCTTCTCGCCTCTTTCGGCGGTGGCTTCTGCGTTGGCCTCTGTCCGGTTCATGCCTTCTGGGTACCCAGTCCGGCCCGTGATCACTTCGACCGGGTGGCCCAACGTGGTTAGGACGTTAGGACGATCGTCACCCGGCGGGCGCTCGCCCGGCTACCGGCTGTCGCGAAAGGACTCAGGCGGGACGGCGCCGGACCCTCAGGCGGGACGGCGCCGGACCTCGTCGAGGCCGGCCCAGCCGCCGTTGACCGCGAGCAGTGTCAGCACCTGCTCGGCCTGCTCGGCGAACCGCGCGAGATCCTCGTGCAGCAGGGCCGCGCGCTCGCCGTCGAGCTGGTCGAAGTCGTCGAACCAGAGGGAGATCGCCGAGCCCGCCGTGACGGCGAGCCCCTGCGTCAGGCTCAGGAAACCGGGCGACGGCGGGTCGGCGGCCGCGCGGTAGGCCGTCTCGATGTCGTCGCACGCGGCGAGCAGGTCCCGCAGCTGGCGGACGGCGCCGGCCGGGGTCCCGTCCCAGGCGGCCGTCGGCCAGGCGCGGTCGGACAGCTCGAGCCACAGCCGCCAGCCGGCGACCAGCTCGGCTTCGTCGTGGGGCGTCCAGGACGCCGGAACCGGCCAGTACATGCTTCGAGGGTGACACCGCCGGGGCGGAAATCCGCCCCGGCGGTGGGTTATGTCTCATGTGGCGAAACTCAGCCGATGACGGGCGGCACCGGCACGCACGGCGGCGTCTTCGCGTGGGCGGGGTCGAGCGCGTTGAGCACCAGCCCCTCGGCGACGGGGTCGTAGGTGATGCCGAGGTGGTCGGTGAAGTCGAGCACGCAGACGTTCTGCAGCAAGATGTTCTTGACGTTCGGCGCGGCCGCGAGGAAGGCGCTCGGATACGGCGTCACGACGTCGTCGTAGCGGGTTTGGATGACGGTGTACTGGATGCCGGGCACGGTTTCGCCGCCGGCGTTGAGGTCGGCGAGGAAGCCCGACCCGACGGCCTGTTCGTTGCACGACGGGCAGAGGGTCCCGAGCGCGGCCGGCACCCCCGGGATCCGTTCGAGGGTGCTCAGCAGGCCGAACAGGTCGGTCCCGTGGTTGGACGGCGACAGCCCGACGAGCCTGCTGATCTTGTCCGCGCCGCCGAGGTACTTGATCCAGTACCGGATGTTCATCCCGCCCTGCGAGTGCCCGACGACGTCGAGCTTGCTCGCGCCGGTCCGTGCCAGGATCTTGTCCCCGAAGGCGGCAAGCGCTTTCGCGGTGTCGGCGATCGGCCCGACGGTCTGCAGGAAGCTCCCGGGCGCCCCGCCGAAGTTCCCGGCGAAGACGCAGTACCCGGCGTCGGCGAGCTTCTTCGAGAGGTTGGCCCAGTTCTCGTAGGCGTTGGCCGTGGTCCCGTTGGACAGCAGCACGGGGTTCGGGTGCCGCGCGGAGGGCTTGCAGTTCCAGTCGTTCGCCCCGGGCGGCGCGATGGTGGGCGCGCCGAGCGAATACAGCGCGGCGGCGATGATGTTGGGCTGCACGGGCCCGGTCGGTTCCCGTTCCGCCGCTTGGACCGCTCCGGCCCCCAGCAGGAGTACCGCCACCGTGGCGGCGGCCGCCGTGAGCCACCTGCGCGTCGTTGCACCCATCCGCTTCACCTCTCTGTGAAGGATGGTGATTTACGTCACCGCTTATTTAACGCGCGGGTAGCTTGTTCGACACTCCCCCTGGTGAGGGATTTTCCGGCGACGGCGGATACGAAAAAGCCCCCGGCACCGCGTGGGTGCCGGGGGCTTTCTTCGGTCTGGCGATCAGCCCTTGAGCAGGGCGCGGGCCATGACGACCTTCTGGATCTGGTTGGTGCCTTCGTAGATCTGGGTGATCTTGGCGTCGCGCATCATGCGCTCCACCGGGAAGTCGCGGGTGTAGCCGGCGCCGCCGAAGAGCTGGACCGCGTCCGTCGTGACCTCCATCGCGATGTCGGACGCGTACGCCTTCGCCGCCGAGGCCATGAAGCTTGCTCGCTTGTCCCCCCGCTCCGAAGCCGCCGCCGAGGCGTACACCAGGTGGCGGGCCGCCTCGATCTTGGTGCCCATGTCGGCCAGCATGAACTGGACGCCCTGGAACTCGGCGATCGACTTGCCGAACTGCCTGCGGTCCTTCACGTACGCCACCGCCGCGTCCAGCGCGCCCTGGGCGATGCCCAGCGCCTGCGCGCCGATCGTCGGGCGGGTGTGGTCGAGCGTGCGCAGCGCCGTCTTCAGGCCGGTGCCGGGCTCGCCGATGATCCGGTCGGCCGGGATCGTGCAGTTCTCGAAGTAGATCTCGCGCGTCGGGGAGCCCTTGATGCCGAGCTTCTTCTCCTTCGGGCCCACCGAGAAGCCCGGGTCGTCCTTGTGCACGACGAACGCCGAGATCCCGTTGGCCTTCTTCTCCGCCTCCGGGTCCGTCACAGCCATCACCGTGTACCACGACGACTCGCCCGCGTTGGTGATCCACGCCTTGGTGCCGTTCAGCACCCAGTGGTCCCCGTCCAGCCGGGCGCGCGTGCGCATCGACGCGGTGTCCGAACCCGCCTCGCGCTCCGACAGCGCGTACGACGCCGAAGCCTCGCCCGACGCGATCGACGGCAGCACCAGCTTCTTCAGGTCCTCCGAAGCCGACAGGATGATCGGCTGCGTGCCGAGCTTGTTCACCGCCGGGATCAGCGACGCCGACGCGTCGACCCGGGCGACCTCTTCGATCACGATGCAGGCGCCCACGGCGTCCGCCCCCTGGCCGTCGTACTCCTCACCGATGTGCACGGCGTTGAAGCCCGACTTGACCAGCGCGGTGTACGCCTCGATCGGGTAGCGCTCGTTCTCGTCGACCTCGGCCGCGTACGGCGCGATCTCCTTCTCGGCCAGGGCCCGGACCGCGGCCCGCAGCTCCTCGTGCTCCTCGGCAAGCTGGTACAGGCCGTCGGTCACTTCCGGTCACCTTCTCTGCAACGTCGGGAGGGGTTCGATCGATGTTAGCGCTCGTTCACCTACGTCGTCCTTGTGGCCTTGACCGCAGAATTCGTATGGTCGAGTGATGCCGATCACCGCGTCGACGACGCCGCCCGGTCTGCCCGCCACCCTCACCTACCCCGAAGTCCCGGCCGGTTCGATCATCGCGGCGGGTGCCGCGCGCTGGGGTGACCGGACCGCCTTCGCCCACGACGGCCACAGCCTCACCTTCGCCGAGACCTACCGCGCCGCGTGCCGGTTCGCCAACTCGCTGCGCGAACGCGGCATCGGCCGCGGCGACGTCGTGGCGCTGCACCTGCCGAACTGCCTGGCCTTCCCGGTCGCCTACTACGGCACGCTGCTGGCCGGTGCGACCTTCAGCCCGGCCAACCCGCTGCTCCCGCCGGACGACCTCGCTTTCCAGCTCACCGACTGCGAGGCCGCCGCGGTCGTCACGTTCGGCCCGGTCGCGGGCACGCTGACCGGCATCGCCGACCGGATCCCGGCGCGGTGCACCGTCGTCGTCCAGCCGGTCGGCGACCTGCCCGCGGGCGCCGTCGAGTTCGAGGCGTTCCAGGCCGGGCAGCCGGAGACGCGCCCCTCGGCCGACCTGGACGTCCACGAGGACCTCGCCCACCTCGCCTACACCGGCGGCACCACCGGCCGGTCGAAGGGCGTGCGGCTGTCGCACCGCAACGTCGTCGTCAACACCCTCCAGCACGCGTGCTGGGGTACCGGCTCGGTGCCGGCGCTCGACGAATGCGGCGACGTCACGATCGACCAGATCGGCAGCGAGGACGAATGGCCGTCGAGGCTGGGCACCGGCGTCGCGATCAACCTGACGCCGTGGTTCCACGCGATGGGCATCATCGGCGGGCTGAACGCGGCGGTGATCGCCGGGACGACCATCGTCCTGCACTCCCGCTTCGACCCGGCGGCGTACGTCGCCGACGCCGAACGGCTGCGCATCACCGGCATCGGCGGCGCGCCGGCGCTGTTCGCCGCGTTGCTCGCGACGCCGTCGTTCCACACCGCCGACCTCTCGTCGGTGCGGGCGATCGGCTCCGGCGCGGCGCCGATGAACCACGCGATGATCAACGCGCTGCGCGAGCGCTTCCCGGGCGTGGTGGTCACCGAGGGCTACGGCCTCACCGAGGCGACGATGGGCGCGGTGATCTCGCCGACGTACCGCTCGGGCACGCGCAAGGTCGGCTCGGTGGGCGTGCCGATCTTCGACACGGAGGTCAAGGTCGTCCCGGCCGAGGGCGGCGAGGCGCCCCTGCCGGCGGGCGAGCGGGGCGAGGTCTGCCTGCGTGGCCCGCAAATCATGCTGGGCTACCGCAATCGCCCCGAGGACACGGCGGCGGCCCTCGTCGACGGCTGGCTCCACACGGGCGACATCGGCATCCTCGACACCGACGGCTACCTGTCCATAGTGGACCGCAAGAAGGACATGCTGCTGTACAAGGGCTACAACGTCTTCCCGCGCGAGCTGGAGGAGCTGCTCATCACGATGCCGGGGGTGGCGGCGGCCGCGGTCGTCGGCCGCCCCGACGTCGAGGTCGGCGAGCTGCCGGTGGCCTTCGTGGTGCCCCGCGGCTCGCTGGACGCCGACGAGCTCATGGCCGCGGTCAACGAGAAGGTGCTGCCGTACAAGCGGCTGCGCGAGATCCACGTGGTCGAGCAGATCCCGGTGTCCGCCGCGGGGAAGGTGCTGAAGCGGGAGCTGCGGCAGCAGCTGACCGGCAAGCTGGAGTAGCCGGTTCCGGAGGGCACCCGAAGCGGCGGGCGACGCAGCGCTAGTGGCCGGTCTTCTCGCGCAGCGCGGCGTCCTTGTCCAGCACCAGCTTCTCGAGATCCGCCTGGAACTGCGCCATCTTCGCCCGCAGGCCGTCGTCGGACGCCGCCAGGATGCGGACCGCCAGGAGGCCCGCGTTCCGCGCGCCGCCGACCGAGACCGTGGCCACCGGGACGCCCGCCGGCATCTGGACGATCGACAACAGGGAGTCCATCCCGTCCAGGTACTTCAGCGGCACCGGGACGCCGATCACCGGCAGCACCGTCGCCGACGCCACCATGCCCGGCAGGTGCGCCGCGCCACCCGCGCCCGCGATGATCACGCGAAGGCCCCGCGACGCCGCCGACGTCGCGTAGTCCAGCATGCGCTGCGGCGTGCGGTGCGCCGAATACACCCCGACCTCGTACTCGACGCCGAACTCGTCCAGTGCCGCGCCGGCCGCCTCCAGCACCGGCCAGTCCGAGTCGCTGCCCATGATCACGCCCACCTGCGGCGCCATACCGAACACTCCCGTCAGTGAATCTCGTAGCCGTCGAGCCAGACGGCGTGGGACAGCCAGTGCGCCGAGAGCAGCGCGCGGTTGCGCAGGTCGTCCATGCGCTCGCCGGTGAAGTTCACGTGCCCGAGCTTGCGCCCCGGCCGCTCCTGCTTGCCGTACAGGTGCACCCGGGCCTCCGGGTACCGCGCGAACAGGTGGTGCAGCCGCTCGTCCGGCCCCATTTCGGGCAGCTCGGGGGCCCCCAGCACGTTCGCCATCACGCACGCGGGCGCGATCAGGTCGGTCCGGCCCAGCGGGTAGTCGAGCACCGCCCGCAGGTGCTGCTCGAACTGCGACGTGCGCGCGCCGTCCATGGTCCAGTGCCCGGAGTTGTGCGGGCGCATCGCCAGCTCGTTCACCAGCAACCCGGTGTCGGTCTCGAACAGCTCGACCGCGAGCAGGCCGGTGACGTCCAGCGTGGACGCGACGCGCAGCGCCAGGTCCTGGGCCTCGTGCACCCGGTCCGGGCCGAGCCCCGGCGCCGGGGCGAGGACCTCGGTGTTGATGCCGCCGGTCTGCACCGTCTCGACCACCGGGTACGCCGCGCCCTGGCCGAAGGGCGAGCGGGCGACGAGCGCGGACAGCTCCCGCCGCATCGCCACCTTCTCCTCCACCAGCAGCGCCGTGCCCGCGGCCAGCAGCTCCGGCAAGGTCTCCCGCGCGTGCTGCGCGGTGTCCAGCATCCAGACGCCGCGGCCGTCGTACCCGCCGGTCGACGCCTTGAGCACCACCGGCCAGCCGTGCTCGCCGCCGAACGTCACGACGTCGTCCACTGTGGACACCTCGGAGAAGGCCGGGCCCGGCACGCCGAGGCCGGCCATCATTTCGCGCATCACGAGCTTGTTCTGCGCGAAGCCCAGCGCGGCCGGCGCCGGCCGGATGACGAAGCCCTCCATCGCCAGGGTCAGCAGGTGCTCGCCGGGCACGTGCTCGTGGTCGAAGGTGAGCACGTCGACCGAGGCCGCGAACTTCCGCAGGGCGTCCAGGTCGGTGTGGTGCCCCAGCGTGACGTCGCCGGCGACGAGCCCCGCGGCTTCGTTCTCGCCCGCGGCGAGCACGCGCAGGGACTGGCCGAGGGAGATCGCCGCCTGGTGGGTCATCCGGGCGAGCTGGCCGCCGCCCACCATGCCGACGACGGGCAGACCGGTGTGTTTGTCCATAGCGCCGACCAGACTAGACGGTGACCACCTGCGGTGACCGCCGGACCAGCCGTAGCTCACGCGCCGCCAGCCCGAGGATCCCGGCGGCCGCCGCGAGCACGTAGACGTTGCCCAGGACCGACCAGCCCAGGCCCCAGCCGAACTCCGCGTCCCCGCCGTTGGGCACCAGCATCACGACCTGCGAACCGAACAGGACCGCGACCGCCGCCGCGGCCCACCAGCGGGCCTTCACCAGCAGGAGCGTGACCAGCGGCACGCACCAGACCCAGTGGTGCGACCACGACACCGGGGACAGCAGCAGCCCGTAGAACGCCGTGACGAGCAAGGCCGCCCCCTCTTCGCCGCGCCGGTGCAGCCGCACCACCAGCCACACCGCGGGCCCGGCGAGCACCGCCGCCACCCCGACCGCCACCGCCAGCGACCAGGGCGCGAGGTGGGTGGCCCGGTTCACCAGCCCGTTGAGCGACTGGTTGAAGATCCAGTGCACCGACCCGACCCGGCTCGGGTCGGTCGCCGAATCCCGCCAGAACCGCGCCGCGTCGACCGGGATGACCGCGAACATCACCGCTTCGAGCGCCACGAACGTGGCCAGGGCCCGCAGCCCGTCCTTCCACCGGCCCGTGAAGAACAGGTGCGGCACGAAGATCAGCGGGGTCAGCTTGATCGCCGCCGCCACGCCGATCAGCACGCCCCCGAACCGCGACCCGCGTGCGGAGAGCACCAGGACGTCCAGCACCACGAACGCCATCAGTATCAAGTTGATCTGGCCCAGGAACAGTGTCTTCCACACCGGTTCCAGCGCCAGCGCGATGGCCGTTCCCGCCGGCAGTGCCCACCGGCTTCTTCCCAGAAGCGACGAGCCCCCCGGCGACGACGAAACCACCGTGATGACGACCATAAGCGCGACCACCGACAAAACCGCGATCACGCCCCAGACCAGGCCGGACGGCACCAGCGCGAGCGGCAGGAACAGCGGCGCGGCGGCCGGGGTGTAGGTGAACGGCAGCCGGACCCAGTCCGGCAGCGCGGTGAGCACGTCCCGGGTGTAGAGCGGGTCGCCGTGCAGCAGGGTCAGCGCCCCCGCGCGGTACACGGCGCTGTCCGCGCCCAGGTGCCACCCGGCCAGCCAGGCGATGACGCCCAGTCCCAGGAAAGCCAGCGCGATCCCCCCGGCGAGAAGACGGCCGGTGCGCGCCTCAGACGCCGGTCGTGACGTCGGCATGCTCGTCCGGAGCGTCCTTCTGCCTGGCCCGCTGCCTGGCCCGCCGCTGCAGGCCCCAGCGCAGGATCAGCGCGGCGGCGAGCACGACCGGCATCAGGATGTAGGCGTCCCCCACGATGTTCTGCCACACCTTCCAGTGCAGCTCGACGTTGCGGCCGTTCGGCAGGATCAGCAGCACGCAGCTGACGAACACGAACGCCACCAGGCCGGTCCCGACCCAGCGCTTCCACGCCGTCTTCGGGGTGGTCTTCGGCAGCCGCGAGACCAGCAGCACGATCAGCGGGATCACCCACACCCAGTGGTGGGTCCACGAGATCGGCGACATCAGCAGCGTCCAGAACGCGGTGACGAGCAGCGCGGCCAGCGCCTGGCCCTTGCGGTGGAAACGCATCAGGAGCCACAGCGCCGGGATCGCGAGCAGGAAACCGATGCCCATCGCCGCCTTCGACGCCCACGGCGCGAGGTCGGTGGCCCGGTTCATCAGCGCGTTCAGCGACTGGTTGCCCGCCCAGTGCACCGGCCCGATCCGGCCGGTGTCCGGCAGCGTGACCGTCCAGTACTTGGCGGCGTCGTGCGCGTTGATCAGGAACATCAGGCCCTGGAGCAGCACGAACGTCGCGAGGCCGCGCAGCGCGTCCTTGCGGCGGCCGGTGATGAACAGGTGCCCGAGGAACACCAGGGGGGTCAGCTTGATCGCCGCCGCGACACCGACCAGCACCCCGCCCCAGCGCAGGCCCGAGGCACGCTTTCCCGCCGAGGGCCCATCAGCACTGCCCCGGGCGCCGATGACCAGCATGTCCAGCAGGATCATGGCCATCAGGATCAGGTTGATCTGGCCGAGGAAGATCGTCCGCCACACCGGCTCGAGGGCCAGGCAGACCAGGAAGAACACGATGGTCGAGCGAGCGGGCGAGGCCCACCAGCGCGGCCCGTCCGAGGCCGGGCGCGGCAGCGCGCCGATCGCGATCCGGATCGACAGCGCCATCGCCCCCAGCGAGACGGCCGTGATCAGCCCCCAGGAAACCTGCGTCGGGAACGCCGCGAGCGGGACGAAGATCAGCGCCGCCGTGGGCGGGTAGGTGAACGGCAGCAGCGCCCACCACGGTTCGTCGGGCAGGGTGTTGGCGGCGTAGAGCGAGTCGCCGTGCAGCAGCGTCAGCGCGCCGGCCCGGTAGACCGCGCTGTCGACGCCGAGCACCCAGTCGTGCTGCCAGCCCCAGATGCCGTATCCGATCGCGACCAGCGGGATCACCGACAGGATCAGGATCGACCGCGGGCGGACGGACAGGCGGGCGAGTGACTTGCGCAGGGCCAGACGGTGCTGGGATCTGCCCGCGATTTCGCCGTCGACGTCGGTGGATACGGTCCGGGTCACCGCACCAGGAAATCATGACCGGCCCGGTCCCGGTCGGAAGGGTCCGGACGAAACCGGACTTTCCGGGTGTTCTACGCGCGCGCCAGGTGGGCCAGCAGGTCGCACACGAGCTCGTGGGTGGCGGGCAGCCGTACCGCCGACACGTGCGGCCGGCCGATGTCCGCCAGCTGGGCGTCGACCGACAGCCGTTCGTGCAACGCCCTTCGCAGCGCGACGCCGCGCGAAGCGACCCGGTCGTCCTTCGGGACCAGAGCCGCGACGATGGACGGTCCCAGCGAAGCGATGCTCTGCCCGCTGTCGAACACCGCCCGCAGCGCGTCCGCGACCAGGATCATCCCGGTCAGCCGCGCGAACCCGGCGATGGCGCTGAGGTCGAGCGAGACGACCAGCAGCACGTGGTCCTCCGCCGCCGGCCGCTCCCGCGCGGCGGCGGCGCGGTAGACCTCCGCGAGCCGGGTACGGAGGTAGGCGGCCGTGGGCAGGCCGGTCAGCGGGTCGGTGACCTCGGTGTGCACGAGCTGGTCGGTGGCGACGTCCGCCCAGGCCAGCGCGGTGGTGCGGAGCAGCCGCGCCGGCGTGGCGTCGAGGTCCGGCGCGACGAACTCGTCGCCGTCGTGGCCGAGCACCGCGTGCAGGGCGGCGAGGTCGGCGAGGGTCTCCGCGAGCCCCGCACCGGCCGCCGCGCGGGCCCTGGCCAGGCCGGCCAGCGCCGTTTCGGCGGCTTCGACGCGTCCCTTGGCCATCACGGCCGCGCAGACGGCGTCGACTTCGGGCAGCGCCCAGTCACTGGGGAAGCGCCAGCCTGCGGCGAGGCTGGCCGTCCGCCAGCGGGCGCGCAACGCCCGCAGGGCAGCGTCGCGCTCGACCTTGGCGGGTGGGGTGTCACCGGAGCCGGGTCGCGAAGCCGGAAGATCCACTGGCCTCCCGCCCCTTTCGTCCGGTTCGTTTCGATCTTGCGGAGTACTTCACGGTGAGGACGTGTCCCGGTGGACGCCGTGACGCGTACTGACCAGTTTTTGTCGTGGAGCTTCCTGGCCTCCCCCCGGGGATGGGTGATTTTGCTCCGCCGTCGGAGTCATGACGCCGACCACGACGTGACGGCCGGAGGTGGGTCAGTCACACTTGTCCCGCGCCCCGGATCCGCCGGTAATGGCAGGTCCTGGCCTTAGCCGACCGAGGAGTGCCGTGTCCATCGTTCCCGCCGATCTCAGCGGAAAGAGTGACGCCGAGCTGATTGCGGACGTCCGTTCCGGGAAGATCGCGTCGTACGGGACGCTCTACGAACGGCACACCGGTGCGGCCCGCAATCTGGCCCGTCAGCTGGCCCGCTCGAGCTCCGAAGCCGACGACCTCGTGTCCGAGGCGTTCGCCAAAGTGCTCGACACGCTCCGTGGCGGCAAGGGTCCCGACACAGCCTTCCGGGCGTACTTGCTGACCGCGCTGCGTCACACCGCGTACGACCGCACCCGCAAGGAACGCCGGGTCGACCTCAACGAGGACATGACCGACGTCGGCGGCGCCGCGGCCGAAGCGCTCACCGTGCCCTTCTCCGACACCGCGGTCGCCGGGCTCGAACGGACGATGGCCGCCAGGGCGTTCTCGCGGTTGCCGGAACGCTGGCAGGCGGTGCTCTGGCACACCGAGATCGAGCAGCAGAGCCCGGCCGAGGTCGCGCCGCTGCTGGGCCTGACCGCGAACGGCGTCTCCGCACTCGCCTACCGTGCCCGTGAAGGGCTCCGCCAGGCGTACCTGCAGGTGCACCTGCAGGAAAACGCCGGCGAACGCTGCCGGGCCTGCACCGAGCGGCTCGGCGCGTGGACGCGCGACGGACTGTCCAAGCGGGAACGGTCCCAGGTCGAGAACCACCTCGACGAGTGCGACTCGTGCCGGGCGCTGGCCGCGGAACTCGCCGACGTCAACGGCGGGTTGCGGGCGATCATCGCCCCGATCGTCCTGGGCGGCGCCGCGCTGGGCTACCTCGCCACCATCGGTGCCGCGAAGGCGAGCGCGGCCACGGCGGCCACCGCGGGCGCGGCCGCCGCCGGTGCCGCAGTGGCCGGCGGCAAGGCCGGTGCCGCCGGGGGTGCCGCCGCCGCGGGGCCCCGCCAGTTCGCCGGGGTCGCCGCCTCCGGCACGGCGATCGTCGCGGCCGTCGTCATCGCCCTCACCGCGGGCGGCGGGACGCAGGAGATCCCGGTCGCCGCCCAGGTGCCGCCGCCGTCGGCCCAGCCGGTCGAACCGCCCGCCCCGAAGCCCCCGCCACCCGCACCGGTGCAGGAGCCGGCGCAGCAGCCGGTCCCCCAGCCCCCCGCGCCGCCCGCGGCTCCGCCGGTCGAGCCCGCCCCGCCGCCGGTCGAACCGCCGGCCCCCGCACCGCCGGTCGTGCCGGCCCCGCCCGCCCCGGCACCGCCGTCGATGTCCGCGACGGCCCCGCCGGACGGCGTCGAGCTGAGCCCGGGCACCGCGGCGAACCTGCCGATCACCGTGCGCAACAACGGGGGCAGCCCGTCCGATCCGGTGGCCGTCGCGCTGAAGCTGCCCCGCGGGGTGCACGCGGTCGACACCGGCGGTGGCGGGGCGGCGATGGCCCGCGCGCAGGCCGACGGCCCGATCTCGGTCAACTGCCCCGGCGGCGACGGCACGGTCACCTGCAAAACCGGCGCCGGCCTGCAACCCGGCCAGAGCGCGACGCTGAACTTCCGGCTGCGGGCCGACGAAGACGCCGAGGGCGGCACGGTGACCGGGTCGGTCACGGCCGGCGTGCAGATCTCCGTCACCGTGAGCGTCAAGGTCACCGTGAAGGTCCCGCCGGACGCCGTGGTCCTGGAAGCGCAGGGCGACGGGCTCTCGGCGTTCCCGTGGACCCACGACCCGCTGGTCTACGTGCGGGTCCGCAACACCGGCGAGACGACGAGGCCGGTCACGGTCACCTTCGACCGCCCGCTCCGGCAGTGGTGGAGCCTGCGCGGCTTCCCCTGCACGCCGACGGCCGAGGGCGCGAGCTGCACGACGAAGAGCGCGGTGGCCCCCGGCCAGCACGTCAACCTGTGGGTGCGGCTGAAGGGCCGTCCCGGCAACGGGCAGGTGACGATCACCGCGCAGCTCGGCCGGGCGTCGGCGCCGCCGGTGACGGTGGACTTCGGCTGCTGGCGCCACTGGTGTGGCAACGACCCGCTGCCCACGACGACCCCGTCGGTCCCGGTGCCCTCGGTCACGACGCCGTCGAAACCGCCGAAGCCGACCCCGTCGAAGCCGACGTCGAAACCGCCGGCGACGACGGACACCGACGAACCGGCGCCCACCTCGACGGTGTCCCCGACCACGACGAGCGCACCGCCGCGGTCCGGCGGGAAGCCCGGAGCCAAGCCGCCGACCGGCACCCCCGAACAGGCTTTCGGCTGGCTGACCGGGTAGCGTCCGGCCGGTGCGCGAGCTGCTGAAAAAGCATCGCGAGCTCCTCCGCTTCGCCGTCGTCGGCGGGATCAGCTTCGTGATCACGATGTCCGTCAACTACGGCCTGAAGTTCACCGTGCTGCGGACCCACCCGGTGACGGCGCTGATCGTCGGCGTCCTGGTCGCGACGATCTTTTCCTACGTCGCCAACCGCGAGTGGTCGTTCCGCGCCCGCGGCGGCCGGGAGCGGGCGCACGAGGCCGCGCTGTTCTTCTTCTTCAGCGGCATCGCGCTGGGCCTGAACGCGCTGCCGCAGTGGTTCTCGCGGTACGTGCTGGACCTGCAGGCGCCGCGGCTGTCGCCGTTCGGCGTCGAGGTGGCCGACTTCGTCAGCGGCATCGTCATCGGCACGCTGCTGGGCACGTTGTTCCGGTGGTGGGCCTTCAAGAAGTGGGTCTTCCCGGACGAAGACGGCCGCTCCACCGCGGTGCCGGCCGAGGCCACCGAAGATCCGGACATTCACGACAGCAAGGCCGCCTGACCCACGGGTGGTGGCCGGTCCTCCTAGACTGCTGGGTGTGACCGTTGTGGAAACCGTGCTCAAGCGCACGCCGGAACCACTGCGTTCGGTGCTGATCAAGCACCGGGAGCTGCTGAAGTTCGCGATCGTGGGCGGCACGACGTTCCTGGTCGACAACGGGGTCTGGTACGCGCTCAAGCTGACGGTGCTGGAGCCGAAGCCGACCACGGCGAAGGCGATCGCGATCATCGTCGCGACCATCGTGTCCTACATCCTCAACCGCGAGTGGTCCTTCCGGACCCGCGGCGGGCGCGAACGGCACCACGAAGCGGCACTGTTCTTCGTCATCAGCGGCATCGCGGTGGGCGTCAACCTGGTCCCCCTGATCGTCTCGCGGTACGTGCTCGACCTCGAGGTCCCGCACGTGACGTTCCTGGTGCAGGAGATCGCGGACTTCGCGAGCGGCTCCATCATCGGCATGCTGCTGGCCATGTTCTTCCGCTTCTGGGGCTTCAAGAAGTGGGTGTTCCCGGACGAGCTGGGCGAGCGGCGGCGGGACAACGACCAGGTCACCCGCCTGCACTGACCCCGATCCGGAAACTACTTGTCTTTTGACATGTAGTTGTCTATCGTCATCCTCGTCAGTGTTCCTTCGTGAGGACGCCGTCCGGGTTCGGCCGGGCGAGCGGGACGATTCGAGGTGGTTTCCGAGCGCGAAGAGGTCGCATCCGTCCGCGGATGACGATGGAGCCTTTTCCCGACTCGACGGGGCGTGCTGAAGCACGTCCACCGCCCCTCTCGTCCCTTCTTCACGAGGATCTTCCTTGACCACGATTGCGCCTTCGCGCGCCCAAAAACGCGCCCTCACCGGCCTGTTCCTGTCCGTCTTCCTCGCGATGCTCGACGCCCAGGTCGTCGCCACCGCACTCCCCCGGATCGCCGCCGAGTTCGGCGGAACCGGGGCCTACGCCTGGGTCACCACCGCCTACCTGCTCGCCGGGAGCGCCACCGCGCCCCTCTACGGCAAGCTCGGTGACGTCTTCGGCCGCAACCGCGTGCTCCTGGGCGCGCTCGCCCTTTTCCTGCTCGGCTCCCTCGCCTGCGGACTCGCGCCGTCGGCCGGGACGCTGATCGCGGGGCGGGTGCTGCAGGGCGCCGGCTCCGGTGGCCTGTTCGTCTCCGTCGGCGCTTCGCTCGGCGAAATGTTCACGCCCCGCGAAGGCGCGAAGTACTTCGGGTGGTTCTCGCTCTGCTTCGCCGTCGCTTCGCTCGCCGGTCCGGTCGTCGGCGGCCTGCTCACCGGGCTCGCCGGCTGGCGGTCGATCTTCCTGGTCAACCTGCCGCTCGGGCTGGTCGCCCTGGTGCTGCTCCGCTCCCTCGACCTGCCGAGACGACGCCGCGAAGCGCCGTTCGACTTCGCCGGCGTGCTCCTGCTGGGCACGACGATCACCGGGTTCACCCTGCTCACGCCGTGGTCGATCGCCCTCGGCACGGCAGCGGCGGCGGCGTTCCTGTACGTCGAACGGCGAGCCGAAGCGCCGGTGCTGCCCCTGCGGTTGTTCCGCGACCGGACGTTCACCGTGGCCGTCCTGCTCAGCGTGCTGGCCGGGTTCGCGTTCCTCGGCTCGGTCAACTACATCGCGGCTCTCCTGCAGGCCGACGCCGGCCCGGCGGAAGGCGGGCTGCGGCTGCTTCCGATGACGCTGGCCGTTTCGCTCTCCTCCGTCGTCGCGAGCAAGGTCATCGCCCGCACCGGCGCCTACCGGTGGGCGCCGCGGCTGAGCATGGCGCTCGGCCTGCTCGCCGTGCTCGGCCTGCTCACCCTGGACGGCCTGTTCCCCGTCCTCGGCTGCCTGGTCGTCTTCGGTCTCGCGGCCGGGCTGAACATGCAAGTCCTCACCATGGCCACGCAGAACACCGCGCCACCGGCGGACCGCGGCGCGGTCGCCGCCGGCGTCAGCCTCGCCCGTGCGCTCGGCTCGGCCCTCGGCCCGGTCGCGCTCGGCTTCGCCTACACCGCCGGCACCCACGGCGTCTTCCTCGCCCTGCTGCCGGTGCTCGCCCTCGGGCTCGTCACGGCGCTCGCCCTTCCCCACGTTCCGCTCGACCGCTAGGAGAACCCATCATGATCTTCGTCCTCGGCGCCACCGGCAAGATCGGCCGCGCCCTCGTCCCCGCCCTCCTCGACGCCGGCGCCACCGTCCGCGCCCTGACCCGCGACCCGGCCAAGGCCCGCATCGATCCGCGCGCCGAAACCGTCCGGGGCGACCTCGACACCTCGGACCTGCCCGCCCTGCTGGCGGGCGCGGACCGCGTGTTCGTGCTGACCCAGGGCCACAGCGCCGACCGGGAAGCGGCGGTCGCCCAGGCCGCCGCCCAGGCCGGCGTCACCCACCTGGTCAAGCTCTCCACCACCGGCGTCCACTTCGGACAGAAGGACGCCATCACCCGCGCACACGCCGAAGCCGAGCAGGCGATCCGCGAAGCGGGGCCGGCGTGGACGATCCTGCGGCCCGGTGCCTTCATGGACAACCGGTTCGCGTGGCTCGGCTCGATCCGCGAAGAGAACGCCGTGTACGTGCCCGAAGGCGACCCGGCGTCCGCGCTGGTCGACGTCAGGGACATCGCCGCGGTCGCGACGCTCGCCCTCACGACGTCCGGCCACGAAGGCGCGACCTACGAGCTCACCGGCGGCGAAGCCCTCAGCACCGAGCAGCAGGTCGCCGCTCTGTCGGAAGCCCTCGGCCGGTCGGTGGAGTACGTCGAGGAACCGGAAAGCGCGGCCCGTGACCGCATGGCCCGGATGTACGGCTGGCCCGCGCAAGCCATCGACGGCTTCTTCGCGCTCAAGCGGGAGTCCGCCGCGCACGAACACACCGTCTTCGACACCGTCGAGCGGCTGCTCGGCAGGCCGCCGCTGACTTTCGCGTCCTGGGCACGGGAGAACGCGGCTGTGTTCGCCCACCGTCTCCAGGAGTGACGGCGGCGAGGTGAGCCCGTCCCGTCGCGTCTAGCGCGGGACGGGCTCGGCCGGCCAGCGCACCCCGGGGACGTCACTCGGCCGCGGGACCTTGAGGAACAGGCTGAACACCGCCGGACGGCGGTTCGACAGCTCCAGGCGACCGCCGTCCGCCTCGACCAGTGCCCGGGCCAGTGCCAGCCCGACGCCGGTCGAGCCGCCGCCGGAGAAGCCGCGTTCGAAGATGTGGGGCGCGAGCTCGTCCGGCACGCCGGGGCCGGTGTCACTGACCTCGATCACCACCGTGCCCTCGGCGTCGCCGCGGCGGGCGATGAGCGTCACCGTGCCCGACCCGTGGCGCAGTGCGTTGTCCAGCAGCACCCCGACCACCTCGCGGAGGCGTCCCGGCGTGGCGCGCGCCATCAGCCCGTCGGCCACGCGCGTGCGCAGGTTGCGGCCCTCCGACCGGAGCAGCTCGCGCCACTCCTGCGCCATCCGGGGCAGCTGCGTCGGCAGGTCCACCGGTTCCGCGCCGACCTCGCGGGCCGCGCGGGCCGCCGCCAGCAGCTCGTTGAGCGCCTCCGCGAGCCGGTCGGCCTGCTCCTGGGCGGCCTTCGACTCGTCGGCCACCTCGTCGTCCGGGTGCACCGTGAGCGGTTCCAGCCGCAGCTGCAACGCCGTCAGCCGGCTGCGCAGCTGGTGCGAGACGTCCCCGACGAGCTGGCGTTCCCGCTGCACGAGCTGGGCCAGTGCGGTGCCGGACGCGTCCAGCGCTTCGGCGACCATGTCGAGCTCGCCGACGCCGTAGCGGCTCGGGTCGGGCCGGAAATCGCCGCCGCCGAGCCGGGCCGCGCGTTCGGCGACGTGCCGCAACGGCTTCGCCAGCCGGCGGGCCGTCGCGATCGCCACGACCGCGCCGGTGCCCACCGACAGCAGCACCAGCAGCACCACGACCAGCGTCACCGTCGTCTGCCGTTCGTGCATCGGGCCGGCCGGAACGGCGATCTCCACCTTGCCGTCCCGGGCCAGGTCGGCCGTCTCGGTGACGGTCTCGGGGCCGGGACTGCTGCCGTAGCGCTTCTCGGTCTGGCCGCTGGCCCGCACGGTGAGCAGCCCGTTGGCCGGGACCGCCGCGCGCACCTGGTCGAGGTCGATCTCCTGCCCGTTGGCGATCTCGGTGTCGAGGATCGCCGCCGCCGCGCGGGCGTTCTCGGCGAGCGTCTCGCGGTAGCTGGACTCGATCTGCCAGCTCGCCACGATCCCCAGCGGGATGCCCAGTACCGCCGCGGTGACGGCGACGGCCAGCAGGATGGCCAGCAGGATGCGGCGGCGCACGGCTTATTCGGCGTTGAAGCGGAAGCCGACGCCGCGGACGGTCGCGATCCGCCGCTCGCCGTCGTGGGTCTTGCTGGTCCGGCCGGCGGCCTCGTCGGCGGCGATGGCGAGCTTCCGGCGCAGCCACGACATGTGCATGTCGAGCGTCTTGGACGTCTTCGACTCGAGGTCGTTCCAGACCTCGGCGAGGATCTCGTCGCGGCTGACGACCTGCCCGGCGCGGCTCATCAGCACCCGCAGCAGCTCGAACTCCTTGTTCGCCAGCTGCACCTCGTGGTTGTCCACGGTGACCAGCCGGGCGGCGAGGTCCATCCGCACCCCGCCGGCCTCCAGCACCTCGGGCACCCGGCGGCGCAGCAGCGCGCGGATCCGGGCCAGCAGCTCGGCGAGCCGGAACGGCTTGGCGACGTAGTCGTCGGCGCCCGCGTCCAGGCCGACGACGAAGTCGACCTCGTCGGTGCGGGCGGTGAGCATCAGGACGGGCAGCTCGGTGCCGGCGGCGCGCAGGCGGCGGCAGACCTCCAGACCGTCCATCCCGGGCAGACCGAGGTCCAGGACGAGCAGGTCGACGCGCTGGGCGGCGGTGGCGTCGAGCACCG
The DNA here is from genome assembly GCF_040638285.1 of Amycolatopsis sp. NPDC026612. Classification (NCBI taxonomy): domain Bacteria; kingdom Bacillati; phylum Actinomycetota; class Actinomycetes; order Pseudonocardiales; family Pseudonocardiaceae; genus Amycolatopsis; species Amycolatopsis sp. NPDC026612. The sequence continues at coordinate 25,946 of NZ_JBEZYB010000088.1, forward strand.
AAGGGCCGTCGGTGACGACGTGGATCTCGTATCCCTCACGTTCGAGGGCGCGGGAGAGCGGTTCGGCGATAGCCGGATCGTCTTCGGCGAGTAGGACCATGCTCACCTGGCCAACTCTACGGCGAGCGGACGTGAAAACATCGTGATCGTGCCTGGCTACGAAGATGATCTGGCTCTCGCCACCCGGCTGGCCGACGCCGCCGACACCATCACGACGGCGCGGTTCCGCGCTCTGGACCTGGCGGTGGAGCGCAAACCCGACCGCACTCCGGTGACCGACGCCGATACCGCGGTCGAGGACGCGATCCGGTCCCTGCTGGCCGAAGCGCGGCCGGACGACGCGGTGCTCGGCGAGGAGCGCGGCGGCTCGGCCGCGACGGGCCGCGCGTGGGTGCTCGACCCGATCGACGGGACCAAGAACTTCCTACGAGGTGTACCCGTCTGGGCGACCCTCATCGCCCTGGTGGAGGACGGTGACCCGGTGGTCGGCATGATCAGCGCGCCCCTGCTGGGCCGCCGCTGGTGGGCGGCTTCGGGCGCCGGGGCGTTCTCGAGCGACTCGGCCGGCACCCGCCGGCTGGCGGTTTCGAAGGTTTCGTCCCTTTCGGACGCTTATCTGTCCACAACGGACATCAACTCGTGGCGCGAGTACCACTCGCGCGAGAAGTACCTCGACCTGGTGGACGCGTGCTGGGAGAGCCGCGCGTTCGGCGACTTCTGGCACCACGTGCTGGTGGCCGAAGGGGCGCTGGACGTGGCGGCGGAGTGCATCGTCAACCCCTGGGACGTCGCGGCGGCGCAGGTGATCGTCACCGAGGCCGGTGGCCGGTTCAGCGATCTGGACGGCGTCGCGAAGTACGACAACGGCAGCGCCCTGTCGACGAACGGCCGGCTGCACGACGAAGCGCTGGCGATCCTCAGGCGGTAACCGGGTAGGCCGCTTGGCGGGCACTTCTTGACCGGTCTGAACCACCGGTGGTTCACTCCCAGTGCTCGCCGGTGCACCCGGTCTTCTGACAACGTTGTCAACCCGGGCGGCCCGCTCACTCCGGGAGGAAGAGCATGCGCAGAGTCGTCACCGCGGCTTTGATCGTCCCCCTCGTCACGGCGGTCGCACCCGCGGCCGCCGAACCCCTGAACCGAGACTTCGCCGCCTACGTCAACCCGTTCGTGGGCGCGAAGGCCGGCGACACGCCCGAGACCAACACCTACGCCGGCGACACGTTCCCCGGCGCCGACGTCCCCTTCGGCATGGTGCAGTGGAGCCCCGACACACCCCTGCAGCCCAAGCCGCCCGCCGGCCAGGGCCGGTACTACGCCCGGGACCGCGACGGCGGCTACGCCTGGGAAGAGAACCGCCTCCGCGGCTTCAGCCTCACCCACTTCAACGGCGCCGGCTGCGGCGGCGCCGCGGGCGACGTCCCGTTCCTGCCGATCGCCGGAAACCTGACGACGTCCCCCGCCGTCGACGCGGCGAAGTACTTCCCCACCTTCAGCCACGCGAACGAATCGGCGTCACCCGGCTACTACAAGGTGACGACCGATTCGGGCGTCACCACCGAGCTGACCGCGACCCAGCGCTCCGGCCTGGGCCGCTTCACCTTCCCGAAGAACACCCCCGCCACGCTGCTGATCGACGTCGCGCAGTCCGCGATGGGCAGCGACGACGCCGCCGTGACCGTCGACCCGGCCCGGCGCACCGTCGAAGGCTGGGTCTCCAGCGGCCACTTCTGCCGCGGCCCGAACACCTACAAGGTCTACTTCACCGCCTCGTTCGACCAGCCGTTCACGACGTCCGGAACCTGGCAGGACGCCACCGTGACGCCTAGCGGCACCAGCGCCCGCGGCGGCAACCTGAGCAAGGCGACGTGGGACAAGCAGGTCGTCACCGCCGAGGGCGGCTCCGGCGCCTACCTGACCTTCGACCCGGCGAAACCGGTCCAGGTCCGGGTCGGCTTGTCCTATGTGGACGCGGCCGGGGCGCGGCTCAACGCCGCACTGGAACAGCGGCACGACTCCTTCGACGCCGTGAAGGGCAACGCGCGCAGAGCGTGGAACGACCGGCTGCGCCAGATCGCCGTCGAAGGCGGCACGGACGCGGCGACCAGGACGTTCTACACCGCGCTGTACCACACGCTCCTGCAGCCGAACGTGTTTTCCGATGTGGACGGTCGCTATCCCGGGTTCGACAAAGCGATCCACCACGCCAAGCCGGGCCACGCCCAGTACGCGAACTTCTCCGGCTGGGACACCTACCGCGACGAGGTCCAGCTGCTGTCGCTGCTCGCCCCGCACGAAGCCGCCGACATGGCGCAGTCGATGCTCAACCAGGCGGACCAGGCGGGCGGCATCTGGGACCGCTGGTCGCAGAACAACGACTTCATGGGCGTGATGGGCGGCGACCCGTACCACTCGATCATCGCCAGCACGTACGCCTTCGGTGCCACCGGCTTCGACGCCCGCAGCGCCCTGAAGTCCATGGTGGGCGGCGCCACCCGCGTCCAGCAGGCGGGCGAACGCGCCCTCGAACGCCCGGGTCTCTCGGACTACCTGACGCTGGGCTACCACCCCAACAACGTCTCCGACATGCTCGAAGAGACGACCGCGGACTTCGGCATCGCGCAGCTGGCTCAGCGGCTCGGCGATCCCGGGACGTACCACCAGTTCATGAGCCGCGCCCAGTACTGGGAAAACGTGTACAACCCCGCCACGGGCTACCTGCAGACCCGGATGCGCGACGGCCAGTTCCTTTCGCCGTTCGATCCGGCCCAGTACCAGGAAATGCGCTACCAGGAAGGGAACGCGGCGCAGTACACCTGGATGGTGCCGTACAACGTCCGCGGTCTCTTCGACGCGATGGGCGGCGACGACGCCGTGAAGAAGCGACTCGACTTCTTCTTCACGAAGCTGAACAGCGACGCGAGCTCGCCGTACGCGTTCATGTCGAACGAGCCGTCGTTCGAGGTGCCGTGGGAGTACGCCTACGCGGGCGCGCCGTCGAAGACACAGGACATCGTGCGGCGCTCGGCGGAGCTGTTGTTCAAGCCGGGCGAAGACGGCCTGCCCGGCAACGACGACCTCGGCGCGACGTCGGCGTGGTACGTCTTCGCCGCGCTCGGCATGTACCCGGAGGCGCCCGGGCGTGCGGAACTGGTACTGGCAAGCCCGATGTTCCCCAAGATCACGCTGACCCGGGCCACCGGGCAGCGGATCACGATCACCGCGCCCGGCGCGTCGAGTCCGGTGAAGTACGTGCAGAACCTGAAGGTGAACGGCCGGCCGAGCACGAAACCGTGGCTGCCGGAGTCCTTCGCGGTGAACGGCGGCCGGCTCGACTTCACGCTCGGCGCGTCGCCGACGTCGTGGGGTTCGGGCAGGGCCGACGCGCCGCCGTCGTTCCGCGACGGCGAAGTGCCGGTGCGCGGCCGGGTCGGTCCGGGCCGGGTCGTGGTCGCCCCCGGCGGAAGCACCAGCGCCACGGTGACCGTCGAAGGCATCACCGGCGCGGGCACGATGTCCTGGCAGGCGAAGCCGACGGCGGGGATCACCGTGACGCCGTCGAGCGGGACGCTCACCGTGGGCGCGCACAGGACCGCGTCCCAGCAGGTGCGGATCACCGCGGCGGCCGGGACTCCGGACACGTACACGAGCGTGCCGGTGAGCTTCAGCGGGCAGCCGGTGCCCGCGTACCTGCCGGTGACCGTCGGAAAGCCGGGGACGCTGCACGCGGCGAACACGAACGTCGGCGTCACGGACGACAAGCTCGTCCAGTACGGCGACTTCGGCGAAACCGACCTCTACCCGGGCGGGTTCGCGTTCTCGTACTCGGCGCAGGGGTTCGCCGCCAACGGCATCACGCCGGGTGGGACGGTGACCGCGAACGGGCAGCAGTTCCGCTGGCCGTCGAGCCCGACCGGGTCGCCGGACAACGTGATCGCGGCGGGGCAAACGCTGGCGGTGGACGCGCCGGCGGGGGCGACAAAGCTGTCGTTCCTCGGCGCGGCGACCGGCGCCGACGCCCAGGGCACGGTGACGGTCACCTACACCGACGGCTCTACGCAGCAAGCTTCTCTGGGCCTGTCGGAGTGGCTGCTGAAGGGTGGTGAGGAGACGCCGCAGTTCGGGAACACGGTGGTCGCGAAGGTGCCCTACGTGAACTCGGCGTTCCCGAGGTACATGTTCCGGCTGCAGCGGCCGTACACGTCATACCTGTTCACGACGGCCCCGATCGCCCTGGACCCGGCCAAGCAGGTCCGCACCATCACCCTGCCCACGTCGACCGGCGCGGGACAGGCGCACATCTTCACCTTCGCGGTGAGCTGACGACCGGCACTTTCACGTGAAAGTGACCACCTGCTCGCTGGTGAACCGCGCCCAGTCGTAGCGGTTGCCCTGCTCGCGCCAGAACACCTCCCAGG
>NZ_JBEZYB010000089.1:0-29428 GCF_040638285.1 Amycolatopsis sp. NPDC026612
CCTCATCACCCCCCCGGCGCACGTCGCTTTCGGACTGTCCGAACGCGACGTCGGGCGGCCGTTGCGGGACCTGGACGTCTCCTACCGGCCGGTCGCGCTCCGGTCGTACGTCGAGCAGGCCCGCCTCGAACGCCGGTCGCTGCGGATCAAGGACGTGGAGTGGCGGCGGGCCGGGGAGACCGTGTGGTACGAGGTGCACGTCAACCCGTTGGTGAACAAGCAGAAGACGCTGCTCGGCGTCTCGGTGGTGTTCCACGACGTGAGCTGGGCGCGCCAGCTGCTCACCGAACTCGAGCACACGAACCGGCAGCTCGAATCGGCCTACGAGGAACTCCAGTCCACCAACGAGGAGCTCGAGACCACCAACGAGGAACTCCAGTCCACTGTGGAGGAACTGGAGACCACCAACGAAGAACTCCAGTCCACCAACGAGGAACTGGAGACGATGAACGAGGAGCTGCAGTCCACCAACGACGAGCTGCAGACGATCAACGACGCGCTGCGCGAGCGCAGCCTCGACCTCGACGAGGTGAACGAGTTCCTCGAATCGGTGCTCACCTCGATCCGGGCGGGGCTCGTCGTCATCGACTCCGAGATGCGGATCAAGGCGTGGAACCGCGGCGCGGAGGACCTCTGGGGACTGCGGCGCGAGGAGGCTGAAGGCGCCCACCTGCTGAACCTCGACATCGGCCTGCCGGTCACCGAGGTGCGCCCCGTGGTGCGCGAAGCGCTGGCCGATCCCGGCTACTTCGGCGAGCTGACGATCGACGCGGTCAACCGGCGCGGCCGGCCGGCGATCGTGCGGCTGCGCTGCAGCGCCTTGCGCACTCCGAAGGGCGAAAGCCACGGTGCGCTGCTGATGATGGAAGAGGCGAAGATCGAACCGGCCGGGTGATTGCGGCTGCGCCTGCCGGGTGTTATCCGTTGATCCATGGGGTTGACCAAAGTGTGGCTCGCCACGCTCAGTGACGGACTGATCCGCGCCGACCAGGTCGTCGGCCTGACCGCCCACGCGACGCCGGCGTTGACCGGGAAGCCACCGCGCTGGCTGTTCGACGCGACGATCCGGGCTCCGGCGGGCAGCGGCAGCGTCGACGGCTGGGACATGGGGATCCTCCACCGCACGCTGATCCAGACCCCGGCGGAACCGGTGGGGGCGCCGGAGGCGCTGGCCCGCCTCCTGGCCCGCCTGGACGGCGAGGACGCGGCCGGGGTGATCGCCGCGGCGGCGGACGGCGGGGGCAGGACCCGGCCGGCGAGCATCGTGCGCTTCGCCTTCCACCCGTTCGAAGGCGCCACGGGCGCCGACGGCGGCACCTGACGCCGCCGGAGCCCGCGGCGTTACTCGGTGAGCGCGGCGATCCGGCCGAGGACTTCCTCCTGGCCCAGTGCCTGCGTGATCGCGTGCAGGTCGGGGCTGCGCGTCGACCCGGTGAGGGCGATGCGGATGATCTGGGAGGCCTCGCGGATGGAGCCGGGGTAGCCCTCGGGGTTCTTCTTGAACTCCTTGGCGTTGCGGGCGAAGCCGTGCTTGGCCGCGACCGCGCGGATCTGGTCGAACCACTCCGAGCCGTCGTCGAGCTGGCGGTAGTCGGCGGCGAAGTCGCGGGCCACGGCCTGGACGACGGCGGGGTCGACACCGAGCGCGGCGATGCGCTCGTCGTCGGGACCGGTGACGGCGGCGTGGAGCTGCGGGAAGAAGAAGCCGTAGACGGCGCGGAACTCGCTCCACTTCTTCAGGTCCTTGCGGGGGTTCTCGGCGCCGTCGCGCTCGACGGCCAGCGCGCGCAGGGCGAGCTCGGGCTCGTCGTCGAGGACCCGTTTCAGCTCGGGGTCGAACTGGCCGGCCCAGGCGCGGACGGCGTCGAGGATCTCGGCCCCCGAAAGGGTGGCGATGTGGTCGGCGGCGATGTCGTCGAGCTTGACCAGGTCCACCAGCGGGCCGGCGACGCCGCACTCGTCGAGGTTGATCGGCTCGGTCAGCGCCTGCTCGAGCGGCATCTCGGCGAGCCGGCCGTTGGCGAGGCCGCGCAGGTAGTACAGGACGGCGTCGGCGGGGTAGCCGGCCTCGATGAAGAAGTCGACGGACGCTTCCGGGTCCTTGCGCTTGGACAGCTTCCGCTTGCTGCCGCCCTCCTGCTTCATCAGCGGCGCGATGTGCGCGTAAGTGATCGGCTCGAAGCCGAGCGCGTCGAACAGCTGCTGGTGCACCGGGACCGACGAGATCCACTCGTCGCCGCGGATCACCAGGTTGACCCGCATGAGGTGGTCGTCGACGGCGTGCGCGAAGTGGTACGTCGGCAGCCGCGGGCTCTGGTCGGAGCTCTTGAGGATGACGACGTCGTTGCGGTTGGCCTCGGCTTCCAGCGGCCCGCGGATGGCGTCGGTGAAGCGGGCGCGGGCGCCGGTGTCGTCCGGGGCGCGGAACCGCACGACGTACGGGGCGCCGGCGTCCAGCTTGGCCTGGACGTCGGCCGGGTCGGCGTCGCGCCAGATCGCCCAGCTGCCGTAGTAGCCGGTGGGCAGCTTGGTGGCCTGCTGCCGCTGGGTGATCGCGGCCAGCTCTTCCTTGGTGGCGAAGTCGAGGTAGGCCTTGCCCTGGCGGAGCAGGTCGCGGACGTAGGTGAGGTAGATGCGCTCGCGGGCCGACTGCCGGTAGGGGCCGTAGTCACCGCCGCGCTCGCTGTCTTCGTCGGCGGCGAGGCGGAAGTAGCGGAAACCGCGTTCGAACTGCTCGAGGGCGCCTTCGACCTCGCGGGACTGGTCGGTGTCCTCGATGCGGACCACGTACCGGCCGCCGGAGCGGCGGGCGACGTCCTGGTCGATGGTGCCGACGTAGATGCCACCGACGTGCACGAACCCGGTCGGCGACGGGCCGAGGCGGGTGACCAGCGCGCCGTCGGGCAGGTCGCGGGCGGGGTACTGCTGCTCCCAGTGCTCGGGTTCGGGCAGGTCGGCAGGGAAGAGGGCGTCGATGACCGCTCGGTCCAGCATGTGGGTGTTCTCCCCGCGTCGTGGTGCACTTGCCCGCCGTTCGGCGTCGGCGAAGATGGTCCGTTTCGCCGACGAAGAGCCTAGCCGTGCGGCCTGCCACCCCACCCGGGTAGGGCCCCGGCTGGTCGCGTCGGGTGCTCGATTCACGCCATCGCGTCCGGCCAACTCACCGCCCGGACTGGCCAACTCACCGCCCGGACTGGCCAACTCGGCCGCGTTCCCGGTGAGTTGGCCGTTGCGGTCGTTGAGTTGGCTTCAGCGGCGAGCGGCAAGTCGCGGGGATTCGCCGGCTTGTGTCCTCGCGCGGGTCGGCCGCGGCGGGGGCCGTGGAGGTCTGTCCCAGCGATCGACTTTGCCGGGCCGCCGCTCCACCCGGGTAGGTGGTGCTCGGCGGACGGCGGTGCTAGCTTCCGGGGCATGCGCGGTCGGTTCCCTTTCGCCAGAACGCTTTCGGTCTTGGCTGCTCTGCTGGTGCTCCCGCTGACCGCCCCGGCGGCCGCCTCCGCGCGGCCGGGCGGCGAGTGCGCGACACCGTCGATCGACCGGCTGCAGCAGTGGCTGGCCAGTGGTGAGGGGACGACCGTCCCGGCCACCGGGAGCCTGCTGGTCCCCGAGGGGCACCGGTACGCGGCCCGCGTGACGTTCCTGAAGGCCGAGTGGCACGTGGCCGTCGTCTGGCTGGGGAACGAGTTCGAGGCGCAGGCCGACCTGTCCCGGTCCGCGGGATTCCTGCTGACCTACCGCGCGACCGACGACCTCTACGTCCAGCTGCGCCCGGCGTCCCACTGGAGCGGTGGCGACAAGTGGCTCACGCTGGTGCCGTCGACCGGCGGGAAGCTGGTGACGCGGTTCTTCGGCTTCTCGCCGCGCCGGTGGACGTCGCTGCCCGAGCTGGGCACGCCGTCGTACTCGTTCGCTTCGGCACTGCGCGAGGCACGCGGGCTGGTGTTCGTCGGCAAGACCCCGAACGAGCTGGACTTCCGCGGCCTGCGCATCGACGGCTACCGGCCGCCGTGTCTCTGACCGGGTCTTCGTCAGCCTGCCCGCCGACGCGTCGGACGGTGACCGTCGGCGCCACCGGGCCGGCGGACGTCGATCTTCCCCGACGGCTGAGCGCGCGATCCGGGGAAACGTGATCGGCGGCCGGACTGATCTGTCATGATGCGGACACAGGCCCCGAACCGCGCAAGGGAGACACGATGTCCGCCCAGATGGACGAGCTGATCGCCCAGTTCGAGAACTTCCGGAGCAAAGTGCGGCAGGCCGAGGCCCGCTTCGCCGGGGTCGGCGACATGCAGGAGCGGATCGCCCGGCTGGAGACCACCGTCACCTCGCCGGACGGCACCGTGACGGTGACCGCGGGCGCCGGGGGCACGATCACCGACCTGCGGCTCACCGCCGGGGCCACCCGCGTGGAAGCGGGGCAGCTGGCCGCGACGATCATGGGCACCATCCGCCGGGCGGCGGCCGCGGCCGCCCAGCAGCAGGCCGGCATCGTGGACGACGCCTTCGGCGACGCGTTCGGCGTGGACGTCTCGGCGCAGGTTCGCGAAGCCCAGGCGGAGGCGTTCGGAACCGCCGCGGCCGAACCCGCGTCGGAGCAGCAGCAGCCGCGGCAGCCGTCGCGGCCCGCCCGCCGGCCCGCCGCCGAGGACGACGACTTCGGTCAGGGCCCCATCCTCCGCCGATCTTAGGGAACTCGCGATGCCAGACGGAATACGGACGAACATCGGCGCGATCTCCGCCTACGCCAAGCAGTTGCCGTTCTACGAGCAGGAAGCGGACAAGTTCGGCGCCAAGATCGACGCCGCCGACGTGACGAACGAAGCGTGGGGGCTCGTCGGCCTCTTCGCCAAGCAGGGCTACACCGACCGCCTCGCCGAGCTGCGCTCGCTGCTGACCGACCTCAAGGACGGCGTGGACGGGTTCACCACGAAGCTGACCAAGGCCGCGGAGATGTACCAGGGCACCGAAGACGCCGGGAAGGTCGCCTTCGGCCGGTACGAGGCGGAAATCGACGCGATCGGGCAGGGCGAATGACCGAGCCGAAGAAGAGCATCGCCGACGCGCTGGACGTCGGGGCCTACGACGAGAGCACCGGCGCCAACCTGGACCGCGCGGCCGGGTACGTCCCGGTGGCCGGCACCGCCTACAAGGCCGGCAAGAAGATCGGCGAGCACGCGCAGCAGGCCGCTGAAGCGGACGGCCCGGGTGAGCTGGCTTCCGCGGGTGCCGCACTGGTGGGTGACGGCGCGGCGTTCGTCGGTGCCGCCGCCGGTGACATGGTCACCTTCGCCATGGACCCGATCGGGTGGCTGGTCAGCCACGGCCTGAACATGCTGCTCGAACTGGTCCAGCCGCTGCAGGACGCGCTGCACCAGGTCACCGGCGACGGCCCTGCCATCGGGCACGCCTCGGAAAACTTCGTCACGATCGCGCAGGGCTTCGTCGCGCTCGCCGACGACTTCGAGCGCACCGGCGACACCGCGTTGGCCGAGTGGGTCGACGAAGCCGGCAACGCGGCGAAGGAAGCCCTCGGCGACTTCTCCTCCGGGATCCGCGGCATCGGTTCGGCCGCCGGCTCGGTGGCCGAGGTGCTGCAGATGTGGTCGATGGTCATGGTGGTCATCGAAGAGCTGATCAAGGGGATCATCACCGAGCTGGTGTCGTGGCTGATCACCCTGTGGCTGCCGGCCCTGGCCGCGTCGGTGATCAGCTTCGGCGGCTCGGTCGCGGCCGCGATGACCGCGTCCATCGCCAAGGCGGCCAGCGTGCTGCAGAAGGTGACGCGCTACCTCGGCAAGTTCGGCAAGCTGCTCGACACCTTCATGGAGTTCCTGGTCAGGTACTCCGGGAAGCTGGAGACGTTCACCCGGAAGCTGCGGATCGGCGTCATGCCCGGCGAGACGAAGTTCGGCTTCGGCGCCGTCGCCCAGGGCTGGCAGCCCAGCAACCGGGCGCTCACGACGATGTTCGGCACCTCGGCCGGCGTCAAACCGTTCCTCGCCGGTGCGGGCGTGAAGGCCGCCACCGGGGCGGGGAAGGGCGCCTTCACCGAAGGCAAGGAAGCGGTCACACCGGAGGGGGACGAACCGTGGTTCGACAAGAGCGCGATCGGCGGGGATCGCAGCCCGGAGGAGACGCGCAAGGACCTCGACATCTAGACGTCCGCGCGGCCGAATTCCACGACCGCGTCGAACGCTGGTCGCAGGACGCCCAGGTCCGGCCCGGGTTCCGGGAGCGGGTCGAAGCGCTGATGCGGGACCGGTGGCGGGAGCCGGTCATCGTGCTGCACTTCGGCGACACCGACGTGGGGTTCGACGTCCCCGGCCGTCGCCAGGACGGCACGGTCGTGGGGAAGCGGCTCGTCCGGCGGTTCTTCTGGAACATCCTGCGTGGGATCGGCGCGGTGGTGTTCGGCGTCTTCGCCCTGGCGCACGGCGAACGGCCGGGACTGCCGTTCCGGCGGGTGATCGGCGTTTCGGGCCCGGCGAACGCGATGGCGCTCGACCTGGCCGACCGGCTGCGGTCCGTGAAGGGCGCGTGGCTGGCGTGCTCGCCGTCGTGCCTGGCGGTGGTGGACACCGGGGCGACCTCCGCCGACCCGGCCGACGCGCCGCCGCCGCGGATCGTCTGGGAAGCACGCAAGCCGCAGGCGCCGGAGCTCAGCTTCCGCAAGAGCACGCTGACCTGGCCGGACGGCTCGATCTTCCGGCTTCCCATCCACGGCCGCACCGAGCAGCAGCACCTGCGGAGGTTCGTCGAGTTCCCGGATGTCGTCCACTGGAACGGCCGCCAGGTGTAGTGGCCATGGACGTGGTCGCCGGTGCCGGGCGCGGGATGGCCGGGGTGGGCGGCAGGATCGCTACGGGAGCCCGACCCGCCAGCGGAACGCGGCCCGCAACGCCTCGATGAGGGCTTCGTCGTCGCCTTCGGTGGGCCGGTCACCCATCGGCAGCCAGACCTGGTCGTCCGGGATGCCGGCGGTGACGCGGGTGAGCGTGACACCGGGGTAGCCGAGCGTCTCGCGGCCACCGTCGACGTCGGAAACGATGACGTGCCGGGACTCCGCCCGGACGAGCACCTGCCGCTGGTCGTTCATGTCGCGTGTCTTCCCGCCGGCCGAAAGGCTTGCCGCTGTCCAGCATAGACACGCGCGGCGGTGGAACTTTCCGGCGAACAGCCGATTCTCGTCCACGTCAGCTCAAGAACCACTGCGGCAGAACATCTCCGCTGGCGGGCACGGCGCGCTCCGAGGGGGAGGAGAGCGCGCCATGTCCGTGCTTCGAACGGTACGCCGCGGGCCTGCCGATGGCGCCGCAACCACTCGTACGCCGGAGTGGCGCAGCGTGACGGGGCCGGTCGGCCACGGTGCCGCGGTCGCTTCCCGCGCCGCGGGAGCCGGTGGGGGCACCGGTGCGGTGCCCCCACCGGTGCGTCAGTCGCGGCGGTGGAAGATCAGCCGGTAGCCGGCGAGGATGATCAGGGCGCCCAGGATCGCCAGGCCCCACGTGCGCAGGTCGAAGAACGTGCCGAGCTGGGTGTGGAACAGCGTCTTGCCCACCCAGCCGCCGACGAACGCGCCCGCGATGCCCAGCAGGATCGTGATGATGCAGCCGCCCGGGTCCTTGCCCGGCATGAGGGCCTTCGCGATCACCCCGGCGATGAGACCCAGCACGATCCACGCGATGATGCCCACGGGGTTGTCCTCTCGTCCGCTGCTCTTTGGTGGCAGCCTCTTGACGGCACAGGATGACAGGCGCCCGCCCCCGGTGCGCGCCGAACACGCGGACGTGATCCGGATCTCACCCGGCGTGGTCGAACGGCCCCCAGCTCTTGACGGCGAACGCGTCGCCGCGGCGCTCGACCTCCAGCGCGCTGTGCCCGCCGAAGTGCGCGGGCACGAGCAGGACGTTCTCGTCGGCGGCCCAGCCCAGCAGCCGCCGCCGGGTGGCGCCGGCCTGGGCCGGGTCTTCGCAGAAGCAGCTGCTGTGCCCGGGCTCCGCCAGCTGCAGGGGAGTGTGCAGGACGTCGCCGGCGAACAGGGCGCGGTCGCTGCCGGAGGCCAGCTTCACGACGCTGGAGCCGGGGGTGTGGCCGGGCGCGGCTTCGAGGCGGAGGTTCGCGTCGATCGTGTGCGTGTCCTCCCACAGCCGGACCTGTCCCGCCTCGTGGACCGGCTGGATGCTGTCTTCGAAGGCGTGGGCGTTGACGCCGCCGGCGACGGCCGGGTTGCGGGCCGGATCCCAGTGCTCGAAGTCCGCGCGGGGCATCAGGTGCGTCGCGTTGGGGAAGGTCGGCACCCACGTGCCGTCGACGAGCCGCGTGTTCCACCCGATGTGGTCGAGGTGCAGGTGGGTGTGCACGACCAGGTCGACGTCCTCCGGGCGGACCCCGGCTTCGCGGAGCCGGTCCAGGTAGCCGAGCCGGAGGTGGTCCCAGGCGGGGACGGCCGGGCGGTGCTTGTCGTTGCCCACGGCCGTGTCGATCAGGATCGTGCGGCCTTCGCTGCGCAGCAACCAGGTCTGCATCGACGAGAGGACCAGGCCGTCGGCGGTCAGGTGGTCGGGTTCCAGCTCGTGGCGGTGCTCCTGCCAGGCCCGCTCCGGCAGGTCCGGGAAGAAGTCCCGCGCCGGCATGATCGGGCCGTGCTGCTCTTCGACGCGGGTGACGGTGACGTCCCCGAGCTTGATCTCGTTCATCTTTTCCTTTTCCGTGGGGTTTTCCGGGCGCGTTCGCCGGGGCATTCCTCGGAATGCCTGGCGTGGAGCGGGTTTTCAGCCGTGGGCCGGCCGGGTGTGGCGCGCGGTCGCGGTGGTGTGGGTCAGCAAGGTCATCGCCGCGTGCGAGGGGGAGCCGGGTTCGGTGGTGGCGACGACGACGTGCTGGTCCTGTTCGGTGCGCAGCGCCTGGTGCGTGACCGTCATCGTCCCCACCAGCGGGTGGCGCATCTCGTGGACGGCGGCGCCGCCGGCCTTGACGCGCTGGTCGGCCCACCAGCCCGCGAATTCGGTGCTCCGCACCGAAAGTTCCCCGACCAGGGCGGCCAGCCCGGGGTCGTCCAGGTGCCGCCCGGACGCCATCCGCAGCGTCGCCACCACCGCGCGGGCCTTGGCGGGCCAGTCGGCGTACAGCTCGCGGGTGTGCGGGTCGAGGAACACCAGCCTCGCCATGTTCGGGCGCTGTCCGGGCCGCTCGGGTGCGTCCGGCTCGAGGTGCCCGGCGAACAGGGCGTGCCCGGCGGCGTTCCACGCCAGGACGTCGCTGCTCCGGCCGAGCACGATCACCGGCACGTCACCCAGGGTGGCCAGGAGCTCCCGGACGGTGGGCGTGACGCGCTCCGGCGCCGGACGGCGCGTGGGCGGCCGCCGGGCCCCGGTGGCCAGCTCGTGGAGGTGCCGTCGTTCGGTGTCGTCGAGCCGGAGGGCCCCGGCGAGCGCGTCCAGGACTTCCGGCGAAGCGTTGGCCGACTGGCCCTGTTCGAGTCGCGAGTAGTACGGCGCGCTCACCCCGGCGAGCCGGGCGAGCTCCTCGCGGCGCAGCCCCGGCACCCGGCGCCGGTCGCCGTAGGTCACCAGGCCGACGTCCTCGGGCCGCAGGTGGGAACGGCGGCTCTTCAGGAACTCGCCGAGTCGTCGTCTGGCCTCCATGAAGCCAGTATGGGCAGCCGGGCGGTCGCGCAGCCACACCCTCGCGGGGTGCGGTTAAGCACGCGAAAGGGCCCGCCCGGGAGCTGCCCGGACGGGCCATGGCACGATTCCGCCTGCCGGCTCAGCCACCGCCGTAGGTGGCCTGGGTGACCGCGAAGACGTTGCGGCTTCCCGCGCCTTCCTGCAGCGACCACAGCAGGTCGGCGCTGGTGTCGTCCTCCCAGTACGAGAGGCTCTCGCCGCTGCCCACCCAGGCGAACGTCTGCGCGGCGGCCGCCGGCTTCCAGTAGTAGAGCTGCTTCGAACCGGAGGAGTTGAACCACCAGCGGCCGTTGTGCGAGGCCACGCCGTTCAGCTTGTACCAGGGCAGCTGCAACGCCTGGCTCGCCGTCGTCGTCGCGGCGAAGGTGCCGGTGGACGCGAACGGGTAGCGGATCGCCCGCGGCGCCCGGTTCGGGTAGTCCGTGCAGCCGGACGGGCAGGTGTACTCGGTCATCACGATCGACTTGCTGACGCGGTCGAGGGAGATCGACGACCACGCCAGGTTCGTTCCCGAGGTCGTCTTCGAGGTGATCGTGCCGACCTGCGGCAGGACGTAGGCGTAGTTGTGGGCGTAGTACGTGCTGCCGCTCTGGTGGCCGATCTGGTCGGCGGTGCCGCCGCCGTTCGTCTTCAGGATCTTGCGCATGTCGAACACGCGCATGCCCTTCCCGGTGTCGGCGACGTAGAGGTAGTCGCCGGACCAGGACATGCCGCCGGCGTGGATCGGGATGTCCTTGAAGTCCGGGGCGTCCGCGGTCCCGGTCGGCTCGACCAGCAGGATCTTGCGGTAGGCGTTCGGGTAGTCGGCGTCCCAGTCGACCAGGGTGATCCGGCTGCGCTGCTGGGCGCCGTCGCAGCCGTCCTTGGTGTACCAGCTGACCGCGATGAGCTGGTGCCCGTCGTAGTTGCCGCCGTTCGCCGTCCCCACGGCGTCCCGGCTGGTGGTGATGCCCTGCGGGTAGCTGGCGCAGTCGGAGTTGTCGCCGCTGTCGAACCGGAACCCCGTCGAGAGCCCGGCGACGGAGAACGACGACGGCAGCGCGGTGCGGTCGTGGTTCGCGGTCTCCATCACGGTGTGGACGGCCGCGGTGCCCAGCGTCGACACCAGCGCGCCGTTCACCGCGTCGAACTGGTTGTAGCTGGCGGTCAGGGTGTACTGGTCGGCCGGCAAGGTGGACGGCGCGGCCGCGGCGGCGGCCGCCGGCACGGCCACCAGGCCCGCGAGCACGCCGGCGGCCAGCGCGGCCTTGGTGAGACGGTGCAATGACATGGGCACCATGGTCGGACGCGGTCGTACAAGAGCCGTACAACCGGTCGACCTCGGCTGCTTCAGGCCGGCGCGCCGCCCGCGCGCCGGTCGAGCACCTTCAGGGACTGTTCGCACCACCGGAGGTTCTCCCGCTCGAACGACAGGCCGCGCATCAGCGTCAGGTACGGGCCGATCCGCTCCGCTTCGGCAAGGTAGTCGTCTTCGAAGCGGCCGTCCAGCAACCGGGCGCGGAGGCGCTCGTAGCCGGCGATCTTGGCTTCCGCCCGGGCCATCCGCTCGGCCAGCGCGCGCCGGACGGCCGTCTCGTCGCCGGCGTCCACCGCCTGGACCTGCACCAGCAGCTCGTCGCGGATCACGCCCGGGCGGGGCGGCCGGGCCGTGAAGGCGTGCAGCGACCGGTGCCCGGCCTCGGTCAGGGAAAACAGCCGCTTGTCCGGCCGCCGCTCCTGGTGGACGAGCCGGGCGCCCACCAGGCCCTCGGCCGCCATGCGGTCGAGTTCCCGGTAGAGCTGCTGCGGGGTGGCCGCCCAGAAGTTCGCCACCGAGGCGTCGAACCCCTTCGCCAGGTCGTAGCCCGACGCCTCGCCTTCGAGCAGCGCCGCCAGCAGCGCGTGCCGCAGTGCCATACTCAACTAGTTGACTGCTTCGCGCTGGATCCGGTCGAACTGCGCCGCCATCGCCTCCGACAGCGCCTGTGCGGCAGACAGCGGCCGGACCATCACCGTGAA
This sequence comes from Amycolatopsis sp. NPDC026612, assembly GCF_040638285.1. Taxonomy (NCBI): domain Bacteria; kingdom Bacillati; phylum Actinomycetota; class Actinomycetes; order Pseudonocardiales; family Pseudonocardiaceae; genus Amycolatopsis; species Amycolatopsis sp. NPDC026612. The sequence continues at coordinate 11,685 of NZ_JBEZYB010000089.1, forward strand.
CTCGTCGATCAAGCCGTCGTCGTCGAGGTGCAGGAAGTCGCAGCCCTCGACCCGCGCGTCGCCGATACGGGCCTCGAAGACGAGGGCGTGGTCCCGGCCGTCGCCGCCGGTCAGCTCGCGCACGTACCGGAAGTCCTCGAAGACGCGCAGCACACCGCGCAGGATCGCGGCGGTGATCGCCTTGCCTGGGTACGGCCGGAACGCCACCGGGCTGCGGAACACCACGTTCTCCGCCAGTGTCGCGGCCATGGCGTCGGGATCGCGTGCCTCGACGGCCTTGCGGAAGCTGTTCACGGTCCACCTCGACTACTCAATTTGTTGACTAGGTTCGGTCAGCGTACCTCCTCGCTTCGGGTGACCGCTCGACGACGCACAGCTCTGCCACAGGCCTGCCACAGCTGCCCTCGCCACGCTGATCCCCAAGGCCGGGTCAGGCGGAAGTCAACCGGCCATTACCCATTACCCACCGGACGAAGAACGGAAGGACAGGCATGGGAAACGATCACGAGGGGCAGCGGGTCAGCAGGCGCCGGATGCTCGCCGGCGTGAGCTCGGTCGGCTTGGGCGCGCTCGTCACGGCGTGCGCGGGCAAGAGCGCGGTCACGACGTCCACCGGGGAGACGGTCGCCCTGCCGGCGGTCACCGACGCGGACCTCACCGCCCTGTTCGCCGGCGCGCGGACCTGCACCCTCACCGCGTCCACCACGCAGGGGCCGTACTACTTCGACGCCGACAAGATCCGCAGCGACATCCGCGAGGACAAGCAGGGCACGAAGCTGCGGCTCGCCCTGCAGGTGCAGGACAGCGAGACGTGCAAACCGATCCCGCACGCGGTGGTCGAGATCTGGCACTGTGACGCGGGCGGCCTGTACTCCGGTGCGGAGGCGGCGTCCGGCGGCGGGGGCGGCCCGCGGCCGACGGGCGAACCGCCGACCGGCACTCCGCCCACCGGCTCGCGGCCGCCCGGCGGCGGCGACGCCGATCTCGTCCCCACCGACGACAAGCGGTACCTGCGCGGCGCCCAGGTCACCAACCAGCGGGGGATCGTCGAGTTCACCACGATCTGGCCCGGCTGGTACCGCGGCCGGACCGTCCACGTCCACGTGATGGTGCACGTCGGCACCGAGAAGACGCTCACCACACAGCTCATGTTCGACGAAACGCTGAACGCGGAGGTGCTCGCCACCCAGCCCTACGCGCAGCGCACCGGCCGGGACACCTTCAACGACGGTGACTTCATCTACCGGCCGAGCATGCTGCTGAAGGTGACCCGGGCGCACGACGGGTACGTCGGCTGCATCGTGCTCAACGCCGACCCCGACCACGACGGCGCGTAGCGCGCCCGGCCCGGCAGGCGGTCTTCCGGCCCCGGCGCCGCACCGAAGTGCGTGCCCGCGGGCCGGAAGACCGCTGTATAACGGCCTACACGGCGGCGCGGCGGAGCTCGTACTGAGCCCGCAGGGCCTTCTTGTCCGGCTTGCCCAGCCCGGTCATGGGCAGCGAGGCGGCCACGATCACCTGCTTGGGCACGTGCACCGGGCCCTTGCGCTCGCGCACCGCCGCCTGGATCTCGGTGGTGAGCCGCTCGAGGTCGGCCACGTCCTCCCGCAGCACCACCACGGCCGTCACGGCCTCGCCCCACTTGTCGTCCGGGGTGCCGATCACGCCGACCTGCGCGACCGCGGGGTGCTCGGCCACGACGTCCTCCACCTCGCGGGGGAACACGTTGAACCCGCCGGTGACGATCATGTCCTTGACCCGGTCGACGATGAACCAGAAGCCGTCCTCGTCCTCGCGGGCGACGTCGCCGGTGTGCAGCCAGCCGTCGCGGAACGTCTCCGCCGTCACCTCCGGCAGGTTCCAGTAGCCGCCGGCGAGCAGCGGGCCTGCCACGCAGATCTCACCCGGCTCGCCCGGTGCCACCGGGTTGCCGTCCGCGTCGAGCAGCGCCGTGCGGAGGAAGGCCGACGGGCGGCCGCAGGAGGCCAGGCGGGCGTCGTCGTGGTCGCCCTTGGCGAGGTAGCTGATCGCCATCGGGGCCTCGGATTGGCCGTAGTACTGCGCGAAGATCGAGCCGAACCGGTCGATCGCCTCGCGCAAGCGCACCGGGTTGATCGACGCGGCCCCGTAGTAGACGGTCTGGAGTGACGACAGGTCGCGGGTGCGCGAGTCGGGGTGGTCCATCAGCGCGTAGAGCATGGTGGGCACGAGCATGGTCGCGGTGATCCGCTGCTCTTCGATGATCCGCAGGACCTCGGCGGGGTCGAACTTCGGCACCACGATCAGGGAGCCGCCCTTGAGCAGGGTCGGGGCGAAGAACGCCGCGCCGGCGTGCGAAAGCGGGGTGCAGATCAGGAACTTCGGCGCTTCGGGCCACTCCCACTCGGCGAGCTGGATCTGCGTCATCGTGGTCATCGCCTGCGCGGTGCCCATGACGCCCTTGGGCTTGCCGGTCGTCCCGCCGGTGTAGGTGATCGAGACGACCTGGTCCGGCGGCAGCACGGCGGGCGCGAGCGGCTGCGGCTCGAACGTCGCGGCGGTGGCGGTCAGGTCCTTGCCGACGTGCGCCAGCCGCTCCGGCACCGGCCCGATGGTGAGCACCTGGGTCAGGCCGGGCACCTTCTCGAGCAGGCCGAGCGCGCGGTCGACGAAGGCGGGCACCGGGTCGATGATGAGCGTGGTGATGCCGGCGTCACCGAGGATGTAGGCGTGGTCGTCGAGCGACCCGAGCGGGTGCAGCGCCGTGCGCCGCGAGCCCTGCAGCTGGCCGGCGGCGATGATGAGCAGGACTTCCGGCCGGTTCAGCGACAGCAGCGCGACCGGCGCGCCGGTGCCGGCTCCGAGTGCCTCGAAGGCCTGGGCGTACTGGCTGACCTGCTCGGCGGTCCGGCCCCCGGTCATCGTGGTGTCGCCCAGCACCATGACCGGCTTGTCCCGGTGGCGTTTCAGGGCGGAGACGACCAGGTGGCCGAGGTGGTTCGGATACCGCATCGCCTGCTCGTCCATTCCGGTCCCTTTCACGGCGCCAGACTAGAACACGTTACTGTTCTCGACAAGATACGGCGATCCGGTCCGGTTTGTCAGCCTGCCGACGCAGTGGAACAGGTTTCAATAGAGCGGGGAGGACGCGCCGCGAGCCGCGACGCGCCCTCCGGATCCGCCTCAGCCGCGCAAGCGGCCGGTGTAACCGCGGTCGACGGCGACCGCCGAGATGCTCACGTACCCGTCGAGCAGGGCCTTCGCGTCACTGTCGGCCTCGTACGCCGGTGCGGGCACCGAGTCGTAGGACAGCTGGTACGTCCCGTCGGCCGCCGGCACGTACTTCACCCAGCCCGATGCCACCCGGCTGACCTTCGTCCAGCGCACCGGCGACGGCCCGGAGCCCGCCGCGACGTCCGGCTGGTTGACGTTGACCAGCACCATGTCCCGCACGTACGTCCACACCTGGGGCGACGCGAGCAACCGGATGACGACGTCGGCCGCGGCCGCGTAGGTCTCCGTCGACGGTGGCGTCGCGCTCGAACCCGCGCTGACCGCCACCGCGGGCACGCCCCGCTCGATCGCCACGGAGGCCGCGCCGATCGTGCCGGACATGTTGACCGGGATGCCGGTGTTCTGGCCCGCGTTGATCCCCGAAAGGACCAGGTCGGGTCCGGTGGTCCAGCCGAGCCGCTGCGCCACGATGCCGGTCAGCGCGAGCTCGGCCACGTCCGCCGGGGTGAGCGACGGGCTGCCGGGGCCGCACGGGGTGCTGCCCTGGCACGCGCCCAGCACCAGCCCGTGCCCCGGCGCACCGGCGCAGTCGGCGGCGAACTCGGCCGGCACCGCCGGTGGCGGCGCTACGGATGACGTGAAAGACACCGCCGTGGACCGGCTCTTGCCGCCCTGCGATGCCCACGGGCCGACGATCGCCACGTCGGCGCCGGCCCGGCACAACGCCTGGCGGAGCACGTAGATGCCCCGCCCGTCCGAGCCGTCGGGCTTCGCCGCCTGCACCGAATCGTCGTTGACCAGCAGAACCTTCTTGCCCCCCAGCGAAACCGGTTGATCGGGCCGCGGGCTGGCTTGGGCGGGCACGGCCAGCGACAGAGCTACCACTGCCGCGACCGCGACGCGCAAAGCCTTGTACCGCATCGCCACCTCCTCATTCGTTCGGAATCGGAGGGCCAGGGTAGCGAGAACGACGGTGGCGGGGTGGTCTTTTGGCGGTTTCGGCGGCGAGCCCGCCCCGGAACCGGGACGGGCTCGCCGATGGATCCTTTGTGGACGGTTACGGCACCGGCGTGGCCTGCGCCCTGGCGACGGCCTCGTCGCGGTCGGCCTGCAGCAGGTAGCCCGACCGCAGCGCCCGGTCCGCCGCCGCGGTGAACTTGGCGACGTAGGTGGCGTGGTCGGGGTACAGCTGCCGGAGCCGCGCCGGCGTCAGCGGCGTGGTCGTGCCCAGCAGCAGGCAGGCGCCGGCCACGTTGCCGCCGCTGTTGTTGGGCGCGTACGACGCCACCGGGACGTCGAGGTCGGGCAGCCGGACGCCGCCGAGGGCGTTCTGGTCGCCGTCACGCAGGATGATGAGGTTGAGCAGCATCGAGATCGGCGTTGCCGTGGGCGGGGCCGCGCCGCCGCGCGCCCACCGGTCCAGGTAGCGGAAGGCGGCGTTTTCCGCGTAGCGGAACGTCATGCTGTTGATCGGCTTGTCGCACGTCGTCGGGGCGCCGCCGTTGATGGACTTGTCCCGGGCGTTGGCCGCGTTGTACAGGTTCAGGCCGTACTGGTCGGCGTGCGCGGTGCCGGCGACCTCCCAGGTGCGGACCTGGGCGGTGTCCTGCCGGACCGAGGCCGACGTGATGACGTCGGTCTCCGACTGCAGGATGAACACCGGAATGCCCAGATCGGTGCGGATCCGGGCGGAAAGCGGGCCGACGACGCCGTCACCGATCGGCGCCGCGAGGGCGGCCCGGCCGTGGATCAGCAAGCCGTCGTAGCTGCGGCGGACCGGCTGGACCGCGTTCGCGTAGGTGGTCAGCCGCAGTGCGGACTGCGAGTGCCCGCTGCCCAGCACAGTCACCGAGCCTGTCCGGCCGCCCAGCAGCTGCGGGTTCGCTCGCACCGCCTGCGCGGCCTGGGAGAAGACGTCGTAGGACAGCGCGTCACCGCTGAGGTTCACCGCGCCGTACCGCGCGGGGTCGACGCTCTTGAGCTTGTCGGCACCGGCTTTCTGGGTCGTCACGCCGACGTAGGCGTAGCCTTCGCGGATGAAGTGCTCGTAGGACTGCGAGAAGTCCACGGGGATGTCGACGCCGAAGCTGACGTTGAGCCATTCGACCACGACCGTGCCGTTGAACCGCGCGGCGTCGCGCGGCCGCACCACGACCATCCGGGTGGTGTACGGGGTGCCGGTGGTGGCCACCCGCGTGGCCCAGCGGCCGTCTTCGGTCCACAGGCCCACCTGGTCGAACGTGTCGGCCTGGCCGGACAGCAGGTACTCCTCTTCGACGTACCCGCGGGCGGCGAGGTCGATGACGCCTCGGGCGCCGCTGACCGGCCAGCCCCGGCCGGCGTTCGCGGGTATCGCCGCCACGGTGGGCGTGACGGCGGTCGGCCCGGCTTGGGCGATCCCGGGGATCACGAGGGAGGGCAGGAGCACGGTCAGCAGCACGAGCAGGGCTCTGCGCATGGGTAAACCCTTCTGGTGGTCGACGGTATCGGAACGGCTCCCGGCTCCGGTACCGTCCACATCGGACAGTGGGTGGTGGCCTGCGGGCCACCGCCTTTGTCTTCTACTCGCCGGTAACGGCCGGGGCAACGACGGGCAGGCGGACCGGGCGGAACCCACCCGGCAACGCTCAGGGATGTGACAAGTCCACGGCCCGGCCACTCGCCACGGCGAAATCGGGGAAAGTGCTTTCGCGGCCGCAACCTTGCGCAGGTGTCACTCGTTGCGCGACTATCTCGGGACGTTCTGCACGTGCATGCGCACGGCGAGGGGGAGTGGTGACCGAAGTGGCGCCGGCGGCGGCCGGGACGACGGACGTCCCGACCGACGCGGCCTTGATCGCGGCGGTCCGCGGTGGCGACATCGCGGCCTACGGCGAGCTCTACGACCGGCACCTCGTCGCCGCCCGCCGGGTGGCGGCCGCGATCGCGGCCGACGCGGCGGAGCGCGAGGACCTGATCGCCGAAGGATTCACCCGGGTGCTGCGGATTCTGCGGTCCGGCGAGGGGCCGGACGAGGATTTCCGGCCGTATCTGCTGACGACCATCCGGAACACGATGATCAGCTGGCGCCGGCGCGACGCGGCCGTCTCGGTGGTGGCCGAGGTGCCGGACGTCCTGCCGGGTGCGGGGAGTGACGAGCCGGTCGGCAGCCGGCTGCACGCCACCGTCGCCGTGGACGCGTTCGCGAGCCTGCCCGAGCGGTGGCGGACGGTGCTGTGGCGGACCGAGATCGACGGCGAGTCGCCCGCGAAGATCGCCGAGGACCTCGGGATGACGCCGAACGGCGTCGCCGCGCTGGCCTACCGCGCCCGGGAGGGCCTGCGTCAGGCCTACCTGGACCAGCACGTCCCCGAGGCGCGGCGGCGCACCTGCCGGAACGTCACCGGTCAGCTGGCCCGGTGGGTGCGCGACGGCATCTCCGACCACAAGGCCCACCGGATCGCCGCCCACCTCGACGGCTGCGCGGACTGCCGGGAGCTGGCCGCCGGTCTCCGGCAGCTCAACGAGGAACTGCCCGCCACGGTGGCCCCGCTCATCCTGGGCATCCCGATCGTCTCGCAGTGGTTGTCCACGACCGGGTCCCTCGCCGGCTCCGGTGCCGCCACCGGCACGGGCGCCTCGGCCCTGTCGTGGGCCACGGCGGCGAAGGTGGCCGTCGCGGGTGCGGCACTGGTCACGACGGTGACGATCGGGGCGAGCACCTCCTCCGACGCGCCGTCGTCGCTGCCCGGCAGCGACGGCGCGACGACCCAGCCCGTGCGGACCGGGCCGCAGGCCGGCTCCCGCGCCGGTGCCCCGCCGGGCGGCGGCCAGCCGACGCCGGGCTCGCCGGACGCGTCGGTGCCCGCCACCTCGGGCGTGCAGCCGACCGGCGTGCAGCCGGCGGGCGAGTCGTCGGGGGCCGCTGATTCCGGACAGCCGGCGGTGACGGGCAACGGGAACGGCAACGGCAACAACGGGAACGGGAACGGCAACAACGGGAACGGCCTCGGGAACGACCCGGCCGCGAAGGAGTCCAAGCAAGCGGCCAAGTCCTCGTCGAAGGCGGCCAAGGAGTCCGCGAAAGAGTCGAAGAAGGCCGAGAAGACGAAGAACCCCGGAGGATGACCCGGCGCCGCGCGACGCCGGGTCATCCCGCTCAGCAGGGCTGCAGCAGCCAGCAGAGCCGGTAGTTCGCCTGGTAGGTCGCCCCCGTCGATGGCGCGACGATGTTCTGCGTCCGCGCCCCGCCGTGCGCCCAGCTGGTGAAGGCGTACTTCATGTTCAGCGGAGGCACGTTCTGCGGGCTGTTCGCGCTGATCGAATTGGTGGACCCGGCGATCACCGTCCGGGAGAACGGCGTGCGCTGCTGGGTCCCGCCGACGGTGAGCATCGCCTGGCTGGGGTTCGAGGTGAAGTTCAGCGTCACCGTCTTCGGCTGGAGGTCGACGGTCTTCGTGCCGGTGCGGCCCGTCGAGTCCGTCGCGGTCAGCGTCAGCTGCAGGTACGACGGGTACTCGTGGTCCGGCGCGACGAACGATCCCGCGGCGACGCCGGGGAAGTCCTGGACGTTGTGGGTGTGGCAGGTGCCGTTGGCCGCACAATGCCGGATGGCCAGCCGCCACGACAGCGCCGAGGGCGGCAGCTCGCCGTCCTGCGGGTCGACGGCCCGGCCGGCGAAGGACACCGGCTGCCCGACCGACCAGGTCAGCGTGGGGCTCGGCGTGTCGATGACGGGCACCGGGTCGAGCCCGGCCGGGCTCCCGACGGTCACCCGGACCGTCGTGGCCGCCGTCGCCCCGTGGGAGTCGGTCACCCGCAGCCCGGCGTCGACGACCGCCGCGGCGGTGTAGGTCCAGGTGGGCCGCGGGTCCGCCGAGTCGTCGTAGGCACCGTCCGCGTCGAGGTCCCACGCGTACGAGAGCGTGTCCCCGGCGTCCGGGTCGGTGGAGCCGGTGCCGTCGAACTGCACGGCCAGCGGCGCCGGCCCGCTGGACGGCGTGGCCGTCGCCGAAGCGACCGGCGGCCGGTTGGTGCCGCCGGCGTAGCTCACCCGGTGCAGTTCCCCGCTGCCCAGCGCGACGTAGAAGAGATCGCCACCGGGCCCGGTGAGCACCTGCACGGGCGTGCTGACGCCGGTCACGAAGGGCACCAGCTTGCTGGGACTGGGCTGGCCGGCGACGGTCTGCATCGCCCAGATGCAGCCGCGGGAGGAATCGGCGAAGAACAGCGCGCCGGCGTACTCGGCCGGGTAGGTGCTGCCCGACTCGAAGGCGATCCCGCTGATCGAGGAGCCCCCCGTCGGACACGGGTCGGTCGCGACGACCTTGGCGTTGTGGTTGTAGGTGTAGTACGGCGCGGTCTGGCCGCCGGCCGAGTACAGCGATTCGCAGCGGTCGAGGTTGGCGCCGTCGTAGCCGGCCTGGCGGGCCGTGCCTTCGAAGCAGGGCCAGCCGAAGTTCTCGGCCACGCCGTCGCCGGCGTTCGGGACGCGGTTGATCTCTTCCCAGGTGTTCCAGCCGACGTCACCGGCCCACAGTTCGCTCGTGCCGGGGCGGAACCCGAACCGGAACTGGTTGCGCGAGCCGTAGGCGATGACGCGCCGCGCGTTGGCGTCGGAGCTGCTCGCGAACGGGTTGCCGGGCAGGCCGTCGCCGGTGTCGGGGTCGATGCGCAGGAGCGCGCCGTTGAGCAGCACGGGCTGTCCGGCGGGGCGGCGCGGGGACTGCGATCGCAGCGCGCCACCTTCGGCCGACGGTGGGCTGAGGTTCGTGCCGGCCGGCGAGGGAGGGTCGGCGCAGGGGTTGCCGACCTGGCCGTAGTCGGCGAAGTTGAAGCTGGCGCCGTCGCCGCCACCCGCGTACAGGGCGCCGTCCGGGCCGAACGCCAGCGCCCCGACCGAATGGCTGGGGAACTGCTGGCACCAGCCGGTGACCAGCGGTTTCTCGCTGACCGCCGTCCCGTCCGGGCCCATGGTCAACCGGGAGACGCGGCCGGTCACGACGCAGCCCTGATCGGTCGCGCCCGGCGGCGTCGGGCAGGTGTCGCCCCACTGCGGGGCGGTCCCGCCCGGCAGGGCGTCGAGCGTGTAGGACACGTAGACGTACGGCCGGGCGGGGAAGGCCGGGTCGACCGCCAGCCCGAGCAGCCCGCGGTCCCAGAAGTCCTGGGTCGGGGTGCGGAGGTCGGCGAACACGGTCGCCGTCGGGTCGGCGAGGGAGTCGAACACCTTGACCAGGCCGCTCTTCTCCGCGACGAACACCCGCCCGTCGGGGGCGAACGCGGCGGCGGTCGGCGAGCTGAGCCCGCCGATCGCGACCGTGTCGGTGAATCCGGTGGGCACGGCGGCGGCGGGGGACGCCGTGGCGACGGCCATCGCGAGGGCACCGGCGAGGGGCACGACCACCCCCGCCGCCAGCGCGCGTCTTGATCTTCGCGGAACCAGGAAACGACGAGAACCCATCACGAACTCCTCGTGCGGCGGGGACCGGACTGGCGCGAACGCCGTCCCCTATGGCGCGTGAAGTCCGAATGTTGTTACGCCGCAGGCACAAATGCCCACGAACAGCTCAGTGCTTCCGGCGGTCACCACCGTGCGTGTCGATGAGGGCCGTGACCGGCCGGTACAAGAGCCGTACAACACCGGTGTACGAATTTTGGATCGCCGGCGGGCCTACTGCTCCCATGCGAATTCCGAAGGTCCTCCTCCTCGCGCTGGCCGTGGCGGCCGGTGCACTGGCGCTGCCCGGGACGGCGAGCGCCGCCTACAGCGATCCGCTGACGACGACGACCAAGCAGAACCTGGTGTGGCACGCCACGCCGGCCGCCGCGCTGACCACGCTGGACGGCGCGCTGCCGAACGTCAGCCTCAACACCGTCGTCAACGACACCAGCTACGACATGACCGGCTGCACCGGCGCCGAGAAGGCCGCACTGCCCAAGGCGCCGGTGGCCACCAAGTCGATGTGCTGGGACGCCGACCGCGCCGGGACGACGACGTGGAGCCCCCAGGGCATCACGACCTCCGGCGACGCCGACGACGACGGGAAGTGGGGCGCCGACAAGATCATCCTGTCCGGCTGGCACGGCACCGACGCGCTCGGCCGCTACAACGACGCGCGGATCCAGGCGATCAACTACGACAACCCGGCTGCGCCGTCTTACCGGATGCTCTACCTGGCCGTGCCGAACAGCACCGGCTCCAGCTTCACCGCGGCGCAGGCCCACATGGGTGGAATGGCCTGGTACGGCGACAAGATCTACGTGACGGCGGAGGGCAGCACCTCGACCGCCATCCGGGTGTTCAGCACCAAGCACATCCTGCAGATGACCGACACGACGTCCAACGCGATCGGCAAGACGTCGGGCGGGTACGCCGCCTACACCTACAAGTACGCGATGATGGAGGTCGGCTACTACACCTACGCGGGTGGTATCTGCAGCATGGCGTCCGACACGGGCGTGCCGTGCTTCTCGTCGATGTCACTGGACCGCAGCACCACCCCGGCCAGCGTCGTGACGACCGAGTACTTCTCCGACCAGAGCCTCCACGGCCGCCTCTACCGCTACCCGATGGGCGCGGACTACCTGCTGGCGGCGTCGTCCGGCACGGCGGCCGCGACCGAGGCGGTCCGCAGCTCGGTGGGCAACATGCAGGGCGTGCTGTCCAACAACGGCAAGTGGTACGTCGCCCACAGCTCGGCCACGATCAACGGCCAGCTCTGGACCCAGACGACGGCGAAGAGCAGCTCGGCGACCTGCGGTTCCGGGACGGCGGCCTGCTGGGCGGTCCACCCGGAGGCCTTGACGTACGACTCGTCGACGGGCCTGGTGTGGTCCCAGTCGGAGTGGTCGACGGCCGACTGCACGGCGCAGAACCAGACGTGCGGCCGCTCGGTGTTCGCGGTGCCGCTGTCCTCGCTGGCGGGCTGACCTCGTCCGGGGACGCCCCTCCTCGCCGGCCGCAAGAGCCGGCGCGGAGGGCGTCCCGGCTGTCCGATGTGGACGAAAGGTCAGCCGACCGGCGCCGCGGGCTCGGGCGCCCGTGGCTCTTCGGCCGCGACGGCCACGCCGGCCCGCCGCCGGTGCCACAGTTCACGCCCTCGGCGCAGCAGCACCGGCGCCACCATGACGCACAGCGAAAGAGCCGCGACGTCGAGCAGGTAAGCCGCCAGCCACACGTGCTTGGCGATCTCGAAGTACCCGTCGCCGACCACCGACATCGCGGCGATGCCCAGCGCGCTCGTCACGGCCACGCCGGCGACGATGCCGTAGCGGGTCGTCGACCGGCGGCGCCGCACCAGGGCGACCACCGCGGCGGCCAGGCCGAGCAACACGAGCAGGGCGGGCAGCCACGGGATGCCCATCCCGTCGAGCCACTGCTGGAACGTGGCCGAGTCGCCGCCCATGTCGCCGCTGACCGGGGCCGAGTTGTCCGGGGGACGGCTCACCGCCGTCCACGGCTGGTCCGGCAGGTACGGCAGGCTCCGGCCCAGCGTCGCCTGCAGGGCGGTGCCGACGGCGCCGATCAGCACCCCCGGGTGCTCCAGCAGGACGTCCCACGCCTTGTACTTGACCGTGCTGGGGTCCTCGAGCAGCACGTCGGAGCCGGCGAGGGCTTCGGGGCCTTCCGGGTAGTACGCGTGTCCCGCGCTCTGCTGCGCCTCTTCGGGCAGGCCCAGCCGGCGTGCCGAACCAGGCACCTCGGGCAGGGTGAGGGTGTAGACGACGTTGACCGCGTTGACGTCGGCGTAGTTGCGCTCCTGCCACGCGAGGTTCGCGCGGAGCGGGGTGATGATCTCCAGCACGAGCAGGATCGCGAGGGCGGGTCCGACGATCCGGCCGGACCACCACTTGCCGCTGCCCGCCCGGGCCGCGGTGACCGCGCAGACCACCACGGCCAGCACGAACAGCGGCAGGAAGCCGATCTTGGCCAGCCCGCCCACCACACCGCCGACGGCGACGAGGACGAGGGCCGCCAGCCGGGCGAAGCCGTCGCCGGCCTTGGTCGCGGCGATGACCGCGAGCCCGCACATCAGCGTGTACGCGCCGAGCAGCCCGGCCGGCTCGGCGAACGTCGAGATGAAGAGCCGTGCGAAGGCGGGCTCGAGCAGGGGCACCAGCGGCGGCACCAGGAACAGCAGCCGCAGCGGGCCGCGGGCCTGCACCGCCCAGGCCGCCAGCAGCGTGACCAGGAAAACCAGGAAGACGTACAGCCAGCCGAGCTGCAGGAGGCTGAACGAACCGTGCCCGTCGGCCACGGACCCGAACAGCACCGCGGCACTCGACGGCTGCGGGTCCGGGCACGGCGTGCCGCGCCCGAAGTCGAGCACCACGCCGCCCAGCCAGCTCGCCTTGTGGTTCGGCGTCGCCGGCGTGAGGCCGGGCCCGCAGAACAACCGATAACCGTCCCCGTTGTCCCCGGCGCCGGTCGGTGTCCCGCCCAGCAGGCCGAGGACGAGTGCCAGCGCGAGCGCGGCGACCGCCGCGGTCGCCGTGGCGATCCCCACCCTCTTCATGCCGGTCAGCGTATGTGGTCGGTTCGCCGGGTGGCTCCGGAACACCCGATTCCGGAGCGCGCGGCGCGTCAGGCGCCGGGGTGACCGCAGGCGTAGACGTTGGCCGAGGCCAGTGCCACGCAGGCGGGACAGGTGTTGACCGGCCGGTCCCGGCGGCCGTAGTACGGGTGGCGGGCGCCGCACAGCGCCGTGATCACGTCCCCGGGCCGCGGTTGCGGGTGGCACCGGGGGCAGTAGGCGTGCGCGGCGCGTTCGACGTCGGCGCTCATGTCACCGGAGTACCCCTGGCGGCGGCGCGCCAACCCGTCGCGGACGCAGCGCCGTGAACACCGACCGGCCGCCGGTGAAGCACCAGATCGCGATCACCGGGTCGCAGATCGCGCAGCCGAACGACGAGCCGTGGGCGAACGGCAGGATCGGGTGGCCCTTCAGGTGGTGGACGATGTCCCAGCCGGTGTGCAGCAGCCAGCCGAGGCCGATGAACGTCCACGAGCCGAGCCCGCGGAACGCGACGTAGGTCAGCACGGCGCAGAACACCAGTTCCCACGGTCCGAGCGCGCCGCCGGAGAGGTAGGCCGCGCCGGCGCCGCCCACCAGCACGGCGTTGAACGGCCGCCGGTGCGGCTCCGGGATCAAGGAGTTGAGCATGACGTACACGAGGCCGATGAGGATCGGCGCCAGGATCTCGATCACGAGGTTCGACGGTAGGAACCGGGCCGGCGGGCAGCCAGTGGCTGTCCGGCCAGGGTGCACCGGATTCTCGCCAGCGCCGGAGCCAGGAAGTTAACTCAAGCGATTGACTTAAACTCCGGTACGCTGCCGTCATGACCTCCACGGAACCGCTCACCGCGGACACCCCGATCGGCGAGTGGGTCGCACACCCCGACGGCGGCCCGCTCATCCGCACCCTGCTCGCCGAGGCGGGGGTCGACGAAACCGTCCTCGCGCCCGTCCGCCTGCTGCCGCTGCGGCAGCTGGTCGCCCTCAGCCAGGGACGGCTCGCCCAGGACGTCGTCGACGACCTGGTGACCCGCGCCAACCACGGCGTGACCCCGGCACCCGGGGCCGGGCGGACGGGGTGGCGCGAGCGGATCGTGCCGGGCCGGTTCGAGGGCCGGACGGTGGTCGTGACCGGCGCCGCCTCCGGCATCGGCCGGGCCACCGCGTCGCGCATCGCCCGCGAAGGCGGCCGGGTCGTCGCGGTCGATGTCTCGGCGGGCCGGCTGGACGAGTTCGCCGCCGAGCTCGGCTCGCCCGAACTGGTCGCCGTGCCCGCCGACATCACCGAGGAGGACGCCGTGGCGCGGATCCTCGCCGCGGCGGGCCCGCGCATCGACGGGCTGGCCAACGTCGCGGGCGTCCTCGACGACTTCTCCCCGGCCCACGAGGTGAGCGACGAGCTGTGGCGGCGCGTCTTCGCCGTGAACGTCGACGGGACGTTCCGGCTCATCCGCGCGGTCGTCCCGGCGATGCTCGAAGCGGGGTCCGGCGCCATCGTGAACGTCGCTTCCGAAGCGGCACTGCGCGGCTCGGCCGCCGGGACCGCCTACACCGCCTCGAAACACGCCGTCGTCGGCATCACCCGCAGCTGCGCCTTCATGTACGGGCCGCACGGCATCCGCGTCAACGCCGTCGCGCCGGGCGGGGTCGCGACCGGCATGGGGCTGCACGGGCAGCCGTCGGAGTTCGGCCAGGGCCGGGTCGGGGAGTTCCTCGGCCTCATCCCGCCGATCGCCACGGCGGAGCAGCTGGCCGCGTCGATCACCTTCCTGCTCGGCGACGACGGCGTGAACGTCAACGGCACCCTGCTGCCCTCCGACGGCGGCTGGTCGGTGCAGTGACCGTGCCCCTGTCCGCGGTGGCGCCCGAACTGCGCGGCCGGGTCCGGCGGATGCCGCGCCTGCCGCCGGAGCGGGCCTGGGTGCGGCGCATGGTGCGGGCGGCGACCGGGCGGACGCGGCCGCCGGCTGCGCGCGGCCGGCGTCGGCACGACGTTCCACGTCGCGCCCGGCGGCCCGCACGGGTTCGAGGCCTGGGCGCCGGGGACCGGCTTCACCCGCCGCTACCTGGACACGGCGCGGGCGTGGCTGGGACGGCTCGCGTGACCGGCTCCGTAAGGTGGGGGCCGGCAGATCGTCGGGGTGACCGGGTGGGTGGATGAACGTCAAGGCGGATCGCGCGAGTGCCACGCGGGAGACCATCCTCGTGACGGCGGAGCGGTTGTTCGCCGAACACGGGGTGCACGCGGTGTCCAACCGGCACATCAGCGAGGCGGCCGGGCAGGGCAACAACGCCGCGGTCAACTACCACTTCGGCACCAAGGTCGACCTGGTCCGCGCGATCGCCCGCAAGCACTTCGGGCGGATCGAACGCCTGCGCGCCGAGCTCGTCGAAGCCATCGACGGCGACGGCGACCTGCGCGACTGGGTGGCGTGCCTGGTCCGCCCGACCACGAGCTACCTGCACGAGCTGGGCGCGCCGACGTGGTTCGCGCGGTTCAGCGCCCAGGTGATGACCGACCCGGCCCTGCGGGCGATCCTCGCGGAGGAATCCCTGTCCGCACCGGCCCTCGCCCGCGCGGTCGAGGGACTGAACGGCTGCCTGGACGGCCTGCCCCCCGACGTCCGCGCCGAGCGCGGCGACATGGCCCGCCAACTGATGATCCACATGACGGCCGAGCGCGAGCGGGCACTGGCCGAGGGCACGGCAACGCCGCGGGCGAGCTGGAACGACGCGGGCACGGGCCTGATCGACGCGATCACGGGCCTGCTGCTGGCCCCGGTGTCCCCGGCCTCCTGACCGCCCGCTCCGCCGCCGCGCACCGACGCCCGTGCCGGAAAGCCTCCTGACGTCACCTTGCTCGGTCGGGCGACGAGTGCAAACACCCTGGCGGGGCGGCCTTGGTGGACACCGAGCTCGCGGGCGGCGCACCGATCGAACCGGACGGCAGGCCGCCCCATGAGCCGGGTCACGTCGGGGAACACCGGCGGACCCGGGGCGTTGTGGCCTTCGCCGAGCGGAAGCGGGGCTCTTCTCAGTGCTCCGATGTGGACCCAGTGGACCCAGTGGACCCAGTGGACCCAGTGGACCCAGTGGACCCAGTGGACCCAGTGGGCGCAGTGGACGGCCCCCGCCGGATCAGCCAGCTGCCCGCGAAGGCGACCAGCCCGACGATCCCGGCGACGACGAACGCCGCCCGCAGACCCGACGCGTCCGGGCTGCCCGCCGTGGCGTCGTGGCTGCCCACCGTCGCCACGCTGACGAACACCGCCGTGCCGAGCGCGCCGGCCACCTGCTGCAGCGTCGAGAGGATCGCGCTGCCGTGCGAATACAGGTGATCCGGCAGCGCACCGAGCGACTGGGTGAACAGTGGCGTCATCATCAGCCCGAGCCCGGCCATCATCAGCACGTGGATGCCGATCACCGCGATCAGCGGCGAGTCCGGACCCAGCACGGCGAACAGCCACAGCGAAGCGGCCATCGCCGCCGCACCCGGGATGACCAGCGGGCGCCCGCCGACCTTGTCGAACAGGGCACCGACCGGGCGGCCCAGCAGACCCAGCACCAGCCCGCCGGGCAACAGGACCAGCCCGCTCACGAACGTGCTGGCGTGCAGCACCGTCTGCAGGTACAGCGGCAGCAGGATCGCCGCCGCGCCGATCAGGCACACGAACAGCAACGCGGTCAGCACCAGCGCGACGACGAAGTCGCGGTGCGTGAACGGCCGCAGATCGAGCAGCGCGCGATCCCGGCGCTGCAGCCGCAGCTGGCGCCAGGTGAACACCGCCAGCGCGGCCACGCCCACGACGATCGGCACCCACCCCGGCACCAGCGGGCCGGCCCCGCCCTGCTCCCCGCCCGAAGACAGGCCGTACAGCACCCCGCCGAACCCGATCGCCGACAGCAGCACCGACGGCACGTCCAGCGGCACCCGGCGGCGCTCACCCTCCAGGCGCAGCATCAGCGCACCGGCCACCAGCGCGGCGAGCGCCAGCGGCAACACGATCCAGAACATCCAGCGCCAGCCCAGCGACGACAGCACCGCACCGCCGATGGTGGGTCCGATCGCCGGCGCGACCGCGATGACGATCGTGATCGTGCCCATCGTCGCCCCACGCCGCTCCGCCGGCACCAGCCGCATCACCGTCGTCATCAGCAGCGGCAACATCACCGCCGTGCCGAACGCCTGCACCACCCGCCCGGCCATCAGCAGCCCGAACCCGGGCGCGAGCGCGCAAAGCAGCGTGCCGAGGCTGAACGCCGACAGCGAAAACAGGAAGACCTGCCGCGGCGAGAAGCGCTCCAGCAGGAAGCCGGTCGTCGGAATGACGACGGCCATGGTCAACAGGAACCCGCTGGTCAGCCACTGCACCGTGGTGGTGGGCACCCGGAGGTCGACGGTCAGATCGCGCAGCGCGACGCTCAGGATCGTCTCGTTGAGGATCATCACGAACGCGGAGAGCACGAGAACCCCGATGAGGAGTCCCGAGCGCAACGGGGCGCGGTCCACGTCGGCGGCGGGGCTGGACACGGTTTTGGTCATCGGGTGGGAGCTCTCCTGGTCGGCCGGGACGGCCGCGGTGAAGCCGGGACGTCCTCCGCAGTCTGCCCGTTTCCGTCCCTTCGTGTCACGGCGGTTTCCGCGCACCCGGCCGCGGCACGCCGGACCCCCCGCACGGCCCCGCAAAGCATCCGATATGCTTCCGCCAGTACGAAGTTCCGCAGCGCGCGATTAGCTCAGCGGGAGAGCGCTTCCCTGACACGGAAGAGGTCACTGGTTCAATCCCAGTATCGCGCACCACGAGTCCACCCCCGGATTTCGTGGAAGTTCGTACCGCGGGCGATTAGCTCAGGGGGAGAGCGCTTCGTTCACACCGAAGAGGTCACTGGTTCGATCCCAGTATCGCCCACGAGATTCGCCGGAGAGCCCTGTTCGCGGAAAGCGCGAACGGGGCTCTTCTCGTTGTGTCCTGTGGGGGCCCAGCCCCCACGCCCCGGCCGGGGGGGGGGGGGCCGCGGGGGACGGCTCGCGAA
>NZ_JBEZYB010000090.1:0-28935 GCF_040638285.1 Amycolatopsis sp. NPDC026612
GTGGTAATTCGGGTTAGAACCCGAATTACCACTCACGACGGGCCGCGGCAGACTGCTTACCGGGGGCGGTGGGGCTTCTTCGGCAGCAGGTCGTACAGCCCCTTGCGGGCGCCGTTGTCGTTGGCGTTGCGCGCCACCGCCACCTCCGAGATGAAGTCCTCGAAGACGAACTCCTCGTCGGCCGGGACCACCGCCGGGGCCGCGTTCTGCTCCAGGTGGCTGTCGAGCGTGTCGGCGATCTCGCGGAAGGACAGCGCCTGCAACGTCTCCGGCGCGTACGTCGTCACCGGGACGCCGTGGGCCGCCGCCTCGTTCATCACCACACCCAGCGGCAGGTGCGACAGCATCGGGATGCCGAAGTCGTACATCTCCTGCAGCGCCGCGGCCGCGTAGTGCGAGATCGGCCGCCGGTACAGGCTCGGCACCAGGCCGAACCACGACAGCGGCTGCCGCCCGACGGTCTGCTCGACGTACCGGACCTGGTCGGCCAGCAGCCGCAGCGCGCGGATGCTCGTCTTGTCCGGCTGGACCGGCACCAGGATGCCGTGCGACGCCGCCAGCGCGTTGTTCGTCAGCACGTCCAGCGCCGGCGGGCAGTCGATGATGCAGTGGTCGTAGTTGGCGAACTGGATGACCCGGGCCAGCTGCCAGCCGGGGACGCGGAACGAGTCGAGCCGCCGGATCAGGTCGAACATCCCCGGTGACGTCGGCACGACGTCGAGCGCGCCGCCGCGGCCGAGGTTGCTGCGCGGGTGCGGGACGACGAGGTCCTCGATCGGGCCCTTCCACGTCTTGGCCAGCGCCTTCGCCAGGCTCGGCCGGTTCGCGGGCACCTCGGCCAACCCGAGCATCTCGGTCGTCGCGTGGCCTTGCGGGTCGAGGTCGACCAGCAGCACCCGGCGGCCCCGCTCGGCCAGTGCGGCCGCGGTGCCGACGCTCAGTGAGGTCTTGCCGACCCCGCCTTTCTGGTTGACCACCGAGGTGATCTGCATGCCGGAGCGCTCCTCAAGTCGGTCGTTCCGCGAAGGTTATTGGATCCGGGCCCGTTGTGGGTGGCTATCCGCCCCCGGCCTGTCGCGGCCGGACCATCAGCGCCTGGGCGCCGGTGGCCACCGGGCCGTCGCCGTCGTGCAGGATGCTCGTCGCCGTGCCGATGCCGTGCTTGCCGACCAGCGTGACCGCGTCGAGGCCGATCCACTCGCCGGACGGCGTCCGCCGCAGGTGCACGGTCAGCTCGGAGTTGATGAACCACCAGTGGCGCGGATCGAGGTAGTTCGACACGCCGTTGGCGGAGTCGGCGACCGCGAACAGCCGCTGCAGGCCGCTCGGTTCCTCGCCGTCGACCAGCGGGACGCGCTGGCGGGCCCACACCGCCGCCGGGCCGGGCACGTCCATGCCGCCGCGCACCGCGCGCCACTCCACCGCGTCGAGGTAGCCGCCCTGCCAGCCCTCCGGCCACGGCGACTCCTCGACGCTGCCGGGGCCGGGCAGCCGCGGGCCGGCGTCGGTGCCGATCTCCGCCGTGTCGGCCGTCCCGATGCGCCACGCCGAAGCTCGCGCCACGACGCGATCGGCGCTCGCCAGTTCGGCCTGCAGCAGTTCGACCGAACGGCCGGGCCGCTCGATCCACGCCCGCACGGCGAGCTCGGCGACCGGCGCCGGGCCGAGGATCTCCACGGTCACCCGACCGAGCTCCGCCGGATGGGCCGATTCGACGTTTTCGAGGGCGCGGACGAGCAACGCCGACGGCGGCCCGAAGTGCTGGGCGTCCGGCGACCACGGCCCTGCCGTGTGCCCGGTCGCGGAGAACCGGCCTTCGGCCAGCGGAACGTAGAAGGCGTCGGCCATCAGTCGGCCCGGTCCAGCGGTGTCTCGTCGCCCGCGTCGGGTTCCGGCCAGCCGGGGTAGGCCGGTGGCGTGCCGCCGTACTCGGGGCAGTGCGCCTGGTGGTCGCACCAGTTGCACAGCTTGCTCTTGTTCGCCCGGAAGTCGCCGGTCTTGCCCGCCTTGAGGATCGCCTGCCAGATGGCTTCCAGCGTGCGCTCGAAGCGGAGCAGCTCGGCTTCGTCGGGCGTGTAGGCGAGCGACTGGCCGTCGGTGAGGTACATCAGTTTGAGCTGGCGCGGCACGATCCCGCGCAGCCGCCACAGGACCACGGCGTAGAACTTCATCTGGAACATCGCCTTGGCTTCGCCGATCTCGCGCGGCGCGGCCCCGGTCTTGTAGTCGACGACCCGGATTTCGCCGGTCGGCGCGACGTCGAGCCGATCGATGTAGCCGCGCAGCAGGACGCCGGAGCCGAGCTCGATCTCGACGTGCAGCTCGCAGGCCTCCGGTTCGAGCCGCCGCGGATCTTCCAGGTCGAAGTAGGCGTCGAGGAGTTTCTCCGCCGACCGCAGCCATTCCGCGTGGTCGTCCGGTTCGCCGCCGTCGAACAGCTCGGTCCACTCCGGACGATCCGCGGACAGGTCCGTCCACGCCGGGCCGAGGAGCTCGCGCGCCCGGGGCGGGACGCGTTCGGCGGCCGGCAGGGCGAAGAGCCGCTCCAGCACCGAGTGGACGAGCGTGCCGCGCAGCTGCGCCTTGGTCGGGACCTCCGGCAGCCGGTCGACCGCGCGGAAGCGGTAGAGCAACGGGCACTGCTTGAAGTCGCTGGCCCGTGACGGCGACAACGCGGGCCGCCGCCGCACCTCGGTGGCGACGGCGGCGGGGGGAGTTTCCGTGGTGACGGTGTCGGCGTCGGGCATGGGCAGAGCGTAACGCCGGGGTCCGACAGTTCCGGCAACCGCAACGCCCACCACCCCTCCCACCTCCGAGTCGTCCGTCCGGGTACGCGTGTCGGGCGGTGGGGGTGACATCCGGTGGGCGGATCACCCGCTTCCCACACCGGGGGCTCTACGCTCTTCGCATGGCCGCGACCAGTGAGCAGGGCGCCGGCGGCACCCGGCAGGCCGTCCTCTCGGACGGTGGCCTCGTGCTGTTCCGGGTCGCCGGGGTGCCGGTGCTGCTCGCGCCGTCCTGGTGGATCGGCTCGCTGATCGTCGTCGTGCTGTACGCGCCGCTGGTCGGGCGGCTGCTGCCGGACGCCTCGACGGCGACGTCGTGGCTGCTGGCCGGGGCCTTCGCGGTGCTGCTGGGGCTGTCGGTGCTCGCGCACGAGCTCGGGCACTGCCTGGTCGCGCTGCGGCTGGGGATTCCCGTGCGGCGGCTGCGCCTGTTCCTCCTCGGCGGTCTGTCCGAAGTGGCCCGCACGCCGAAGCGCCCTGGCGACGAAGGCCTGGTCGCCGCGGCCGGGCCGGCGGTGTCGCTGCTGCTCGGCGGCTTCTGCGGCCTGCTGATGTTCGCCGTGCCCCCGGATGGCGCGGTCTGGCTGCTGGTCGCCGAATGCGCGGTGGCGAACCTCGCCGTCGGCGTGTTCAACCTGCTGCCCGGGCTGCCCCTGGACGGCGGGAGGCTGGTCCGCGCCGGCGTCTGGGCGGCCACCGGTGTGCGGGCGAAGGGCACGCGCGCCGCGGTCGCCGGTGGTGCGGTCGTGGCCGCGGGGTTGCTGGTCTGGGCGTTGTGGGGGCTCGCGACAGCGAGTCCGGACCGGTGGCTGAGGCTGGGCGTCTGCGTCGTGACGGCCTGGTTCGTGATCCTGGGTGCGCGGTCGGAGCTGGCCGCCGAAGCGCGCCGCACCTGGCCGGACGGTCTCGTCCTCGGCGAGCTGGTCCGGCCGGTGCTGCAGCTGCCTGCCGAGAGCCCGGTGTCGGACGCGCTGGCCGCGTCGGCCGGGCGTGGCGTGGTACTGGTCCGCGCCGACGGCGTGGCGGCCGGGCTCCTGGACGAAGGCGCGGCGGAGCGGCTGGCGAGCTCGTCGCCGCACGCGCCGGCCGAGCTGGCGGCCGAGCCGATCCGCGCCGAGACCGTGCTGCTGGCGTCGGAACCGGGGGAGGACGTCATCGAGCGGGTCCGCGAAACCGCGGCGTGGCAGTTCCTCGTGGTCGACGACGAGGGCCGCCCGGCGGGCGTGCTGCGCCGGGACGACCTGCGAGCCGCGCTGAACCGCCGTACCCGCTGAGGGCGCGGCCCGGACGGCCTGCGAAGATCTGTCGTCGGCCATCCGGGTTACCGATCCGGGCCGAAAGCAGGCGGGCACGGTCGGCGAGCCGACCCGCTCACCGGCACCTGTTCCGCCGTGGCTGCCGGTCGGATGGGTAACAATCGGCACAGTAATCAGGAGGAAGTGTTGTCGGTCAGCGGACCGTTTCGTACGGGCGATCGGGTGCAGTTGACCGACTCGAAGGGGCGCCACTACACCCTGACGCTGGCCGACGGCGGTGAGTACCACACCCATCGCGGCGCATTGGCCCACGACGACCTGATCGGCCGTCCGGAAGGGTCGGTGGTCACGTCCGCGGGCGGGTCGACCTACCTCGCGCTGCGCCCACTCCTGCCGGACTACGTGCTGTCGATGCCCCGCGGCGCGCAGGTGATCTACCCGAAGGACGCGGCGCAGATCGTGATGTGGGGCGACATCTTCCCCGGCGCGCGCGTGCTCGAGGCCGGAGCCGGCTCCGGCGCGCTGACGTGTTCGCTGCTGCGCGCGGTCGGCCCGGCGGGGAGCGTGCAGTCCTACGAGATCCGCGACGACCACGCCGAACACGCCGAGCGCAATGTGGTGAAGTTCTTCGGCGAGAAGCCGGCCAACTGGTCACTCACCGTCGCCGACCTGGCGTCGCACGAGGGTGAGGTCGACCGCGTCGTGCTGGACATGCTGGCGCCGTGGGAGCAGCTGCCGAACGTGGCCGCCCACCTGGTGCCGGGTGGCGTGCTGACGGTCTACGTCGCGACGGTCACGCAGCTTTCGCGCGTCACCGAGTCGCTGCGCGAGCAGCAGTGCTGGACCGAGCCCGAGTCGTGGGAGACGCTGATGCGCCCGTGGCACGTGGTGGGCCTGGCCGTCCGGCCGGACCACCGGATGGTGGCGCACACGGCGTTCCTGCTCACCGCGCGGCGGCTGGCGGACGGCACCGTGTCCCCGCGCGTGTCGCGCCGGCCGTCCAAGGGCAAGGGCTGACCCTAACCCGGCACGCACCAGTGGCCGTTCTCCTTGCGCAGCGGGAAGGGCGTGTCCTTGGTGCCGCCCGCCGCTTCCACGTGCACCTTCGCCGTCGCGGACTCGCCGCGCAGCTCCGGCGGCGCGGTCAGCTTGGCCTTCACCGGCCCGGCCGCGTCCCACGTCCGCTGCAGGCCGGCGAGGGCTTCGGCCGTCTGCGGGCGGCAGGTGAGCTTGCCGAACGCCGCCGAGTCGTGGGCGGCGATCGCGTCGACGATCGCCCGGGCCAGCACGGCGACCACCGCGGTGTCGGCCGCGTCGGGGGCGGCCGGCGCCGACGGGCGGATCGACGTCACTGCCGGGCTCGACGCGGCGGGTGGCGAGCCGGCCGGGGCGACGAGCAGCAGCCCCAGCACGACGCCCGCTCCGGCCACGCCGAGCAGGACCAGCCCGCCGGTCAACGCGCGGTTCACCGCCGTCGGGTGCTCACGAGCCGTCCGCCTTGACGTTGGACAGGCACCAGAGCCCGGCTTCCTTCTGGGCCGACATCGTGCCGACCTTGGTCTTGGCGCCGTCGGTGGCCGAGTAGCGGACGGTGGCCTTGTCGCCGGTCTCCTGCGGCGAGCCGCTCAGCTTGACCGTGACCTTCGGGATCTCGCCCGTGGTGCCTTCGTAGACGCTCCGGCAGATGACGTCGCCGAGTGCCTTCTCGTCGCCCGCGTTGTAGGCGGTGATGGTCGAGTCGAAGAGTTCCTGCGAGCTGTCCTTCCCGGCGGGGGCGGGGCCGCCCCCGGGCTTGCTCTTCGAGGTCGGGCTGGTCGGGGCGGTGGTCCTGGGTTTCGGGGTGGACGCCTTCGGCGCGGACGTCGGCGCCGCGGAGCTGCTGCTCGCGGGCGGCGCGGCGGTTTGGTCGTCCTTGCCGTTGGTGAGGACGAACGCGGTCACGCCGCCGCCGACGAGCACCACCGCGGCCGCCGCGATGGCGACGATCAGGCCGGTTTTCTTCTTCTTGGGCGGGGGAGCCTCACCGAAGCTGCCGCCGCCGTACGGGTCGTGTCCGCCGAAGCCCGGCTGCGGCCGGCCCCACGGGTCCTGCTGGCCGTACGGGTCCTGCTGGCCGTACTGGGGGTAGCCCTGCTGGGGCTGAGGGCCCGTCTGCGGCGGGTAACCGCCCTGGCCGGGCTGGTCGTAGGGGCCCGGCTGGCCGTACTGCTGGCTGCCGCTGTCGTAGGGGCCCGGCTGGCCGTACTGCTGGGTGCCGCCGTCGTAGGGACCGGGCTGCCCGAACTGCTGGGTGCCGCCGTAGCCGGGCTGGGGCTGGCTGCCGCTCTGGGGGTAGCCGCCCTGCTGCGGCCGGCCGTACGGCCCGGGTTGCTGTCCGTAGCCGCCCGGTTGCTCCGGCGGGTAGGTCATGAGTGGTGCCCCCTAGCGTCCCTCGATGGCGCCC
Source organism: Amycolatopsis sp. NPDC026612 (assembly GCF_040638285.1). Taxonomy (NCBI): domain Bacteria; kingdom Bacillati; phylum Actinomycetota; class Actinomycetes; order Pseudonocardiales; family Pseudonocardiaceae; genus Amycolatopsis; species Amycolatopsis sp. NPDC026612. Next base: position 6,486 of record NZ_JBEZYB010000090.1, read on the forward strand.
GGCCGTCAGGGCCGGCACGGCGTCGCCCGATGCTAGCCACCGGGTCGTCCTGCCGCGCGGTTAGGGCGGAACTGGCCGGAATTGCCCGGATCCGGCCCGCGGTTGAGGGTCCCGGAGGCGGGGTACTCCCGACGTGCTTGCTTTCCTCCGGCCCGGTCGGACCCGTCGCGCAGCCGCCTCGCGGCACCGAAATGGCCTCTTGCGCTGCGGGAATGTCCGTGCTGGGGGTGGTATGGAAACCGCGACGCGCCGATCTTGTGATGCGGAAAGGCCTTTTCTTGTCGGTGATCGCCGGTACCGTGGAATGAAAAGCACTCCGAGGAGGTGCCCGATGCATCATGACCTTCCCGGAGGTCGGCGCGAGGAGGCCGACCCTTCAGCAACATCCGGAGCTGGGACGACGGCGGACGAGCAGGCTCGGCAGATCCGTTTTCTCGAGGAGGAAGTGGCGCTGCTGCGCCGCAAACTGACCGACTCGCCACGGCAGAACCGCGTTCTCGAACAGCGGCTCGCCGAGGCCTCGGAAAGAGTGAGCCAGCTCACCGAGCGGAACACCAAACTGGTCGAAACCCTGCGCGAAGCGCGAGGACAGCTCCTCGCTCTCCGCGAAGAGGTCGACCGGCTGGCCCAGCCACCGTCCGGGTACGGCGTCTTCGTCGAGGCGTACGAGGACAACACGGTGGACGTCTTCACGGCCGGCCGGAAGATGCGGGTGTCGGTTTCACCCGCGGTCGAGCTCTCGTCGTTGCGCCGCGGTCAGGCGCTTCGGCTCAACGAGGCGCTCACGGTGGTCGAGGCCGGCGGCTTCGAACGCGTCGGTGAAGTGTGTGCGTTGCGTGAGGTGCTCGCCGCCGACGTCGAGGGCGGCAGCCTTCGTGCGCTGGTGGTCGGGCACGCGGACGAGGAGCGGGTGGTCCTGCTCTCCGATCTGCTGGCCGAGCAGCCGCTCAAGCCGGGCGACTCGCTGCTGGTCGACTCCAAGGCCGGCTACGCGTACGAGCGCGTGCCGAAGGCGGAGGTCGAGGACCTGGTGCTGGAGGAGGTGCCGGATGTCCGTTACGAGGACATCGGTGGCCTCACCCGGCAGATCGAGCAGATCAGGGACGCGGTCGAGCTGCCGTTCCTGCATGCCGACCTGTACCAGGAGTACCAGCTGCGGCCGCCCAAGGGTGTCCTGCTCTACGGCCCGCCGGGCTGCGGCAAGACGCTCATCGCCAAGGCGGTGGCGAACTCGCTGGCCAAGAAGGTGGCGGCGGCACGGGGCGACAACGAGGACGGGAAGTCCTACTTCCTGAACATCAAGGGTCCCGAGCTGCTCAACAAGTTCGTCGGGGAGACCGAGCGGCACATCCGCCTGATCTTCCAGCGGGCGCGGGAGAAGGCCTCCGAGGGTACCCCGGTGATCGTGTTCTTCGACGAGATGGACTCGATCTTCCGGACCCGTGGCTCGGGCGTGTCGTCCGACGTGGAGACCACGATCGTGCCGCAGCTGCTGTCGGAAATCGACGGTGTCGAAGGCCTGGAGAACGTCATCGTCATCGGCGCCTCCAACCGCGAAGACATGATCGACCCGGCGATCCTGCGGCCGGGCCGGCTCGACGTCAAGATCAAGATCGAGCGTCCGGACGCCGAAGGCGCGAAGGACATCTTCTCCAAGTACCTGGCCGAAGGCCTGCCGATCCACGCCGACGACCTCGCCGAGTTCGGCGGCGACGCCAAGGCGACGTTCGACGCGATGATCCAGCACACCGTCGAGCGGATGTACGAGGAGAGCGACGAGAACCGGTTCCTCGAGGTGACCTACGCCAACGGGGACAAGGAGGTCCTGTACTTCCGTGACTTCAACTCGGGCGCGATGATCCAGAACATCGTGGACCGGGCGAAGAAGTCGGCCATCAAGTCCGTGCTGGAGACCAACCAGCCCGGCCTGCGCGTGCAGCACCTGCTGGACGCGATCGTCGACGAGTTCGCGGAGAACGAGGACCTGCCCAACACCACCAACCCGGACGACTGGGCCCGGATCTCCGGCAAGAAGGGCGAGCGGATCGTCTACATCCGCACGCTCGTCACCGGCAAGAACACGGACTCGGGGCGGGCGATCGACACCGCCACCAACACCGGTCAGTACCTGTAGGGTTTCGAACGCACGAGGGGGCGGCCGCTTCGGCGACCGCCCCCTCGGCGCGTCTGACGGCGGGCGAGTTCGGCTGCGGGCCGCCGTACGCGCAGCCGTCCGTGCGCGGCGAGGATGCCCAGCACCACCAGCGGCCCTCAGGCCGCGATGATCCGCGTGTTCCAGGCGTAGGCGAGGCCGGTGCCGAAGACGCCGAGCGCCACCATGCTCGCCACCACCGGCAGGCTCAGGTGCACCGGCGTCGCCGCGATCACCGGGCTCAGCAGGCCCAGGATCACCGTCGCCGACGCCGTCTGCCCGAAGGCGACGACGACCGGATCCGTCCCGCGAGGTGAGACGAACCGGCGCAGGTAGACGCAACATGCGCCGTAGCACGTCGTCGCGCCGAGGCAGGCGAGCTGGGCCGGCCGCGAAGCCAGCGGTTTTCGGACCTCGCGTGATGTATAACGACCTATACCGCCGGGCCGGTAGGGTGCACCACCATGGCCGGGGGAAGCGCAACGCGATGGCAGGACGCGGTCAGGTACGTCGCGGACCGCGTCACCGGGCCGCCGGTGCCGGAGGACCTCGACGTCACGGTGCACTTCCACCCGGATCGCCTGGGGGACGTGCCACTGCTGCGCCACTGGCTGGCGGACGGGTTCTACCGCTCCCAGTTCGAGACCGGGACGGGCAACGGCGGCCTGACCGCGCACCCGGGCGGGGCCCGGTGGCGCTGGGAGCACCGGATGTTCGGCGGGGTCTACGACGAGCTGCCGCCGTCGGCGCGCCCGAAGTACGGCTCGCTCGACTACCGGCGCCGCCCGGCAGGCGGGTCCGTCCGGTTCGGTTCGGCGCACTTCCGGCTCAAGCGGGAAGTGCGGCTGCGCACGACGTTCTGCTACCCGGACAGCTTCCGGGAGCCGGTGGACTTCGGCACGGCCGCGCACCTGCCGCTGATCCCCCTCGTCGAGGCGGACGCCCCCGACGAGCTCGACGACTACATCGAGGCCCACGTCCACGGTCCGCTCCGGCTGGCGTCCGACGTCGCCGCTCTCGTGCTGGACCCGGCGTTCCGGGGGACCGACGTGGAAGCGGCGGCGGCGGGATTCCCGTTTCCGACGTACTGGCACCACGGGTTCCGGCTCTCGGTGGCGACCCTCGCCGAACACGCGGACTACCGCGGCGAGGACGTGGTGCGGGCCGGCGAAGACATCGCCGAGGACGGCAGCCTGGACGCCCGGGTCATCGGTGACGCCGTCCGCGCCGGCCGGCACGACCCCCAGGTGCTCAAGCGCCTGTGGCACTGCACCGCGCGGTTCGGCCTACGCGGTGACGGGTAGCAGCGCTTCGGCGAGCCGGCGCCAGTGCGGCATCGCCGACTTGCCCGGTTCGAGCCCGATCACCTGGATGGCCACGTGGTCCGCGCCGGCGTCGAGGTGGTCGCGCAGCTTGCCGCTGATCGTCTCCAGGTCGCCCCAGAACACCAGGTCGTCGACGATCCGGTCGCTGCCGCGGCCGCCGTCGATGTCCGCCTCCGAGTAGCCGAGCCGCCGGAACTTCGCGAGGTTGTACTTCGAGGTGAGGTACAGGTGCAGGTGCTCTCGCGCGATCTCGCGGGCCTTGGCCGCGTCGGTCTCGAAGACCACCGCGTGCTCGACGCCGAGGAACGGGCCGTCGCCCAGGACCTCCCGCGCCTGGGCGGTGTGCTCCGGCGTCACGTGGTAGGTGTGCGCGCCGGCCGAGCGGTCGCGGGCCAGCTCCAGCATCTTCGGGCCGTACGCCGCCAGCAGGCGCCGGATCGGCGCCGTCGGGTTGGCGCTCGTGACGGCGTCCATGGCGTCGAGGTAGCCGTTCATCGCCTGAAGCGGCTTCGTGCCGGGCTTTCCGGCGCTGAAGCCCAGGCCGAGCAGGTGCCGGTCCGGGTAGGCGTCGGCCAGCAGCAGGGCCGCACCCCGCGTCCAGCGCGGCTCCCGCGACCAGATCTGCGCGATCCCGTTGACGACGGTGAGGCGCTCGGTGACCGACAGCAGGAACCCGGCGTGGGTGAGGGCTTCGCGGCCGTCCCGCTCCGGGATCCAGAGGGCCGGCCAGCCGTGTTCTTCGAGTTCCCGTGCGGAGTCCCGGATCAGGCTCGCCGGCTGGTCCTCGAAGTCGAACGTCCAGATCCCGTAGCGGCCCAGCGGCATGTTCTCGATCATTCCCATAAATCGAAGTATCGCAGATAGTCGATATGAGCTTCGAGGAGGAGTCGCGTGGGCGAAGGGGGAGTGGTCAGAGGGTGTGGCCCAGCAAGCCGACGAACTCGGCGATCCGGGCTTCGTCGCGCTTGTAGTGCGTCCACTTGCCGACGCGGGTCGCCCGCACCAGGCCGGCGCGCTGCAACGCGGCCATGTACGCCGAGACGGTCGACTGCGCGAGTCCCAGCTTCTCCTGGATGTGGCTCACGCACACCCCGACCTCGACCGGGTCGGCGATCGCCCGCTCCACCGGGAAGTGCCGCTCCGGCTCCCGCAGCCACCGCAGGACCTGCAGCCGCACCGGGTTCGCGAGCGCCTTGAACACGTCGAGCAGCTGCTCGACGTCCGGCTGGGATTCGGTGCGTGTCGTCATGGCTGTGGCCGAGTATATCGGCGTATAACGTCCTATACTCACCGGCTGTGAGCGAAGAAACCCACCGGCCCCACGCGCCCACCACCGAATCCGCCGTCCTGGCCTGGCTGGAGACGACGGCCGCCGCCGTCGAAGCGGGGGAGGTGAGCGCCCAGGAACTCATCGACCTGCTCGGCGAGCTGCGCCGGGCCTCCGCGGCCTGCGCCGACGCCTCGGACTGGCTGCTCCTCGCGGCCCGCGAAGGCGGCGCCAGCCTGCGTCAGATCGCCCCCGTCTTCGGGAAGGGCTACGTCCGCGCTCCGGCCGCGCGGCTCGAGAAACTGCACCGTCAGGCCCAGAACTCCGGCCAGTGGCTGGCCATCCTGCGGCACAAGCAGACGGCGTGAGGGCGCAGGTGGACCGCATCGCACTCGGTCTGGCGGCGCTGGGCAGGCCCGCGTACATCAACCTGGGCCGGGACGGTGCACTGCCGCCGGTGCGGGACGTCGCTTCGATGCGCGCGGCGACGTTCGCCGTGCTCGACGACGCGTACGCCGCGGGTGTCCGGCACGTCGACGTCGCCCGGTCGTACGGGCGCTCGGAGGAGTTCCTGGCCGGCTGGCTCGCCGAGCGCGGGCACGCCGATGTCGAGATCTCGAGCAAGTGGGGTTACGCCTACGTCGGGGACTGGCGGCTGGACGCCGACGTGCACGAGGTGAAGGAGCACTCGGCAGTGAGGTTCGCCGCGCAGTGGGCGGAAACCCTGGCGCTGCTGGGGGATCGGGTGCGCCTCTACCAGGTGCATTCGCTCACTGTGGACAGTCCGTTGTTCACCGACGCGCCGTTGCTGGAAGCGCTGGCGGAACTGTCCGCGAACGGCGTCGCGGTGGGGTTCTCGACGTCCGGGCCGGCGCAGGCGGCCGCGATCGAGCGGGCGTTCGCGCTGGAAGTGGCCGGGCGGCCGGTGTTCTCGGCGGTGCAGTCGACGTGGAACCTGCTGGAACCGTCCGCCGGCCGGGCGCTGGCCGCGGCGCACGCGGCCGGGAACCGGGTGCTGGTCAAGGAAACCCTGGCCAACGGCAGGCTGGCGGTCGAAGCGCCGTCCGCCGTGCGCGAGGTCGCGGCAGCGCACGGGACCGGGCCGGACTCGGTCGCGGTGGCGGGGGTGCTGGCGCACGACTGGGCCGGGCGGGCGGTCATCGGGCCGGCGAGCCCGGCGCAGCTCGAGGCGAATCTGCGGGCCGTGGCCCTGGAACTGACGGCGGCCGAACGCGACTCGCTGGCCGCGCTGGCCGAGGAGCCCGGGGCGTACTGGCGACACCGGTCCTCGTTGGAGTGGAACTGAGGGGCTGCACTACCCTGCCCAGGCACGCCACGGACGACGGGAGGCCGGAGCAGGTGCGTCATCGGCAGGTGATCGCGTTGGCCGCGATCGCGGTGGTCGGCCTCACGGGCTGCGACGGGCCCGACCCGGACAACCTCGAGACGTACTACGACGATCCGGTGCCGACGTCGTCGGCGCCCCCGCCCCCGCCCGCGCCGGCGGCCCCGCGGACCGCGGAAGTCCCGGTGAGCCCGGCGAAGGCGACGCCGGTGGCGCCCGATCTCGGCGGGTTCGCGCAGCGGGCGCTGCTGACCGACGCGGACGTCGCGGAGGAAGGTGTGCAGCCGGGGTCCGGCGCGGTGTCCGGGTGCCTGGACGAGCCGGCGGCGGCCGGCAGCCGGACGGCGACCTGGCGCTATCCCAGCGGGTCGGTGCTGAGCCACCACGTCGTCGCGTACCCCGAGCAGGCGGCGGCCGCAGCGGTCGCGGCCGTGGACTGTGCCGGCAAGACCGTGACCGTGCCGGCCCAGCCCGGGATCGACCGGCAGCGGGCGTGGTGCGAGGGCAAGACCTGCACCGTGTTGCTGGCGAAGGGAAGGCTCGTCTCGGCGCTGACCGTCTCGGCGAGCACGGAGACCCGCGCGGTCGACGCGGCGAAGCGCCTGCTGTCGGCGATGACGGCGAAGCTCGCGGCTCAGCCGTAACGGCGGAACCACTCCTGGACGCCTTCGCGGCCGTCGGGGATGAAGGGCAGTTCCGGAGCCGGGTCGTCGACCCAGGCCCGCAGCTCGGCCAAGGTGATCCAGCGGCCTTCGGCGATCTCTTCGGCCTGGTGGCGGATCGGGCCGTCCCAGCGGATCTCGAAGGCGAAGTTGTGGCAGCGGTTGCGGCCGTCGTCGTAGACCTTGGTGAACAGCGGGACGGGTTCCACCCCTTGGACGCCGAGTTCTTCGGCGAGTTCGCGGCGGGCGCATTCGGCCGGGGTCTCCCCGGCTGCGACCACGCCGCCGGCCCAGCAGTCCCACGTGGAGGGGAAGACGTCCTTGCCGGGGGTGCGGAGGTGCACGTAGACCGCGTTTCCGTCACTCGAACGGACCAGGACGACGCCGGCGGCGTGCCACAGGCCTTCGTCGCGGACCCGGGAGCGGGTGGTGGTGCCGACGACCGAGCCGGCCTGGTCATAGAGCGCAACGAGTTCGTCACTGCCTGGCATGGGTGCATCGTTCCACTAGGCCGACCCCGTAGGGTGGGGACATGCGGCGGATCATGGGAACCGAAGTCGAGTACGGCATCTCCGTGCCGGGCGACGCGACGGCGAACCCGGTACTCACCTCCACCCAGGTCGTGCTGGCGTACGCGGCGGCGGCCGACATCCCGCGCGCCCGGCGGGCGCGGTGGGACTACGAGGTGGAGTCCCCGCTGCGCGACGCGCGGGGCTTCGACCTGACGGGGCCGAGCGGGCCGGGGCACGACCCGGACGTCGAGGACCTGGGTGCGGCGAACGTCATCCTGACCAACGGGGCGCGGCTGTACGTCGACCACGCCCACCCGGAGTACTCGGCGCCCGAGGTGACGAACGCGCGGGACGCGGTCATCTGGGACAAGGCGGGCGAGCGGGTGATGGAGGAGGCGGCGATGAAGGCCGCGTCCGTGCCGGGGCAGCCGCAGTTGCAGCTGTACAAGAACAACGTCGACGGCAAGGGCGCGAGCTACGGCACGCACGAGAACTACCTGTGCGCGCGGTCGACCCCGTTCACCGCGATCATCGCGGGCCTGACCCCGTTCTTCGTGTCGCGGCAGGTCGTGACCGGTTCGGGCCGGGTCGGGATCGGGCAGCAGAGCGAAGAGGCCGGGTTCCAGCTCTCCCAGCGTGCGGACTACATCGAGGTCGAGGTCGGCCTGGAGACGACGCTGAAGCGCGGGATCATCAACACCCGCGACGAGCCGCACGCGGACGCGGACAAGTACCGCAGGCTGCACGTCATCATCGGCGACGCGAACATGTCGGAGTACTCGACGTACCTCAAGGTCGGGACGACGGCGCTGGTGCTGGACCTGATCGAGTCGGGCATCCGGTTCGACGACCTCAAGCTGGACGAGCCGGTCAAGGCGGTCCACCAGATCAGCCACGACCCGACGCTGAAGACGCAGGTCGCGCTGGCGAACGGCAAGAAGTACACCGGACTGGACCTGCAGTTCGCCTACCACGAGATCGTCTCGCAGAACCTCGAGCGCACGGACGCCGACGAGGCGTCGAAGGAGGTCCTGCGGGTCTGGGGCGAGGTGCTGGACGCGCTGGCGCGGGACCCGCAGGAGTGCGCGGACCGGCTGGACTGGCCGGCGAAGCTGCGGCTGCTGGAGGGGTACCGGCAGCGGGACAACCTGGCCTGGGGCGCGCCGCGGCTGCGGCTGGTCGACCTGCAGTATTCGGACGTGCGGCTGGCGAAGGGCCTGTACAACCGGCTGGTGACGCGCGGGTCGATGAAGCGGCTGGTGTCGGAGGAAGAGGTGCTGGCCGCGGTGACGACACCCCCGTCGGACACGCGGGCGTACTTCCGGGGCCGGGCGCTGGAGAAGTACGCGACGTCGATCGCGGCGGCTTCGTGGGATTCGGTCATCTTCGACGTGGGCAAGGAGTCGCTGGTGCGGATCCCGACGCTGGAGCCGTTGCGGGGGACGAAGGCGCACGTCGGCAAGTTGCTGGACAACGCGGCGACGGCGGAGGAGCTGGTGGAGGCGCTCACCGGTTCGGACTAGGCGGTTGGCACACCGATCGCGGCGTTACCCCGAATTCGGGGCCGCTGGGTAGGCTAGGAAACATCAGCCACACCGGGAGGCGAGATGGCCCAGGAAAAGATCGAAAAGCACGGCGGTGGTGACTCCGACGAGGAGTTCGAGGACACCGGCGCGGCGGGTCAGGAGCGGCGCGAGAAGCTCGGCGAGGACGTGGACACGATCCTCGACGAGATCGACGACGTGCTCGAAGAGAACGCCGAGGACTTCGTCCGGGCCTACGTGCAGAAGGGCGGCGAGTAGCCGCCCGGGGCACTGCGCCCTTGCCGACCGTTCAGCCGGCGGCCGGGCTCCGCGTGACGGGTTCCCGTGCGCGGGGTTCCGGCCCGCACAGATGGGACTTTTGAGCACGTATGGACAACACCAGGGGCATCTCGGGTCCCGCGCTGCCTGCCGCGTACTTCTCGTCGGCGACGTCGTCGTTTTCGGACTTCTTGCGGGTACAGGCGCCGGAGCTGCTTCCGGAGCGGCGGGTGGCGGGTGGCGCGGCCGAGCTGGGCGTGCCGCACGGAACGACGATCGTGGCCTGCACGTTCGCGGGCGGTGTGCTGATCGCGGGTGACCGGCGGGCGACGTCGGGGAACCTGATCGCGAGCCGCGACATGGAGAAGGTGCACGTCACCGACGAGTATTCGGCGGTGGGCATCGCGGGCACGGCGGGGCTGGCCGTGGAGATGGTGCGGCTGTACGCGGTCGAGCTGGCGCACTACGAGAAGATCGAGGGCGTTTCGCTGTCGCTGGACGGCAAGACGAACAAGCTGGCCGGGATGGTCAAGGCCAACCTCGAGATGGCGATGGCCGGGCTGGCGGCGATCCCGCTGTTCGTGGGGTACGACCTGGACGCCGAGGACGCGAAGCACGCCGGCCGGATCGTGTCGTACGACGCCGCGGGCGGCCGCTACGAGGAAAACGGCGGGTACGCGTCGATCGGTTCGGGTTCGCTGTTCGCGAAGTCGGCGATGAAGAAGCTGCACGACCCGGACGCCGACGTCGAAGGCGCGATCCGGGTGGCGGTGGAGGCGCTGTTCGACGCGGCGGACGACGACACCGCGTCCGGCGGGCCGGACCTGGTGCGGCGGATCTTCCCGACCGTCGTGACCGTCACCGCCGAGCACGGCGCCGTGCAGCTGCCGACGTCCGAGGCCGCGGCGGTGGCCGAGGCCGTGGTGGCGGGGCGGATCGAGCGCCAGCAGCGCCGGGTTTCCTGACCGGGGCCGGGCCACAGTGAACGTTGGAACACCGAAAGACCTGGAGCGCACACCGTGACGATGCCGTTGTATGCCTCTCCCGAGCAGCTGATGCGGGAGCGTTCCGAGCTGGCGCGCAAGGGCATCGCGCGCGGCCGGAGCGTGGTGGTGCTGAAGTACTCGGGTGGCGTGCTGTTCGTGGCGGAGAACCCGTCGGCGACGCTGCACAAGGTCTCCGAGATCTACGACCGGATCGGGTTCGCCGCGGTCGGGCGCTACAGCGAGTTCGAGAACCTCCGCGTGGCGGGGATCCGGCACGCGGACCTGAAGGGCTACCAGTACGACCGGCGTGACGTGAGCGCGCGGGCGCTGGCGAACGCGTACGCGGCGACGCTGGGCAGCATCTTCACCGAGCAGCTGAAGCCGTTCGAGGTGGAGATCTGCGTGGCGGAGGTCGGGGTGAGCGCGGCGGAGGACCAGCTGTACCGGCTGACCTACGACGGGTCGATCTTCGACGAGCCGCAGTACATCGTGATGGGCGGTCAGAGCGACAAGATCGCGGCGAAGCTGAAGGAGACGTTCGAGGACGGCCTGGACCTGCAGGCGGCGCTGGGAGTGGCGGTGGCCGCCTTGCGGATGCCGACGACGCCGGCCCCGACGACGTCTTCGGCGGGTTCGTCCTCGTCTTCGGCCACCGCCGCGGCGAACGGCAACGGCGACGCGGACCCGATCAAGCTGGAGGTGGCGGTCCTGGACCGCGACCGCCCGCGGCGGTCGTTCCGCCGCCTGACCGGGGCGGCGCTGGACACGCTGCTGCCGGTGCCGGACCCGCAGGGTACGGAGCCGGAGGCGAAGCCGGAAGGCGAGTGAGTTCCTGAGCGGAAGCGGGGCGTGGCCGGGTGGGCCACGCCCCGCCTTCATGTTCGCCGATGCAGACGCCCCGCAGGCCATCGGCCACACCCCTCTGCCGAACCCGATACGCGGCCGTTGAACAATCCGGCGTTCGGACCGGCGGGAGCAACCCGGCAGCGGCTCCAACGGCTCAGGCAGAGCCAACCCCGGCAGAGGCTCCACGGTTCAGGACGTCGAAGGAGACGTCCGGAAGTTCTGGTCGGCGAAGGCCAGCAGGTACGGCAGTGTGGCCCGGGCCGTGTGCCAGGTGTGGTTGAAGCCGCGTTCGGCGTGGACCACCGCTTCCTGGCCGCGGGCGCGCAGCGCGTCGGCGATCCGGTGGGCCGTCGTGACGTCGGTCGGCGCGCCGGTGCCGACCGTGAGCATCACCGAGATCGGGGCGGTGAACTTCATCGACGGCAGGTAGCGGCGGGGGGTGTTGGCGGCGATGGCGGCCTGGTTGCCGTCGAGTATGCCGATCGAGTCGTTGAGGTCGTCGTAGGGCAGGGCGATCACCAGGGTGGCGAACTCGTCGAGGTGGTGGAGGCCGATGTTGAGCGCGCCGAAGCCGCCGCCGGACATGCCGCCCAGCGCCCGGTGGGTGCGGTCGGCGAGGGTGCGGTAGCGCTGGTCGATGGCCGGGACGATCGTGCCGGTGAGGTAGGTCTCCAGCTGCGGGCCGCCGGGCACGTTCAGGCATTCCCAGTCCGTGCTGGGGTTGCCGGCGGTCAGGTCGACGCTGACCACGATCATCGGCGCGATGACGTTGGCCCGCTGGAGCGCCAGGAGCGAGCCGGGGGCGTCGCCGGAGGTGAGCCAGTCGCGGGGGCCGCCGAAGGGGTAGCCGTGGATCAGGTAGACGACCGGGTAGCGGCGGGCGGGGTCGGCGTCGTACCCCGGCGGGAGGATGACGTAGTTGCTGCCCGAGGGGACCCCGTGGGCGGGGTCGGGCAGGTTCACGACGTCGATCCGCTGACCCGCGGTGGCCGTTCCCGCGCCGGGGTGCGGCGCGGACGGCGAAGCCGACGACGGTTCGGGGGTCTCCTGGCCGTCGTCGAGCAGGTGGCCGGCGAGGTTGACGACGCCGGGGCCGCGCTGGAGGAGCCGGGCCAGGTCGTCGGAGGTGCGCACGTACCCGACGTAGCTGTTGAGCGCGGTGACCGCCGCGAGCAGCAGGAGCACGGCGAAAGCGGTGAACCCCCAGCGCCGGACGCGGCGGCGGTACCAGAGCGCGACCACGACGGCGAGGACCGCGACGGCGCCGGAGGCGAGGGCGAGCCAGATGAGCGGAGATTCGAGCGGGCCCAGATCGCGGGCACGGGCGGTGACGTCACCGGGCAGCACCGGATCGTGCGCGGCCCGGTGGATGACGCTCGCCAGGCCGTGCCCGTCCATCGAATCCCCGCCCGTCCCCCGGCCGCGGGCAGGAGGGCCCGCAACTCGATCGCGAAACTAGCCGGGAGTTCCTGTGGGTTCGTTGAGAGAAGGTAAAGCAACTTCAGAGGCGGTAGAGCGTCAGTGCGCTGGACCGCGACCGGAAGCGGAACCGGTTGCCGAGCGGGCCGACCTCGCCGTCGGTGGCGACGCGGCGGTTGCCGTCGAGGAGCTCGACGTCCAGTTCGGGCAGGTCGAGCTCCTGGTAGACGTGACTGGCGGCGAGGCTGCGCGTGATCATCGCGAGCAGGAACCGGGCGCGCGAGTAGGGCAGGTCGGCCCGCAGGTAGCGGATGTCGAGCAGGCCGGTGTCGAGGGCAGGTCGCCGACTGGGCGCGAAGCCCTTCGGTGCGTACGTCCCGTTGCCGACGAACAGGAGCCAGACCTGCGTCCGCTTGCCGTTGAGCCGGACGGTCAGCGGCTTGGCGTGCCGCAGCGTCCGGGCCAGCGCGATCGCGGCCGAGGGCCACTTCGGGTGCTTCTCCTGCAGCTTCTCCCGCAGCCGGACCATCTCCGGGTAGCCGCCGAGGCTGGCGGTGTTGACGAACCAGCGGTGGTCCGGGTCGCCGGCGCCCTCGATCTCGACCTCGCCGAGGTCGACGCAGACGGCGTTGCCGACCTCGGTCGCCGCGTCGGCGTCGGGCATGGAGCTGACGCCGACGTCGCGGGCGAAGTGGTTGAGCGTCCCCGCCGGGACGAGGGCGAGCGGCAGGTCGCGTTCGGCGGCGACGGAGGCCACCGCGGCCACGGTGCCGTCGCCGCCCGCGACGGCCAGCGCGCGGATCGTGCCGCGGGCGTCGATCTCGGCTTCGAGCTGGGCGCGCAGGTCCTGTTCGGGGTCCGGGTAGAGCAGGGCGGCCTTCGGCCAGGCGTACTTGACGTCCTCGGTCGGGTCCTGGCCGGCCACCCCGGAGTTCGGGTTGACGACCGCGAGCATGTCCTCGCCGTCGACCATCTCGGGGGCGTCCGCGTCGTGGTCCGTGCGCCCCGGGATGTCGTCGTGCAGCGGCCACCAGTGGCGGGTGGCCAGGCCGACGCCGACGCCGATGCCCAGCCCGATGCCGACGTCGGAGGGCCAGTGCACGCCGGTGTGGACCCGGGAGTAGGCGACGGCCAGCGCGAGCGGGGCCACGGCGAGCCCGGCTCGCGGCGACTCCATCGCCACCGCCGTGGCGAAGGCCGCCGCGGAGGCGGAGTGCCCCGAGGGGAACGACGAGGACGTGGGCCGTTTCCGCAGGCGGCGGTGCCTCGGCGTCTCTTCCTCGGCCGGGCGGCGGCGGGGGAACAGGGGCTTCCCGATGAGGTTGGCCGCGGCGCTGGCCCCGGCGATCGCGACGACCCCGCGCAACGCGGCCCGGCGGGTCTCGCCCGGGCGGGCGGCCAGCAGCGCGGCGACGCCCCACCACAGGCGGGACTTGTTCGCCGATCTCGACAGCGCCGTCAGTGCGTCGTCGGCTTTCGTGGCCGGCAGCGAGGCGGTGCGCCGCATCAGGGCGCGGTCGGTCCGCCCGACCTGCCGGAAGGCCCGGATGAGCTGGTGTGACAAGGAGTCCGCCTTCCACGTGACGTCAAGAGCCGTGCTCCAATCGTGCCTGATTCGGGGAGATTTCACCGTCTGTGGCCTACTGGGGGCGTGTCGACGCCCGAACGGCGCACCGTCGACGGGGGTCCAGCGCTTACTCTGGTGGAATGCAGCGGCGGATCTTTGGCATCGAGACCGAGTTCGGGGTCACGTGCACCTTCCACGGACAACGCAGGCTCTCGCCCGACGAGGTGGCGCGGTACCTGTTCAGGCGAGTCGTGTCGTGGGGACGCTCCTCCAACGTGTTCCTGTCGAACGGCTCACGGCTCTACCTCGACGTCGGCTCGCACCCCGAGTACGCGACGGCCGAGTGTGACGACCTGGTCCAGCTCGTCACGCACGACAAGGCCGGTGAGCGCATCCTCGAGGACCTGCTGGTCGACGCCGAACGGCGGCTCGCCGACGAGGGTATCGGCGGCGACATCTTCCTGTTCAAGAACAACACCGACTCGGCGGGCAACTCGTACGGCTGTCACGAGAACTACCTGGTGACCCGTGCGGGCGAGTTCTCCCGGATCGCGGACGTGCTGCTCCCGTTCCTGGTGACCCGCCAGCTCATCTGCGGCGCCGGCAAGGTGCTGCAGACCCCGCGGGGCGCGGTCTACTGCCTCTCCCAGCGTGCGGAGCACATCTGGGAAGGCGTGTCGAGCGCGACGACCCGCTCGCGGCCGATCATCAACACCCGCGACGAGCCGCACGCCGACGCCGAGCGCTACCGGCGGCTCCACGTCATTGTGGGCGACTCGAACATGGCCGAGCCGACGACGATGCTCAAGGTCGGCTCGGCGAACCTGGTGCTCGAGATGATCGAGGCCGGCGTCCAGTTCCGCGACTTCACCCTGGACAACCCGATCCGGGCGATCCGCGAGATCAGCCACGACCTCACCGGCCGCCGCCAGGTGCGGCTCGCCGGCGGCCGCGAAGCCTCGGCGCTCGACATCCAGCGCGAGTACCACGCACGAGCGATCCAGCACCTCAAGGACAACGGCTCGACCCCGGCGAACGAGCGCGTCGTCGAACTGTGGGGCCGGGCGCTGGACGCGGTCGAGCAGCAGGACTTCGGCAAGATCGACACCGAGATCGACTGGGCGATCAAGCACCGGCTGGTCGAGCGCTACCGGCACAAGCACGACATGGACCTGTCCAGCCCGCGGATCGCGCAGCTCGACCTCGCCTACCACGACATCCGCCGTGGCCGGGGCATCTTCGACCTGCTGCAGCGCAAGGGGCTGGTTCGCCGGGTCACCGACGACGGCGAGATCGAGGCCGCCAAGGACACCCCGCCCCAGACGACCCGCGCGAAGCTGCGCGGCGACTTCATCGCCGCCGCCCAGGCCGCGGGCCGCGACTTCACCGTCGACTGGGTGCACCTGAAGCTCAACGACCAGGCCCAGCGGACGGTCCTGTGCAAGGACCCGTTCCGCTCGGTCGACGAGCGGGTGGAACGCCTGATCAGCTCGCTTTGACCCGGGAGCGGGGACCGGCCGGGCGATCCCGACGAAAGTCGCGCGGCGGGTGCGGGAGGATCGGCCCATGCGTGTCGTGCTGCTCGTGCTCGCCCTGCTGGTCTCGCTCGCGGTCCCGGCCTCGGCGGGGGAGCACCTGCCGAAGTGGGAGCTGACGCCCACCGGCGTCACGGCCCAGTTCCGCGGTCTGTCCGCCGTCAGCGGACGGATCGCGTGGGTGAGCGGCACCCAGGGCACCGTCCTGCGCACCGTCGACGGCGGCCGCACCTGGAAGCCCGCCGGGCCGCCCGGGACCGGGACGCTCCAGTTCCGCGACATCGAGGCCTTCGACGCCGACCACGCCGTGGTCCTCTCCATCGGTCCCGGGACCGACTCCCGCGTCTACCGGACCGAAGACGGCGGCGCGCACTGGCGCCAGACGTTCCAGAACACCGACGAGGCGGCGTTCTACGACTGCCTCGCGTTCTTCGACCCGTGGCGCGGCCTCGCGATGAGCGACCCCGTCGACGGCCGGTTCCGCGTGCAGGCCACCTTCGACGGCGGCCGCAGCTGGCGGCCGGTGCCCGACAGCGGCTTCCCGGCCGCCCTGCCCGGTGAGGCCGGGTTCGCGGCCAGCGGCCAGTGCGTCACGACGGCCGGGCCGGTCGACGCCTGGCTGGCCACCGGCGGCGGCGCCACCGCCCGCGTCCTGCACTCCGGCGACGGCGGCCGCCACTGGACCGCGTCCGGCACCCCGCTGCCCAGCAGCCCGTCGGCCGGTGTGTTCGCCCTCGCCTTCCGTTCGCCGGGCCAGGGCGTCGCGATCGGCGGCGACTTCGCGAACCCGGACGCGCCGGGGCCTGCCGTCGCCCTCACCCGGGATCGCGGGCGCACCTGGCAGACGCCGGCGCAGTACCCCGCCGGCTACCGCTCCGGGCTGGCCTGGCGCGGCGGGACGGTGCTCGCCGTCGGCCCCGGCGGCAGCGACGTCAGCCCCGACGGCGGGCGGCACTGGACGCCGTTCGACTCCGGCAGCTTCGACACCGTGGACTGCACGCCCGGTGGCCGCTGCTGGGCGAGCGGCGCCGGCGGCCGGGTCGCCCGCCTGAGCCGCTAGAGGACCTGCCCGGTCGGGCGGACGAGGATCTCGTTGACGTCCACCGAGGGCGGCTGCGACAGCGCGTAGAGCACGGCGCGGGCGATGTCGTCCGGCTCCAGGTTGGGCTTCTTGCGCTGTTCGTCGCTGAGGATGTCGGTGGCGGTCATGCCGGGGTTGATCAGGGTGACCCGCACGCCGGTGCCGACGGCTTCCTCGCGGATCGCCCCGGCCATCCCCGTCACGGCCCACTTCGTGGCCGAGTACAGGCTGCCGTTGCGGATGTAGCGGCCGGCGACCGAGCCGGTGATCAGCAGGTGCCCCGACGACTCCTTCAGCGCGGGCAGGGCCGCGCGGGCGGTGTAGGCGGCGCCGAGCACGTTGGTGCGGACCATCGGCTCCCACGCCCGCGGGTCGGGGTCGTCGTCGCCGAAGAACGACGTCCCGACGCCGATCCCGGCGTTGGCGAAGGCCGCGTCGAGCCGCCCGAACCGCGCCACGGTCTCGTCGACGGCGGCGGCGATGGCCGGCCAGTCCCCGACGTCGGCGCCGAGGGCGAGGGCCCGGTCCTCGCCCAGTTCGGCGGCGAGGGCGGTGACGGATCCGGCTTGCCGGGCGACGAGAGCGACCCTGAACCCGGAAGCGGCAGCGAGCCGTGCGGTCGCGGCACCGAGCCCGCGTGACGCACCGGTGATGAGGAGAACGCGATCATCCATGCCGTCCAGGGTAGGGAAGGGGCCCCGGGCCGGCACGGCGCCGCCGGGGCCGGTTCACGGCGTGAGCACGAGCCGCCCGCGCAGCCCGCCCGCGGCCAGTCGTTCGTGCGCCGCGGCCGCGGCGGCCAGCGGCAGGACGCCGGCGACCCGCAGGGGGAGCGTGCCGTTGGCGGCCAGCCGGGACAGCTCGGCCAGCCGCTCGCCGTCCGCGCGGATCCACACGCTGCGCACCCGGATCCCGCGCAACGGCAGCGGCGCGGCGCCCGCGGCGAAGGCCACGAACTCACCGCCGCCGCGGACCGCGTCGAGGGCGTCCAGGCCCAGCAGGGCCGTGTCGAGGACGGCGTCCGCTCCGCCCGGCACCAGCGCGCGCACGCGGTCGCCCAGCGACGGCCCCCGCGGCACGAACTCGTCCGCGCCGAACCCCCGGACCGCCGCCTCGTCCGCTTCGGAGGCCACGGCCACCACGCGCAGCTTCCGCGCGTGCGCCAGCGCGACGGCGTACCCGCCGACCGCCCCGGCCGCGCCGGTGACCAGCACCGTGCCACCACCGGGGCCTCGCCCCGGGCCGGGGGCTCCGCCACCCGGACCCCCGAAAGCCGTTGTCCCGGCGGTTTCCAGCAGATCGAGGGCCTGCGCCGCGGTCAGCGCGTTGAGCGGCAGCGTCGCGGCTTCGATCGGGGACGCACCCACCGGGGCGGGCGCGACCGCCGACGCGTCCAGCACGATCCGCTCGGCGTAGGCGCCGAGCGGGGTGGCGATCCGGTCGCGCAGGCCGATCACCGCGTCGCCCACCCGGAAGCCGGTGTCCCCGGCGGCCTCGATCGAACCGGCGACGTCCCAGCCCAGCCCCAGCACCTCCCGTGGCGGGACGACACCCGCCTCGGTCAGCCATCCGGCGCGGGTCGCGACGTCGACGGGGTTGACCGCGGCCGCCGCCACCCGGATCCGCACCTGCCCGGGACCGGGTTCGGGCACCGGCACCTCGACGGATTCCAGGACCTGCGGGCCACCGAACCGGCGGACCACCATCGCACGCATCTTCGTCTCCTTCGCGGATCGGACCTTCCCCACGAACGTAAAGGGAGCTACTCTCCGATGGGAAGTACGCACTCGCAGGTGCCCACCGCACGAGGAGGTTCGCCCGGTGTCCACGCGCACGGCGGAACAGCGGCGGCAAGCCGACAAGGCCGCCTACGACTCCTACCTGGCGGCCTGCCCGACCCGGAAGCTGCTCGACGAGATCGCCGGCAAGTGGGTCAGCCTGATCCTGGTCGCGCTCGGTGACGGCCCGCAGCGCTACAGCGACCTTTCGCGACGCATCGCCGGGGTCAGCCAGAAGATGCTCACCCAGACCCTGCGGGTACTGGAACGCGACGGCCTGGTGCGCCGCGAGGTCACCCCGTCGGTGCCCGTCCGCGTCGACTATTCCCTTACGCCGCTGGGGGAATCCCTGCGCGCGCTGATGGCCGGGTTCAAGGACTGGGCCGAGGCCAACTTCGACGCCGTCGACGCCGCCCGCACCGATTACGACGCGCGCACACCGGACCTCACGATCGGGCCGGACGGCGCGGGCTAGTCTCTACCGGGTGTCCACCGCACGCGCCGAACGGCTGGTCAATCTGGTGCTGGCCCTGTTGTCCACCCGGCAGTACCTCACTGCCGAGCGGATCCGCGGCATCGTGCCCGGATACGGCGCCGCGGCCAGCGACGAGGCCTACTTCCGGATGTTCGAACGGGACAAGACCGAGCTGCGCGAGCTCGGCATCCCCCTGGAGACCGGCCGCAACTCCGCCTTCGACGCGATCGAGGGCTACCGCATCGCCCGCCGCGACTACGAACTCGGCGAGATCGACCTCGCCCCCGACGAAGCCGCCGCGGTGGCACTGGCGTCCCGGCTGTGGGACTCCCCGGAGCTGACCGGCCAGGCCCAGGGCGCGCTCGTGAAGCTGCGCGCCGCCGGCCTGGAGGTCGACGACCAGGCCCCCACGGTCGTCGAGCCGCGCGTGCGCGCCGAACCGGCGTTCGGGCCGCTGCTGGCCGCGGTCCAGAACGGCCAGGCGGTGCGGTTCGAGTACCGCCGCAGCGGTTCCCCGGAGCGGATCATGCGGACCCTCGAACCGTGGGGCGTGGTGTCGTGGCGGGCCCGCTGGTACGTCGTCGGGCACGACCGCGACCGCGGCGCCACCCGCTGCTTCCGGCTGTCCCGCGTCACCGGCCAGGTCCGCCCCGTCGGCCAACCCGGCGCGGTCCGCCGTCCCGAGGGCGTCAACCTGCTCAAGCTCGTCACGGCCACCGGTGACAGCGAACCGGCCCCGGTCACCACCGCCCGGGTCTGGGTCGCCGACGGCCGCGCGGCCGGGGTCCGCCGCCGCGGCACCGTGGTCGGCCGCTCCGTGCTCGACGGTGAAGAGGGCGACCTCGTGGAGATCGGCCTGCTCTACCCGGAGTCGGCGGCCGACTGGATCGCCGCACAGGGGCCGGACGTCGTCGTGCTCGAGCCGGACGTGCTGGCCAAGAGCGTCCAGCACCGCCTCGAAGCCGTCGTCGCCCGGCAGGGGAGTGTGCGGTGAGCGGGTCCACCGACCGGATGCCACGGCTGCTGGCGCTCGTGCCCTACCTGCTCGCGCGCCCGGGCATCCGCGTCGACGAAGCGGCGCAGGACTTCGACGTCACGCCGAAGCAGCTGCGCAAGGACCTCGAGCTGCTGTGGATGTGCGGGCTGCCCGGCTACGGCCCCGGCGACCTGATCGACCTGTCCTTCGAGGGTGACACGATCGTCGTCACCCACGACGCCGGGATGAGCCGCCCGCTGCGGCTCACCGGCGGCGAGGCGACCGCCCTGCTGGTGGCGCTGCGGGCGCTGGCCGAGACGCCGGGGGTGGTCGACGGCGACGCCGTCCGCCGCGCCATCGCCAAGATCGAAGCCGCCGCCGGGCAGGCCCAGCCGGCAGGCGTGGTCGTCGGCGGGGGAGTGCGCGAGGGCAAGAAGACCGCGCGGACCCGCGAGGAGGTCGCCCGCGCGCTGCAGAGCGGCCGCGCGCTGCGGATCCGCTACTACACCGCGTCCAAGGACCAGATCACCGAGCGCACGGTCGACCCGATGCGGCTGCTGATCGTCCAGGCGGTCGGCTACCTCGAGGCCTGGTGCCGCCGCGCCGAGGGCGTCCGGCTGTTCCGGCTCGACCGGATCGACGAGCTGACGGTCCTCGACGAGCCGTCCCGGCCGCCCGCGCACGCCCACCCGACCGACATCTCCGACGGTGTCTTCCGCGAGCGTCCCGATCAGCGGGAAGCGGTCCTGGTCCTCGACCCGGACGCACGCTGGGTAGCCGAGTACTACCCGTGCGAGGAGCTCGACGAGCTCGGCGGCGGCCGCCTGCGGATCCGGATGCGCTACGCCGACCAGTCCTGGATGGTGCGCCTCGTGCTGGGGCTGGGCGGGGAAGCGCTGGTGGAGAGCCCGGCCGACCTCGCGTCCGACGTCGGACGCCGCGCCGCCGGCGCCGTGGCCCGAGCCCGTCACCTTCCGTCAACCTGCGACCACTAGGCTGACGGCGTGCCGTACCTGCCCACCGCCGCGCTCATCGTGCTCGGCCTCGCCGGCCTCGTGGTCCTGCTGGTGCGGACCGTCAAGGTCTTGCGTGCCTTCCGGCGGACCGCAAGCATGGTGGCTACGAACACCCAGGACCGGGCGGGACTCGTCCGCGCCCGGTCGGCGGCGCTGCGCGTCGCGTTCGCGCAACGCCACCGCAAGCCGGAAAACCAGTAACATCCCTACCAGACGCAGATAGGAGGCCACCATGCTGAACGGATTGCAGCCGTGGCATTTGATCATCTTGGTGCTCGTCGTCGTGCTGCTGTTCGGGGCCAAGAGGCTTCCCGACGCGGCCCGGTCCATCGGCAAGTCCATGAAGATCTTCAAGGCCGAGACCAAGGACCTCACCGGCGGCGACAAGGCTTCGGCGCACGAAGACGCCGAACCCGTCGAGACGAGGCAGATCCCGGCCACGCCCGCGCCCGCTTCGACCGACCAGCAGGTCGCCGACCTGCAGCGCCAGCTCGACGAGCTGAAGAAGCAGCAGGCCGCCGACCAGCCGCAGAAGAACGCCAGCTGAGCGGCTGAGCCACACCCGGTCCCCTGTCCCCGGAGCGCGCCGGTCCCGGTGCGCTCCGGTGGACTCCGACGAGAACGGAACAACCCGTGGCGGAACCCGCCTCCGGAAACGGTGAGAACCGCGGCTCGAAGCGGCGCAAGCGCAGCCGCCGAGCCAACCCCGACGGCACGATGACGCTCATCGAGCACATCTACGAGTTCCGCCGCCGCCTCGGGTTCGCCATGCTCGCCGTGATCGCCGGCGCGATCTTCGGGTTCGTCTGGTTCAGCACCAAGATGGGCCCGGTCCCGTCGCTCGGCGAGATCATGAAGGCGCCCTACTGCGCCATCCCGGCCAGCCGGCGGCTCAACAGCGAGATGGGCTGCCAGCTGCTGCAGACCCAGCCGTTCGAAGCGTTCATGATCCAGCTGAAGGTCAGCGTCGCCGCCGGTGCGGTGCTGCTGTCCCCGGCGTGGCTGTACCAGTTCTGGGCGTTCATCGCACCCGGCCTGTACGCCAAGGAACGCAGGTACGCGCTGACGTTCGTCGGCTTCGCGTCGGTGTTGTTCGCCTCGGGCGCGGTCCTCGCCTACATCCTGTTCCCGCACGCGCTGCAGCTGCTCATGGGCTTCGGCCAGGGCGAGTTCATCACCGCGCTGACCGCGGACAAGTACATCTCGTTCATGCTGTCGCTGCTGGTCATCTTCGGGATCAGTTTCGAGCTGCCGCTGCTCGTGGTGATGCTCAACCGCGTCGGCGTCGTGAAGTACGTGCAGCTGAAGAAGTGGCGGCGCGGAATCGTCTTCGCGCTGTTCGTCTTCGCCGCCTTCGCCACCCCGGGCTCGGACCCGTTCTCGATGCTCGGCCTGGCAGGCGCGCTCACCGTGCTGTTCGAGATCGCCGTGCAGATGGCGCGCTTCCACGACCGCAGGCTCGCCAAGGCCCGCACCGACGAGGGCTGGGACCAGCTCGCCGACGACGAAGCGGCCCCGTTCGACTACACCCCGAGCACCGCCGACGAGGAGCCATCCGCTCCGACCGCGTCCGGCGGCCGGACGAGCACCGACGACGTCACCTAGTGGGGACGGCCCGGTGGTGACGCGCTCGGCGATGGCCCGGGCGACCTGCGCGACCTTGAGGCTGTGGGTGAGCCGGTTGTGCAGCAGCCCGGCGCCGCCCG
>NZ_JBEZYB010000091.1:0-28558 GCF_040638285.1 Amycolatopsis sp. NPDC026612
ACGCAAAGCCGAGCACTTCCTCGCCTTCCTCATCCTCGGAGCCAGCCTCACCTGCTACAAGAAACTCCGCAAACTCACCACATGAGACAACCTCTAAGAGCGTGTCTCACTTGGATCTTGGCGAAGGTGCGGGCAAGATCATGGCGTGATGGACGGGTTGTCGCGGCGGCTGGTGCCTGATGAGTTGTAGGCGCTGGTCGAGCCGCTCATTCCACCGGGCAAGACGCGTCCACAAGGTGGTGGAATGTCACGAGTGGACGACCGGGCGGTGTTCACCGCGATCGTGTTTGTCCTGACGAGCGGGTGCGCCTGGCGTCATCTTCCGCCCAGCTTCGGGGTCACCGTACCGACGGCGCATCGCTGGTTCACGGAGTGGACCGAGGCCGGGCTGTGGCGACAACTGCACCAGGCGGTGCTGGACGAACTGGGTGGCAAGGGCATGATCGACTGGTCGCGCGCGGTCCTGGACGG
The DNA here is from genome assembly GCF_040638285.1 of Amycolatopsis sp. NPDC026612. Classification (NCBI taxonomy): domain Bacteria; kingdom Bacillati; phylum Actinomycetota; class Actinomycetes; order Pseudonocardiales; family Pseudonocardiaceae; genus Amycolatopsis; species Amycolatopsis sp. NPDC026612. The sequence goes on from NZ_JBEZYB010000091.1 coordinate 472, forward strand.
GGCATCCGTCAGGGCAAAAAGGGGGGCGGACTGACCGGTCCGAGCCCGGTCGACCGGGGCAAACCCGGTTCGAAGATCCACGCTCTGTCCGACCGGGCCGGCCTGCCCTTGACCGTCGGTATCTCTGCGGCCAACACCCACGACAGCCACGCACTCAAGCCCTTGGTCAACGCGATTCCGGCGATCCGGTCCCGCCGCGGACCCCGGCGCCGGAAACCGGTCAAGCTGCACGCGGACAAGGCCTACGACATTCCCGCCCTGCGCGCCTGGCTCCGCCGGCGCGGGATCATCCCGCGCATCGCCCGCAAAGGCATCGAATCCGGTGACAAACTCGGCCGCCACCGGTGGGTCATCGAACGGACGATCGCCTGGCTGACCGGATACCGGCGCCTGACCGTCCGCTACGAACGCAAACCCAGCAACTTCCTGGCCTTCCTCACCCTCGGAGCCGCTATCACCTGCTACAAGAAACTCGCCAAATGAGACATGCTCTAAGTCCACTGTCTCGGTCGACGACATCGTTGGCTCTGAGGGTGAGCGAGGGATCATGCTGAGCGGATGTGGAGGGCGTGGCCGCATGACGGCAGTCGCGCGTACGTTCGCCCGATTGGCGCATCCAAGGCGGAGGCGGCCGGTGGCCGTATAACGCCCTATGCATTGATGCGCGAAACCTCAAATCCGGAACTCCGGATCGCGGCGTTGCTCGGACGCCGAGGTCCCCTCTGGGGCGGCTCACCCACGCTTTAGGATGCTCGCAGGCTAAGGGATGTCTCGTAACTGTTGTTGTGGTTGGTGGCGCTGGTGTTGCGGTCAGTCGGTGAGAAGGATGTTGTGCAGGTTCGCGATTCCGGAGACCGTGTCGGCGAGGGTAGTGGCGGCGCGACGGTAGTCGCGGAGGATCTTGAAGTTCTTCATGCGAGCCAGCACGTGCTCGACGCGAGCTCGGACCTTGCGGTGGGTCGCGTTGAGGTCTTCCTTCCAGTCCGGCAACTCGCTGCCGTCACGGGGTTTGCGATACGGCATGACGACCTCGGGGTTTCCTTGGTAGCCGCCATCGGCCATGACCGGCCGATCGGCGAGCACCTCGGCGATGCCGGAGTCTCGGTACACGGTGCAGTCGTTGCGGCTGCCCGGTCGCGGGTCACCGGTGGCGATGACCAGTCGGGTCTCGGCGTCGATGGCGACCTGCACGTTGGTCGAATAGCGGTAGTTCTTCGACGGGGTCGCCAGCCGGTGATCCCGGGTCGGGACCAGCGTGCCATCCACGATCGCCACGGAGTCGACCCGGCGTTTGCGGACCGGAGCCAGCGCCAGCAGCGGACCGATCGTGTCGATCACCCGATGTGCCGCGGAATGCGACACCCCGAACAACGGCCCGATCTGCCGCATCGTCAGGTTCGTCCGCCAGTACGTCGCCACCAGCAGCACCCGGTCTGCCAGCGGCAACGCCCACTGCCGACCTGGACGGCCGTCGGCGATCTCGTCCCCGCCCCGCTTCGCGACCAGCCGCACCAGTCTGCGGAACTGACCTGGCTCCAGTCCGGTGAACGGGGCAATCCACTCCGGCCGCGACGCTGTGATCACCTGCACCACGACATGATCAACTACCGGCCCCGCCGGCCCGGCACCGGGTTACGAGACATCCCTTAGGTGCTACCGGAGCCTGGGCAGCCCCAGGGCGACTTTTCCTGCCTACATTGGTGGAGCGGGTCCGGCCAGCGGCCGGGGGTTCAGGACGTCCGAAGACCTGAATGACTCATTCAAGACGTTCGCACGCTGCTGGCCGTCAACGAACCTCAGACGCGCGACACTAGGCCACACGGAACCGCTCGACCCGGTACAGCGGCTCATCGCCGGGGCAGTCGCGCGAAGGCCCTGATTCGACGCCCACTCGACCTTGCGGGGGCCAAGACTTGCCGGTCGCAGTCACCTCGGCGGTCCGTTCTTCGATCGCGTCAAACCGGAAACCAGTGGACGTTTCGCTTAGCCTGGTGAGGTGATCAGCCGCCTGCGCACATCCGTGATCCTCCCGAAGGACTCCGCCTGGAACCGAGTCGAACTCAAGCTCCTGGTCGACGACCAGGACGTGGTCGGATCGGTGTTCGCCGAGGGACCGTGGGCGGACCCCGATGCGCTGCTGGGGCCGGACAGCCCGCTGCTGCCCGGGGCGGAGCCCCGTGAGGTGATGCTCGCGGAGGCGGAGTGCACGTGGGGCTGCTGCGGCGCCATCTTCGTCCGGATTCGCCGTGACGGCGGCGACGTCGTCTGGGATGAGTGGCGCAATCCCGACGACCCCGGCTTGCCGTTGACCGCGGTCCGGTTCGACGCGGCCCAGTACGAAGCCGAACTCGCCCGTGCCCACGGCACGCGGTTCTGGGAGTGGCCCGCCAGGACGGTGGCGCGGGAGCTGCGCACCCGGCTGCGCGAGGAATCCGACGTCCTGGGCCGGTGGAACAGCGGCTTCCACGGTGCCACCTCCCTGCCCGGTACGCGTGAGCAGATCCATCTGACCTTCTTTTCGCCGCCGTGGGACCTCATCGAAGACCACCGGCGAAGGACCGGTGAAGTCCCGGACCACACTCAGTTCCTCGCGCGGCTGCCCGTGACCTCGGAGCCCGCCGAAGTCCAGGCCGAGCGGATCGTCGCGGGGTTGCGCGCCGGCGATCCCCGTGCGAGCGCCGAGGTCTGTGGCGGCCACACCGCACGACGATGACCGCCGGTCCGCCGGGTCGGCGTACTCGGTTGCCCAGCTCGAAGAACAGCACGGCGCTTCGTGACTACCTGTTGGCTGCTGAGACTCCGCACTCCGATCCGTTCGTGTTGTTGTGCGCGGGAAAATGTCCGTCCTGTTTCAGGCGGAGTTTCTTGCCGCAGCTGGGGCACGGGTTTCCCGAACGCGTCCGGCGGCACTTGTGCCCGGGAGCTGTGGTCGTGTAGTCGGTGGTACCCGATCCCGGGCACACTTTCTGTGCCCACTCGAAGAATTTGGTCTCTCCCGAGTAGTGCTTGGGGACCGTGCCGTTTTTGTTTTTGCGGAGTTCGAAGCAGCAGTAGCCGCAGTGCATGTCGGGCCTCCCGGCGCGCGTTGAGGCGGTGCAGGCCTACTGGTCTTGAGTGCTGTCGGTGGTGCCGGCTGCCGGGTTCTTGAGTGCGGCGAGGTCGTTGATGGTGGCGACGACGACGTTCCAGGCGATCCGGACGGTGCTGTCTTTCGGCGAGTAGCCCTCGGTGAACTGCTTCTTGGGGTGGACGAGGTTGCGGTGGTTGCGCAGGACGTGGGCGTAGTCGACGACGTCCTTGGGCAGCCATCCTTTTGTCTGGGAGAGGTTGATGAGGCTCTGCAGGTGATCGGTGGGGGCGGGCCCGTCGCTGTGCTGGCTGAGTGCGACGTCGTAGAGCACGCCTTCCAGGAGGCTGCCGAGCATGATGATCGCCGCGGTGGGGGCGCCGTGGTCCCAGCAGGCTTGCGCTTCATCGAGCCGGGCTTTGAGCTGCTCACCGAACGCGGCGTCACTGACCACGTCGGCCAGGCTCGCGGTCAGCTGCACCGGGGCCTGCATCGCCGGCCGGTTCATAGTCGGAGTCTGCGCGATGAGTACCGGCCGGCCGGACTTGTAGATGACCTGATAGCCCTCCACCGCGAGCAGCTCGTTGAGCTCCTGCAGGACGGCGACACGGGTTTCGTCGTCGTCGAGGTACTCGCGGGGGTCGGCCAGCCGTAGCAGCACCGCTTTGAGTGCTTCGGAGTCCTTGCGTCGGCTGCGAAGGGTCTCCAGTACCGCGCGGTAGCGGCCGTCGCCGAGGTCTTTGACTCGGCGCCAGCCGGCGGCGGTGAAGAACCGGGTGATCTCGCTGCCGGTGCGGTAGTGCTTGGAGCCGTCGTCGCCGTAGATTAGCAGGGCCACGCGGTCGAGGACGTTGTCGTCCAGTTCCACTATGACATCGTCGCTGGAGCGTTCGGTCGTGCTGGTCACAGAGTGTTCCCCTCGGTGGTGTCGGCGTCGTCATCGGGCAGGGCCACGGGTGTCCAGTCGTCGGGTCGCTGGGTGTTGTCCGTGATGTCGTCCGGGTGGATGCCGCGTTCGTCGAGGCGCTGCCACAGGGGTTCGAGTTCGCGGTCGGGGTCGAATTCGAACTCGCTTTCGCGGATCCGGATGACGTCCCAGCGCATGCGGCGCAGTTCGCGGTCGCGGCGGGCGTCGGAGATCTGCTGGGCGGTGCTGGTGTGCCAGAGGTGCCCGTCGCATTCGACGGCGAGCCGACCACCGTCACCGACCACGACCAAATCCAGGCGGCGGGAGCCGACTTCGTACTGGGGTACGACGAAGTAGCCGCGGCGTTTGATCTCCCGGAACACCTTTTGCTCGAACAGGGACTCGAACGGTGCGGTGCTGGTGGTGTCGCTGACTTCCTCCAGGCTTGGGGAGGTGCCGAACACTGAAGGCGGGGCGAGCATGTAACCCATCAGGGAGGCACGCAGGTCATCAGGTTTGAGGTCGCCGATGCCGAAGGAGGTGTAGAGCCACATTTGGTCTTTGGCGCGGCTGGCCGCCACGTTGAACGCCTGCTGGAAGATCGGGGCGCGTTGCGCTCGGGGCGCGTCGGTGACGACCATGGACAGGAAGATCACGTCGCGTTCGTCGCCTTGGAAGTTCGCCGGGATCCCGACCCGGATCTTGCGTTGCTGGCGGTCTTCGGCGGAGATGGTGGCGTTGAGTTCGTGTTCGAGCAGCTTGATCTGCCCGGTGCCGGACATGACGATGATCCCGAAGCTCTTGTCGTCGTAGCGCGGGTCGTCCAGGCATTCGGCGATTTGGGCGACGATGCGTTTGGCTTCGGTGGGGTTGCGGCGGCGCTGCTCGCGTCCTTCGACATAGCCGCCCTCGACGGTCACCACCTTCAACGGATCCAGGTCGGCGGCGGTGCGTTCACGCAGCGGGATGAGCCCGGGCCGGTCGTCGTCGCCGTAGAACTGGGTCGAGGACCAGGTGATGATCTCGGGCATGCAGCGGAAATGCTCCCGCAACCGCACGACCGCGTCCCGCCCGGACCGGGCTGTCAGCAGTCCGTAGAGGTGGGATTTGGCGGTGAAGTTGAGCCGGATCTCTTCGTCTATCCCGGACAGGTGTTCGTGCAGGCTGTCGAACAGCGCTTCGGTTTTGCCGAGCCGGCTACTCCCGGGGGTGCATTGCTTGTCGTCGCCGACCACGATCACTCGCGGCGCCATCCACAGCAGGAACAGCTGCTCAACCCCGACCTGGCTGGCCTCATCGACGATCACAACGTCGAACGAGTCCCGCACCGCGCTGATGTTCTCCAGCAGGTTCGGCAACGGCACCACCCACGCCGGCACCGCGTCCTTGGCCTTCTCCATCGCTTGCCGGGCGGCCTTGCGGTACTCGCGGACTTTGCTGCCGCCGCCGGCGCCGACGTGGCTCATGTGCTCGCGGTAGCTGCGCAACGCCCGGGCGTGCGCATCGGTCATCCGGCTGAGACAGGCACTGAGTGCCTGGACTCCGGCGAGCTGTTCGGTGACCCGATGGATCTGATCTTCCACCACGTCGAACTCGGCGACCAGGCGGCGTTCGTCCTCGGCATTGCGGGTGGCGAAGATGAACTGCTCGGCTTTCGACCACGCCCACGCCGCCGGCAGGTCACTCAGACGCTGATCCCAGGTCGGATCGTCGGCGGTCGCTTCGAGCAGCTCCAGCAGGGCCGGGTGAACATTCCGGAGCGTGCGGGTCAGCTGCGCGCGACGCTGTTCAGCGGAACGGTCGTGCCGAGCCAGGTCGAGGGCGTCCAGGCCGGTGCGGTAGGCGTCGAGATCGCGGTCCGCGACGGCTTTGACCAGCAACGCCAGCTCCGAGCAGGCGTTCTCGGCGGCTGCCCACGCGGCGACCTTCCGCTGCAGCCCCGCTACCTGGTGACGGGCCTGCTCCAACGCCACATAATGCAGGGCTGCCGGAACAGCATCGATCGCGCGGACGAACGCCGCGACAGTCGACAAGTCAACCGACAAAGCGGCGCGCAGCAGTGTCTCGCGGAACACGCCGTGGATCTGGGCCAGCGCCACGATGTGATCGAGCAGCTGCGCGTTGTCGGCCAGCTCCGACAGGGCACGGGTGAGGGATTCGCCGGTGATCTTCACGTCGGCCTCGCCCCACAGCCCGACCAGCTGCACCGCGGCGACCTCGGCCTCCAGCCGGTAGAGCGCCGCGTTGATCTGCTGAAGGCTGTGCGGCGGGACACCGTCGACGGTGACCACGGTCAGGAACTCGTCGGCGTTCTTCTGTGCGGTGGATTTGCCGATTTTGCGTATCTTCCCGCCGCCGACGATGTAGTCGCGCAGGGCCCGGCCGCTGTTGAGCAGGGCACGAGTCTTGCCGATGCCGTAAGCACCGACCGAGGGCAGCTCGACCGCGAACTGCAGGCCGAGGTCGCGCATCTGCTGCTGAAGCCGGTCCGCGGTATCCCGCTCGGCATGCAACCGCCGCCACAGGCCGTAGTGCTGCCCGGCCAGATGGTTGTCCACGGCGATCCCGACCCAGCCGCGCGACGGCGGAATCGTGTGGTCCCCGCCGTAGCCCAGCTGCTGCAATTGTGTGCGGGCCTGGTCGCCGAGACCACGCAGATGCGCCAAGACCTCCGGCCCGAGCGCGGCTAGGCGCTGGGTGAGGGTGCTGGTGTCGGCGTGTGCGGTGTCGCGGGCGTGCTGCTCGGAGGCGATGATGTCCGCGAGCTCGCCGGCGTCGGGCAGCTCGCGGCGCTCGGGGATCTGCTGCCCGGCGCGGATCCGCCGGCCGGGGCTGTCCTGGCGGGTCAGCGTGAGCAGCGCCAGCATGTCCCCGGTCACCAGTGGCGGCTTGTCGGGCCAGGTCAGATCGACGCTCGGGATCCACCGGTAGGCCGCGGCGTGCTCCTGGACCTCGTGCACGATGTCGGTCAACGGCCCGGCGTAGCGGGTGGTGCTGTAGCCGGGGGCCACAGGCGGGTGCTGGAGGTATTCGACTTCGCGCAGCTGGCGGATCCGGGTGTTGAGTTCGGTACTGCGGGTCAGGAGGTTGTGGCGCTCGTCGGCGAGCTGCTGGGCCCGGCGCGGCAGGCCCGCGGTTTCGGTCGAGCCGATCGCATTCGAGAGTGCATCGATGCCGCGTTCGAGCTCTTTGGCGGCGTCTTTGCTGCCCCCAGCGAGCAGGACACAGAGGCTGCGCAGTTCGGCGGGGATTTTGTCGCGGAGAACTTTGAGGGCCTGGTCTTTCTGGCTGGTGACCAGGACCCGCATTCCTCGGGCGAGCAGCGCGCTGACCAGGTTGGCGATGGTGTGGGTCTTGCCTGTTCCCGGCGGGCCTTGGACAACGACCCCGATTTCGCGCCGCAGCAGGTCGATGACGCGTTCCTGCTCGGCGTTGGTCGGCAACGGGAACAGCGGGTCCTCGCCGAGCATGTCGCCGGTGGGGGCGTTCTGCGCGGTGAGCCAGCGGCCCCGGGTGTCGGCTTCGGTGTCGGCGACCAGCTGCGCCAGCCCGACCGGCACCTGCGCATCAGGCTCGCGCAGCTCGGCGGCGATCCTGCGGTAGGTGTCGGCGAGCAGTTCCCGGCTGCGCGGCCGAAGCAGCAACGCCGGCGACGGCGAAAGCTCCAGCCGGTCCGGCAGCTCACGGGTGACATCCTCAGGACGGCGCAGCGAAGTGAAGTCGTCGGCGACGGCGAGCCCGACCCATCCCTCGACGTCGTCGAGCAGCGCGGGGTCCAGCAGACCGGTGTCGCTCTCGAGGATCGCCTGGCGAGCGGTGCGGCCGCGGTCGGGCTGATACCCCTCGACCTCGGTGAAGAGGGCTTTGTCTTCGAAGCGGCGTTTGCCGCCGATCAAGGAGACCGTCACCTCCGCGGTGTCGCGGTCCAGCTGCGGGCGGAGGGGTTCGGTGATCAGGTGCCGGCGGACCTCGTCCCCCTCCGGAGTGTGCCAGCGGACCAGCCCGGTGGCGAGGACGAATTCGTACTCGTCGTCTCGCTGTTCCAGTGTTTTCGCGGCGCGTTCGAGGGATTCGTAGAGGTCACGGCGGGCGCGGGAGCGCAGCTGGTCCCGGCTCCACTCACGCCACTGGGCCAGCCACCGGTCGAACACTTGCCGGACACTGGCCGGTGGTGTGATCGCGTGTTCCTGGTCGACGTCGGCGGGGCCGGTGGTGAGCAGGCGGGGTGGCTGGCTGTCCGGTCCGCGGGCTTCGGGCGAGTCGATCCATCCGGCCAGCACCGCAGGCGGGCGTGGCTCGAGAACTGTTTTGGGTGGTCGGACGCGCAGCAGCACGTCGTCGGTCGCTTTCGGGGTCAGGGTGAGGCCGTCGGGAAGGTGGTCGAGCCAGATCAGCGGATCGGGTGCGTCGGACTCGTCGGCGGTGATGTCGCGGCTGGGGTCGCGGTTGGCCGCATCGGTGACTTCTGCGAGGAAGTCCATGAGGCTGATGGTCTGATTGAGCACGTCGCGGTCGCTGGGAGTTGCGGCCATGGTCACCTTCCCCTGAGAGTGATCAACCGCGCAGCCTCCCCGATCGGCGGTCGATGATGCAATCCACAACTCGCCAGTAACCCCTGTTTGGAGCAGTCGTGGTGGTTGTACGGTGACGGAGGAAAGCTGGATTCTCAGTACACTGAGAACACTTTTGCGCAGGTAAACCCGATTCTCGGGTCATGAGTTGGCGTATAGGTCGAGTCGGGGGTATGGGAAATTCTAACCGGACCATGCCTGTCAACCCGACCACTATGGCTGGACAAATCTGCGTGCGTTTGGACAAAAACATGACAATTTCGGTGGTTGCTAGGAGGGACTGTCATGACCGCCACGTACCAACGAGCCGCGGCCGCGCGAGCTGTCGCCGAAGACGATGTGGCTTACCGCGGTCGTGATCCCGGTGTTGACGGTGGGCGCGGTGCTGGTGTTGCGGTGGCTGGCGACCTACGGGCTGAATGACGCTGAGCAACTCGCCGGGCGGGCAGCTACCCGAAGTCGCCACGGTCCGCCGGTGGAGCGCGTGCGCCGGTGACCGCCAGCACCAGCTGACCTGCGGGACGTTTTCCGCCTAGATCCTTGGCTTTCCCGGTGTGAGCTTTCCCGCGGCGTAGGTCCAGGTTGTCTGGGCGCGGCCACTGGGGCAGCAGTGGGCGTCGTCGGGGTGGTACCAATCTTCGGTGGCTTCGATGCGACCACGGGAAATCGTGATCTTTTCGACCGCTGACAAGTACGTCTGGGGCGTTTGTGTCTGCGCCTTGACAACGCCGATCGGGGCGGGCTTGCCGCTCTTGCCGGTTATGACGACGAACCCTTGGCCGGGGACGCCGTTGCCGCCGCTGTAGTTGCAGTAGACGTCGATGGCGGCTTCGTCGTGGCCGTCGCCGTCGAGGTCGCCGTAGACGACCGTGCCGGTGGTGCCCGCGTCGAGCGGTCCGTAGCGAGAGGGGATGCCGGCGGCTGAACCGTTCCGCAAGGTGAAGTCGCCGTTCGTGTCGCAGAGCGAGGCTGGAACGCGGATAGAGGTTAGCTTGGTGCGGTGCAGGTCGACCGGCGGCACTCGGGCGTCGACGTTGATGGTGAACGTGTCGGACCCGGTCGCGGTGCGGACGACTCCCTGGAGACCGGCCGCGACGAGGCTGACGCCGGAGGTGAGGATTCCGATCACCACCTTCACCGGCCCGGGTGCCTGGTGTCCTGCTGCCGTCGCCGCGGTGCTGACGCACGAGAGCACGGCCTTGGTGAGGCCGGCCACGGCATCGGCGTTCGGTGGTGCGGTGATGTGCGCTGCCTCGATCGCGTCGCCCAGGCAGCGCACCGCGTCGGTGACGATTTCGAGGCGTCCGACGTCGACACCGAAGACTTCGAGAGCTTCTTCAACTCCGAACAGCAACGCCATGCCGAGGTAGGTGCCGGTGTCGATCTTGCCGGTGATGACGCCGGGGAGCTGGGCGACCGGGAACCGGTAGGTCCGCGGCACGCCGGGAACGAGGAGGCCCTCGGCATACGGTTTGGTCTTGATCAGGGTGTCGTAGCCGGCGAGCACTGCGGCCTTGTCGACGTCCACCGTGCCGGGTGGCTCCAAGGTTGCGTCGGGAGCGGCGTGGAGCAGCCATGGCAGTGGTGAATTGGGTGTCATCGTGACGATTGCCTGGCCGTTCTCGACCCGTAGGCACGACCACACCGGGTCGCCGACGACCGCTCCGCCGAGCGTCACGCTCGTGCCGTCGCCGGTCGTCACGGGTGAGGTTGCGCAGCCGGGCCTGGCTGAGGTGATTCCGGTCGTCTGTCCGGCGAAGCGCTTGACGGATTCGGCCAGCTTGCCGAAGTCGAAGAAGCCAGGCCAGAAGCTGCTGAGGTGGTCGATTTCCGCAGTCAGCGTCTGTTGCCCGGTGTCGAACACGGCCGGAATCAGGTGTGTTCCATCGCTACCGGACGGATTGGTGAGCAGCACTCCTGCTGCACCGGCAGGTGGCTGAGCTCGAACGGGGAAGCGGATCGACAACGGTTTCGCGGGTTGTGATCCGTTCGTGAGCTTCAGTTCGAGCGGCGAGCCGGCCCCGGTGAACATGGACGCGCCCGCACCGAACGGAGCGCGGGTTCCGATGTTCGCAGTGAGAACCGTGCCGGCCGGTGCCACACCGGCCGGACCTGTGATGACGATGCCATCCACCGAAAGCGAAACGCCTCGCTCGGTCACCTCTGCCGAGACACCTCGGCCTGCGGCGGCGGTGTCGCCGTCAATGCCGAAGACGACGATTGCGCCGGCCGCGGCCAGGCCGGCGACCAAGGCACCGATCGCGATCGACCATTTGACACGGTTTCGGCTCACCCCCCAGAGGTCGCCGCCTCGGCCTCGAGATGTTACGACAGATGTGTTGTTGTTATCCGAGAGTGTCAATCGGCGGGAAAAACCGGCTTCGCCGGTGGTCGCGTTGGTCATTTTCGTGAGCCGCAACCGAACCGCGCTGTAACAGCAATGCTCTCTCCGGCGCTTAAGAGGATCGTGGCCGCCGGACGGATCAATCGCGGCCGCCGTTTCCCAGCGATTCTGGAGGCCGAGTGCCAGGGCAGAGGCGAACGCGTGCCGCGGTCGCGGTGTGGGCGGGAGTGTTCCTGGCCGCGACGACGTTCGTGGTGGTTGCGGCCAGCAGTGACGCGCGGCCGGATCTGAACTTCCAGCAGGAAGGGCACTGGGTCTACAACGTGACCGAGCAAGCAGCCTTCCACGTCAACGGCGGCACCAAGCAGGTCGACGCGCGAACCGGCAAGGTCGAGCTCACCGGCGCCGTCGCGATGGGGCAGGGAGACCGTCAGCTGAGCGCTGTCGGCAGTGGCAAAGCCGTGGTGTTCGGCAAATCCGATCTCGCCGTCGCGGCCACCGTGGCCACGCCCGGTGGGGACGTCCCGGTCAGCCTCGAAGTGCCGGGCGGCCCGTACTACGTCTACAAGCAAGCCGGCACCGTGGTGCGGTTCGCGCAGCTGCCGCCGGTCACCATGCGCGCCGGGGGAACAGTCGGTGAGCCGGCGCCGTTGGCGGACGGCACGATCTGGTTCCAGCGGGTCGACAACGGGACCCTGTGCCGCGTGAAACGCGATGCCGGCGACGTGCTGTGCCCGGTCGACACCGACGGCAGGCAAGGCAACGTCGTGGCGACAGGCGACCAAGTCGTCTTCGTCGATCCGTCCGCGGGAACCGTCACCCCCTTCGGCGAGCAGGGCGCCGGCCAGACGGCGAACCTCGGAGTGCGGGTCGCCAAGGACGCGCGCACGGCGACCGTCGCAGTGGCTCAGCGGCTCCCCATGGTCGATCCGGGTGACAACCGGCTGATCTTGGCCGGGCTTGACGGCCTCGGTGGCGAGCGGCCCGGTTCCGCGCCGATCACCGTCGGCTTGGGGGAAGGGGACTTCGCGGCACCTGTCACCGCCACCGATGCCGTCGCGGTGCTCGACCGGACGGGCCGGAGGGTGCTGACCTTCACGCCGACCGGCAAGCAGAAGGCGACGACCCCGCTACCCGAAGGCGCGGGCCAGCCGCGGATGACGCGTGGTCAGGACGGACGCGTGTACGTCGACGCCCAGGACGGCGCCCATACCGTCGTGGTCGACCACGACGGATCGGTCACCACGGTCGGTATCGGCAAGCGGGACGTGCCGTCCCCCGACACCCCGAAGACCCCTCAGCCGCCGGTGAACCCGCCGCCGGTCGCACCGCACGGCAAGCCCCAGGCGCCGTCGAGCGGTAAGGGGGCGAAGGACCCGGCGAAAACGCCCCCGAAGGCGCCGGGCGCGCCGGGGGCGGTCCAGGCGCAGCCCGGCAACGCCACGGTGAAGCTGTCCTGGGAGGAAGCCAGCGCGAACGGTGCAGCCATCACGGAGTACCGGATCAGCTGGCGCTCGACCGCAGGCGGGGGCACCGACGGCGCGATGAGCGTCGGAGGAAACCAGCTGCGAGCCGATGTGCCAGGTCTGCGCAACGGCGCGACCTATGTCTTCACGATCATCGCCGTGAACTCCGTCGGCACCGGTCCTGGCGCCGACTCGCCGCCGGTCACCCCGAGTTCCGAGGTCCCCGGCGCACCGGGCGCGCCGACAGCGATCGCCGGCGAGGACGGCACGGTCAAGCTCACCTGGGCCCCGGCCGACGGCCAGGGCCACCTGATCACCGGCTACACGGTGACCGCGCACGGCGCCGACGGCAGTACGACCGCCGCGGGCACTTCGACGGAACCCTCACTCACCACCGCCGCGGGCGTTCTGACGCTCGGCACCGCGTACACGTTCACCGCGACCGCGACGAACGAGCTGGGACTGTCCAGCGCCGACTCGCCGTCGAGCGGTGCCGTTTCGCCGTACTCGCCCGCCGCCGCGGTTGGCGGACCAAGCGCCACTGTTGCCGATTCGACCGTGACCCTCACCTGGACCACGCCCGAACTCAACGGTGGTGATCTGGCCGGATACCTGGTGGAGGCCGACGGCCTGACGCCGCAGACGGTCACCGGCACGACAGCGACCTTCAACGGCCTGTCGAACGGCACCAAGTACAGCTTCACCGTGCGGGCGCAGACCCGGCAGCGCGGCACGACCGGTGCCACCGTGGACGGCGCGCCCGCGACCGCCGAAGCCACGCCCGGCCGGGCCCCGATGGTGGACGTGACCGGAGCGTCGAGCAGCGGCGACCGGCAGATCACCCTGACAGTCAACGTCTCCGACTACAGCAGCGGCGCGGTGACCTGCCACGTCGTGTTCAACGGGGCCGAGCGTTGGACAGGCGGCTGTGCCAGCGGCAGCTCGATCACGGTCGGCGGTCTGGAGTACGCGACGACGTATGACATCTACGTCACCGGTGAGAACAGCTTCGGCCGCGGGCCCACCGGGTCCCGCGGTTCGGCTCGCACCAATGATCCGCCGCCGCCACCACCGCCGCCACCGTCGGTTTCGGTGTCGAAGGGCGGCCGCTATTCGAGTTCGTCGTGCACCGACCCGAGCTGCGCCTACGTCGTCATCTCGGCGCGCAACTTCGCTGCCAACACCAGCTACTCCGTCTCATGTGTGTCCACTGTGGATGGCACTTACTGGACGTACTCGGCACGGACCAACGGGTCCGGTGCGTTCGACAGCTCCGTCTGCTTCTTCGGCTACCGAGGCAGGCAGGTCTGGGCCGTCGTCGGCGGCGTCGAGTCCAACCATCTCACCTGGTGACCCGGTTTCGTGAACGAGGAGAACGAATGAATCCGCAGCTGACCCCGGGCGACGCCTACAGCCTGATTTCCGCCAACGTGCAGCGCGTCGTGCAGGGCAAGCCCGACGTGGTCCGGATGGCGATCGTCGCCATGTTCGCCGAGGGCCACGTGCTCCTGGAGGACGTGCCCGGCCTCGGCAAGACCACACTGGCCCGGTGCCTCGCGGCCAGCGTGGAAGGCACGTTGAACCGGATCCAGTTCACGCCGGACCTCCTGCCCGGCGACATCACCGGCGCGTCGATCTACCACCAGAGCAGCGAGCGGCTCGAGTTCCACCCCGGCGCGATCTTCGCGAACATCGTGCTCGCGGACGAGATCAACCGCGGCACGCCGAAGACCCAGTCGGCGCTGCTGGAGGTGATGGCGGAGTCGGCGGTCACGGTCGACGGGCAGCGCTACGCGATGCCGCGCCCATTCGTCGTACTGGCCACCCAGAACCCGATCGAGCTCGAAGGCACCTACCGGCTGCCGGAGGCGCAGCTCGACCGGTTCCTCGTGCGGCTCAGCGTCGGCTACCCCGCTCACGACGCCGAGGTGCAGGTAGTGCTCGGCGACATGGCGGGCGCGACGCCCGCGCAGCTCGGACCGGTCATGAACCAGGAGACGCTCGCCGGCGTCATCGCCTCGGTACGGCAAGGGCAGGCACATCCGGCCGTCTGCTCGTACGCCGTGAGCCTGGCGGAAGCGACTCGGCAGCACGAACTGGTGCGTTTCGGCGCGAGCCCGCGCGGCAGCGTCGCGCTGGTTCGTGCCGCGCGGGCATGGGCCGCCACCGACGGCCGCGCCTACACCACGCCCGACGACGTCAAGGCCGTGGCCCCCGCGGTGCTCGAACACCGGCTCGTGCTCACCCCGGAAGCGGAGCTCAACGGCCGCAAGCCCGCCGACGTGCTCGCCGAGGTGCTGCGGGCGGTGCCCGCTCCCGGTGGCTCGGCGACGGTCCGGGGCTGAACCGTGCCGTCCATTCCTGCTGCCCGCGGCCTCCGGCTGACCCGCCGGGGCACCGGCCTGCTGGGCGCCGCCACGTTCTGCCTCGCCGCCGGGATCGGGCTGGGGTTCCCGCTCCTGCGGCTGGTCGCCGGCGCGGCGATCGCCGTGGTCATCGTCGCTGTGCTGAGCTGCCTGCGCCGGGTGAGCGTCGACGTCCACCGTGAACTCGTGCCCGACCGGGTCGAGCGAGGCGATACCGCCGTTGCCACGCTCACCCTGACCAACCGCTCGCGGCGGCGCAGTGGTGGGTTCACCGCCATCGACCCGCCCACTGAGGACGCCCGTCTCGCCGTGCACCCGCTCGCGCCCGGCGCGTCGACCGAACGCATCTACCCGTTGCCGACCCGGCGGCGCGGCGTGCTCACGGTCGGCCCGCTGACCGTTCGGCGCGCCGATCTGCTCGGCCTGGTCGCCGCGGACGCCCGCGGCGGAAGCACGTCGACGCTGCTCGTGCACCCGCGGCGGCACCGCGTCGGTGTGAGCCTGGGCGCGCACCCGCGGCATCACCACGAGGGGCTCATCACCCCGCGGCCGATGGCGGGTTCGGCCGACCTGCGCGCAGTGCGCGAATACGTGCTCGGTGACGAGTTGCGGCACGTGCACTGGCGCGCCACCGCGAAGACCGGCCGGATGATGGTGCGCGAGTACGTCGACCCGGCGCAGCCCCGGTTCACCGTCCTGCTCGACGACCGCGCCGGAGCACTCGACGAGGACGGGTTCGAGGCAGCCGTGGAAATCGCCGCTTCGCTCACTCACGCGGCCACGACCGCGGGCACCCAGACCCGGCTGCTCACGACCACCGGCCTCGACCTGAACACCCGGGGTGGCGTGGCGGGCAGCCGCGTGCTGCAGGACGCCCTCTGCGCCGTGGAACAAGGCACCCAGGAGCTGCTCCCCGAGGTCCTGGTGTCGCGATGCGACCGCGGGACCAGCCTGACCCTGCTCGGCGGCATGTTCGAGACCGCCTTCGTCGGCGCCTTGGGCAAGCGGGCGCGCGAGGTGACGTTGTTCGACTTCGGGCACTCCGCGCCGGTCGTGCTGCCCGGTGTGACCGTCATCAAGGAGCGCGACGCCGTCGTGGCCGCGGCGGCGTGGAACCGGGTGGTGGCCGCATGAGCCGGTTCGCGGCGTGCGCCGCGGTCGTCGTCGCGGCCGGTATCGGCGGGCTGCTGTTCCAGCCGGTGTTCACTCTGCCCGCGTTGCTGGTCCCGGTGCTCGCGGCCTGCGTGGCTGTCGTGGCCGCGGACCTCGCCGCCGTGCGCGCGCCGGCGGTTCTGCGGCCGCCGCTGGCCCTGCTGTTCGGGCTGCTGGCCCTCACCTTGACCGTGTTGCGCCCGACGTTGAACGGCGTCGTGCCGACGTCGGCGACGGTGCACGCGCTGGGCGACGGAGCGCTGCACGGGTGGCTGCGCACCGTGGAGAGCACGTGGCCCGCCCGGCCGGAGCCGGAGCTCCTGCTGTTCGTGCCCGTGCTCGTGCTGCTGACCGGCGTGCTCGGGGTCGAATGCCTCCGCCGGGACCGCAGCCCGCTGGTGGCGCTGGTCCCCAGCCTGGCGCTGGCCGGGCTTTCGCAGGCGTTTTCCGTGGCCGACGGCGGGGACGCCTTGCTGTTCGGCGGCGGCTACACGGTCGCCGCGGTCGTCGTCCTGGCCGCGGCGAGGTCGGCGGAGAACCGGATCGGGGCACCCACCGGGCACCGGCGTAGCGCACGGCTCGGCGGTTCGGTCGCCGGGTATGCGCTGCCGGCGGCGGCGACCGTCGCGGCGATCGCGGCCGGCTGCTTGGCGTTCACGGTGTGGACGCCGCTGAGCAGGCCCGCCTATTCGCTACCCGCGCACCACCAGCCGCCGGTGGTCACTTCGGTGCTGGCCAATCCGCTCGACGAGATCGGCTCACGGCTGGCGACCCCGGCCGCAGAGGTGTTCCACGCCCGCGCCTCCGCGCCGGTCGATCGGTGGACCGTGTCGGTGCTGGATCGCTTCGACGGGGTGAACTGGACGAGCAGCGCGCGCTTCCGGCCGCTGGGCAGTGCGCTGCCGGCCCTCGTCGGAACTCCGGCCGGCGACCCGATGGCCGAAGCGACCGTCACCCTCGCCTCGGCGCCGGGTGCGTGGCTGCCCACGGTCACCCGAACCGACCACGTCGACGGAGCCCGTCCGCTGGTGGACGCCGCCACCGGGACCCTGTTGTCGACCCAGGCCACGGACGGTCTCGCCTACCGCCTGTTCTGGCGCCCGCCGTCGGTGGACGTCAAGAAGCTGACGTCGTCCGAAGTGGACGGTACGGCGAACGGGCTGGAGTCGGCCGCGCAGCTGCCGAAGGAGATCGCGCCGCTGCTGCGCGAAGCCACCGGCGGATCGGGCCCGTCGCTACGGACCGCGTTCGTCCTGGAACAGTGGTTCCGCAAGAACTACAAGGTGGCCTCGGGAGAAGACATCCCGACCGGGCACGGCTACGCCCAGCTGGGCTTCTTCCTCGGCTCGAGCAAGCGCGGCACGAGCGAACAGTTCGCCACGGCCTACGCCGTCCTCGCCCGCGCGGCGGGTCTCCCCGTGCGGGTGGCGGTCGGCTTCCGGCAGCCGGCGGCCGCGCCGGGCGGCACGGTGGTGGTGCACAACAGCGACGTCCTGGCGTGGCCGGAGGTCGCGGTCCGCGGCGTCGGCTGGGTGCCGCTCGATCCCGCCGGCACGGCCACCGCCGACGCCGGACGGCCGGAAGGCAGCGTGGCGCAGGCCACCGAGGATGCGCGCAAGAACCTCCCGCCACAGCCTGACAACCGGCCGCAACCGACGCCGAACGTCCCGCCGCAGCAGCCCTCGGACGGTACGCCGTGGTGGGTGTGGGTCGCCGCGACGCCGTTGGCTCTGCTCGTCTTCGCGGCGCTGACACCCGTGGTGGTCAAGTCCGTTCGGCGCTACCGGCGTCGTCGAGGCTCACCGGCGGAGGCCGTGGTCGGAGCGTGGCTCGACGCTCGCGACCGGCTGCGGGACCGCGGAGTCACGGTGGTGCCCGGCATGACAGCACGAGAGCTCGCGGCGCAGGTCGGGCCCGACTACCCCGAGGGGGTCAGCCAGGGACTCCGGCAGCTGTCCCAGAGCCTCGACCTGGCGTTGTGGTCGGGGTCGATCGCTTCACCGGAAGTGGCGCGGCGGGCCTGGTCGGCGTCCCACACCGTGCGCGCCGCCAGCCGAGGCAGCTTGTGGCAGCGGATCGCTTCGTTGTTCGCGGTGCGCAGCCTGATACCCGTGCGAGCGTGAAGTTGCCGAAGGGGCGCCGGGAAACTCCGGCGCCCCTTCGGCATTCCGCGATTGGCTAAGTGCCTTGATGCACGCATTGTGCCTGGCGGATGCCGAGGCTTTCACTGGCGGCGGTGCGGTTCCCGCTGTCCCAGGTGGCCTGGATCTGGAAGCAGTACCGCTTGCCGGCCGTCACGTCGACCGTGTAGCTCGTCTGGCGGTCGGCGAGTTTGACGGTCGGCGCGGAGCCGCCTTCTTCGGCGATCACGACCGCGTAGTCCCAGTCCGGTCCGCCCGTCCACGAAAGCCGCACCTGCGCGCCCAAGTCCTCCGGCGGGGCCAGGACCGGCGCCGCCACGGCGGTGGTCGGCGAGACCGGCGCGGGTGAAGGCGCCGGAGCTGCCGCGGGGGATGAGGTGTCCCTGGTCAGCAGAACGGTGAGCCCGCCGCCGGTCACGACGACGAGCGCGGCCGCGCCGGCGATCAGCCAGCGGGTGGCCGCGGACAAGCGCTTGGGCTGCTCCGGGACGGGGACACCCGGTCGCGCGGTGGTCTCGTCGCCTTGAGGGATGCCGGCGGCGAAGCGCGTGTCTTCGGGACGGAGCCCCGTCGACGAGGTGTTCTCGTACGCCGCGTCCGGGACCCACCGGGTCCGGCTCGGTACCGACGGCGCGGCGATCGCCGCCAATTCGGTCGCGAAGTCGTTCGCGCTGACGGGACGTGCGTCCGGGTCGGGTGCGAGTGCCTTGGCCAGCACGGCCGAGAACGCCGGGCCGGCCACCGACTCCGGAAGCCGTGGCGCCGGAGTCGTGACCGCGCGCACTTTGTAGTCGCGCAGGGGCTCGCCGGGGGCGCGGGGAACGGGCGGGTGCCCGGTGAGCGCAGTGTAGAGCGTCGACCCGAGACCATAGACGTCCGACGAGAACGTGGACCGGCCCTGGTAGACCTCGGGTGCGGCGTGCTCCCATGTCGCGTAGTCGGCCCGGGCGCCGTCGGCGTTCGTGTGGAGGGACAGGCCGAAGTCACCGAGCAACGGGTCGCCCGAGCCGAGGAAGAGGATGTTCGACGGGGTGACATCGCCGTGAACCCGTCCGGCGTCGTGCACCGCCTGCAGGGTCGTCGCCAAGCGGACGCCGAGTGCCGCGGCTTCGTCGGGCCGAAGCGGACCGCGGGCGATCCGCGCGGCCAGCGATTCCCGGCACAGTTCCATCACGACGTACGGCCGGCCGTCACCGGGGATCACGCCGCCGTGGAACACGGCAACCACGCCAGCGCGGGTCGGCAGCCCGCCGATCGCCTTGCACTCGGCCTTGAACGAATCGCGCGAGCGGCCGTCGAGCAGCGAGGTGTGGAACAGCTTGACCGCGACCTCCCGGTCGAATTGTTCCTCGATGGCGCGGTAAACGGTGGCGAACCCACCGCGAGCGATCAGCCGGAGATCGGACAACCCCGGTATCCGCGGAATGTCAACGCCGTTGTTTTCGAAACCCACTCGGAAAGCGTAGCGCCTGGCACCCGCGTGACGATAGTTCTCGCGAGAAGTGCGGACCACGTAGGAGAAAAAGTGCGCATCCGGTTGTCAGTCCGTGATCCACGTGACGGGGTGTTACGCGATTTCGGTATCGAATGCGTACCGGAGAATACGGCGGGCGAAGTGCTCGACGCCCTGGCTGTGGCGCTCGGCGGCGTCCGGCCGGTGGCCGCCGACGGCGTCCGGATCGATCCGGCCGTCCCGGTCGTCGCATCGCCGGTGCGCGACGGTGCGATCCTGGACTCGTCGGGGTTCGACGAGCCGCGTCCCGTCGTGCCACCCGGCCCGGTCCTGCGGGTCCTGTCCGGTCCGTACGCCGGCCGTTCGCGGCCACTGAGCCGGGGAGGGACGGTACGCGTCGGGCGCGGTGGCGGTGCCGACCTGCCGCTGGCCGACAGTGACGTGACGCGCCTGCACTGCGTTGTCCAGTGGGACGGCGCTCGGGTGCGCATCGCCGACACAGGGTCCCGCAACGGCACCGTGGTGAGCCACGACGGGAAGTTCGAAGGCCGGCCGAGGCTGGCGAAGGACGGGTTCGCCGACCTGCCGCCGGGGGAGCAGTTCCAGGTCGGGGGAACCCGGCTGACGGTCGAGTTCCGGGCGCCGGGTGCGGCTCCGGGATCCGACGGCCGGGGAGGTCTCCTGGTCAACCGCTCTCCGCGCCTTCGTGCGAGGTTCTCGGCGTCCACGGTGGAATTCCCGGCGCCGCCGGTTGTCCAGTCCGCGAACCGCGGCCCCTTGCTGCTGCTGGCCGGCTTGCCGCTGGTGCTGAGCGTGGCGATGGCGATCGTCTGGCGCCAGCCCTCCTACTTGATGTGGGCCGTGCTGTCCCCGGCGATCGCGGTGGGGATGTGGTGGCACTTCAGACGCGCCGCGAAGCAAGCCAACGCGGCCGGCGCCCAGGACTACGACCGGCGGCTCGCTGCGGCGAAGGTCGCTGTGCACGCTCTGGTCGACGAGGAGGACGCCTTCCTCCGCCGGGAGTGGCCGGCGCCGATCACCGTGCTGGAACGGGCCGATCCGGCGGCCGGCGGATTGTGGCAACGACGTGCGGGTGATGACGACTGGCTCCGGTTCCGGCTGGGCCGCAGTTCCCGCGCGGCGTCGGTCCGGGTGAACGGTCCGGACGCCGCCGACGGGTGGCGGCCGCCGCGGCTCGTCGACGCGCCCGTCGGCGCAGACCTCGCCGGTGGGGCGCTCGGCGTCGCCGGTCCTGCGGCCGACGCCGAGCGCGTGCTCGACTGGCTGCTGGTGCAGGCCGCCGTCCTGCACGGCCCGGACGAACTGCGGATCGTCGTCCTCGCACCCGGCTCACGGAGTCTGTTGTGGACTCGCTGGTTGCCGCACCTGAAGAGCGATTCCGGCGGCGTGCTCGCGGCATGGGCAGTGGAAGATCTGGCGAGAGTCGTGAAGCCGCTCACGGACCTTGTCCGGAACCGGCTGGAAAGCCGCCACGCCGGCGACATCGTCGCCGACACGCTGGTGGTGCTCGTCGGCAGCCGGGAGCTGGGGCGGCGGCAGGACATCGCCGATCTCCTGCGTGAGGGCCCGGCGGCGGGGCTGCGCTTCGTCTGCGTCGACGACTCGGTCACGTCCTTGCCCAGCCGGTGCGGCGCCGTCCTCAGCCTCGAGCCGGCCGGCGACCGGCTCAGCCTGGCCCAGGCCGACCCGATCGCCGTGACCGCCGACCGCATCGACGCCATGTCGGCGGAACGGGCGGCGCGGATTCTCGCACCCCTGCGGGTCGTCGGTGCGGCGACGGCGGGGGCTGCCCTGCCGGATCTGGTCCGGTTGAGCGAGATCGTGCCGGCGGCCGAAGAGAACTCCATCCGTGCCGGGTGGCGGCTGGCACCGGAGTGCACGAGCGTGCCGATCGGCAGTGACGCGTCGGGCATCGCGCACATCGATCTTGTCAAGGACGGTCCGCACGGTGTGATCGTCGGCACCACCGGCGCTGGCAAGAGCGAGTTCGTGCGGACCCTGGTCGCGTCGCTGGCCCTGGCGAACTCCCCGGCCCACCTCAACTTCCTCTTCGTCGATTTCAAGGGGAACTCGACGTTCCCGCTGCTCGAACGCCTCCCGCACGCGGTGGGCACCGTCACGAACCTCGACGGCGCGCTGCCCCGCTTCTTCACCGCCCTGCAGGCCGAACAAGAGCGGCGGCAGCGGATGTTCGACGACGCCGGGGTGAGCGAGTTCGAGCAGTACCCCTCGGCGGCCGCCCGGCAGGGGCTGCCATCGCTGGCCCGGCTGGTTCTCGTGGTGGACGAGTTCGCAATGCTCAAGCTCCGCCTGCCGACCGCGGTCGACGACCTCGTCGAGGTCGGCCGGGTCGGCCGTTCCCTCGGTATCCACATGCTGCTGGCCACGCAGGACGAAGCCGACGTGACCACCCAGATCAAGCGCAACTCCGAGCTGAAGGTCGCGCTGCGCGTCAGCCGGGCGGTGAGCGACCTGCTCCTCGACAGCCCGCTCGCGAGTGAGATCGGGGTACGGCAGA
Source organism: Amycolatopsis sp. NPDC026612 (assembly GCF_040638285.1). Classification (NCBI taxonomy): domain Bacteria; kingdom Bacillati; phylum Actinomycetota; class Actinomycetes; order Pseudonocardiales; family Pseudonocardiaceae; genus Amycolatopsis; species Amycolatopsis sp. NPDC026612. Next base: position 22,478 of record NZ_JBEZYB010000091.1, read on the forward strand.
AGGGCCGCGCGGTCCTTCGGCAGTCCGGCGTGCTGCGCACGGTCCAAACCGCTTGGTGCGCCGCGCCGAGCGGCAGTGCGCAGGCCGTCGCGTTGCGCGCGGTACCGCTGCGGGACTCGGACCTCCAACTGCCTGAGCCGGTCGAGGACGAGCGGAAGCCGGATTCGGCGCAACGAACCGAGCTGCTCGACTTGATCGAGGCGATCGCGCTGGCCGCGGACGGAACCGGCACGCCCCATCGGCCGTGGCTACCTCCCCTGCCGGAACTGCTCACCCGGGAGCGGTGCGCGCCGGCCCCGTTCGCGCTGAACCTGGGGCTTCGTGACGACCCCGCGGGGCAGCGGCAGATCCCGTTCGCGCCGCGGCTCGGTGGCGGCCACCTCCTGCTGGTCGGCGCGCCCCAGTCCGGCCGGACGAGCGCGTTGCGCGCGATCGCCTGCGGGCTGGTCGCCGACACCTCGCCGGACGCCGTCCAGCTCCACGCGGTCACGGCCGGCCACGGTCTCGGTGAACTGGCGGACCTGCCCCACACCGGCGTGGTCGCCGACGCCGGTGACGCCTGGCGGGTGGAACGGCTGCTGGTCAGGCTCGGAGCGGAAGTCCAAGCACGTCGGGAAACGCTTGCCGGGGCCGGCGTGGGCAGCCTCGACGAGCTGCGTGAACGCGATGCCGCCGCACCGCCGCACCTCGTGCTGCTCGTCGACGGCGTGGACGTCGTCACCGAGCGCGACAGCTGGGCACCGCTCCTGCAGCGGTTGCTCGAAGACGGCGCGGCCGTCGGGCTGACCGTCTGCGTGACGAGCACCGGGACGAAGCTGCGGGCGCGGTTCGCCGGGCTCTTCGAACACCGCCTGAGTCTTCGGCGACCCGACAACGACTGCCTCGGCACACTCGGATTCCCGCACCGCGCCGACGTCACCAAGCTCCCGCCCGGCCGCGCGCTCCTGCGTGACGACTCGACGCTGGTCCAGGTCCCGTTGCTGGCCGCGGATCCGTCCGGGACCGCGCAACGCACAGCACTCGCCGAGGAGGTCGCCAAAGCGGCGAAGCGCTGGCTGGCCCCGATGCGGAAACCGCTGCGGGTCGACCGCATCCCGGCGTCGCTGTCGTTGTCGCAAGCCGCCGCCTACGGGAGCGGGCCGGGCCCGCGGATCGCGCTGCTCGGCGTCGGCGGTGACGAGCTGACCGCGCACTGGGCCGACTTCGACAAGGACCACGTCGTGGCGATCGCCGGTCCGCAACGTTCCGGCCGGACGACCGCGCTCTGCGCAACAGCGCTGAGCGCGGCCGCGAACGGATTGCGCGTCGCCGTGATCGCCACCCGGCCGGGCACGGCGTACGCCTCGCTCGAGCGAGAGGGCGTCTCCGTGGGCGGCGAAGAATCGTTGGCCGAGTTCATGGCACGGGGTCTGGACGTACTGCTCGTGGACGACGCGGACCGGATGGCCGTTCCGGAGCCGTTGCCCTTCGGGAAGCCCGGGCTGCCGGCGCTGGTGGCCGCATGCCGCCTCGACAAGCTCCCGTCGTACGGCCGCAACCTGGCGCAGGCGGTGCTCGCCGCCGCCGAAGTCGGCGTCGTGCTCCGGCCCGGGCGCACCGAGGTGCTCGGCGTCGAGTTCCCGCGTCCGGTGCTCGACTTTCCGATCGGCCGCGGATACCTGGTGTCGCACGGCGAAGCAGTGCTCGGCCGGATCGCCGAGCCGGATGCCGTCACGGTGGTGCGGTGACGGTCAGCCGACGAACCGGAACGTGTCCGCGATCGTCGTGAACACCCGGTCGAACTCGGCGGCGAAGTCCACATTGGGTGTGCTGAAGGCCAGCACGGCCACCCGGTCGAGGCCGGGAACCGGGATGTGGAACCGGCGCGTGAAGGCTTCGGTGCCGGTGCGGGGGAAGCGCACGCGTCCCCAGGTGGTGAAGGCGGGGCCGCCGGAAAGCAGGTGCAAGCCGGTCTCGACGCCGCCGGCGAGGGCTTCCCGCTGGATCTCGTCGCGCACGCCTGCACCCCTTCCGACGGGTGGGGAGAGCGCCACGGTGACGTTGGCGGTGAAGACCTGGACGTGGCCGGAACCGTCGTCGACGAAATCGGTGTGGAGGCCGACGAGCAAGACCTCGGCGTGGGCGGAAAGCCTGCGCAACTCGAAGGCCAGGGGAGCCACGGTTCGTGCCAGCTCCGATTCGTCGTGGGTGGTGACGCCGTGCTCGGTGAGGGTGCGGACGACTTCGGTGGTCAGGTCGGGCAGCCGGGGATCGATTTCCAGCCAGGATTCGGGGAGCCGCAGCCGGACACCATCGGCGGTCCGGATTGCCACGGGATTCGCGGTCATTTCTTGGCCTCGCCCAGTGCCTTGCCGAACAGTTCCCACTCGAGATCGTTGATGTTCTCCCCCGTTCGCGGGGTGACGGTTTCCGGCCGGTACCACTTGCCGGTCATGTCGTCGTGCACCGCGTTCCGGGCCTCGATGACATCGTGGATTTGCTTGCCGGCGTTCGCCATGCCGTAGCCTCCCCGCAGGGCGTGCTCAGCACCGGCCACACCGGGATTCTTGAAGAAGACGGTGAGTTCCTTCTGCGCTTCGTCCACGTCGTGGCTCCAGCTGATCGGAGCGCCCTTCCTGCCGGCGGTCACGAACCCCGCCTTCCCGACCGCGCCGACCGCACTGGCGCCGAGGACCAGCCCGGCGTCGAACAACTGCGGTGCCTTGCTGTGGTCGGCGAGCGTCTGGAGCCCGCGGCCGGCGAGCGCGATCGCCTCCATCCCGAGTCCGGCGGCGTAGATGATCCCCGCCGCTTCCGGGCAGATGATGCCGAGGAAGGGTGCGGCGGCGGTCAGGTACTGCCCCCAGTCCGACATGCCGATGAGGAACTCGTCGAACTCCGTCGAGGTGACGATGGCCTTGAACCCGTGCACCGCCATCTCGAGCACGTTCCGGTGGTAGCTGTGTGCGATCTCGCTCGCGTGGTCGATCGCTTCCGCGGCGCGGTTGCCCGCGTTCAGGTGAAGCTCGTGGATGGTGCTCGCGGTGCGCCGCGCGGCGTCCAGGCGGTCGGCGGCCAGCCCGGACTGGGTCGAGGCGTAGGCGGCTTCGCGGTCGGCTTGCGACTTGGCCGCCGTCGCCTGACGGCTGACCTGTTCGTCTTGCTGGATGTGGTGCTGGGCTTCGGCTGTCCCGGCGACGTCGGCGGTCAGCTGGCTGACGACCAGCCGCTGGCGGGTGAAGACCAGCCGCGTCTGCGCCGAGGTGGCCTGCTGTCCCGACTCGGCCGACCGCCGCTGGGCGTCGGCCAGCTTCCGTCGGAACAATTCGGCGTCCGCTGCCGCGGACGCGGCCGAACGTTCGGCCTGCTGAGCGTCGGCCTGACTGTCTTCCAGGGCGTCCGCGTAGGTGGTCAGCGCGTCGCCGGCTTCCCGGTAGGACTCCGAAAGCCGATCGAGGTCGGAGCACAGTTCGGTGACGGATCGCCCGAAGGCCTCGGCTGCTTTTCCCGACCACGTCTCGCTGTCGTCACCCCGCTTGATCGCGCGAAGTTCCTCGCGTGCGGTTTCGGCGCGTTCCGAGATGTCCAGGAAGTCCTTCGCCGTGCTGCGTACTTGTTCTGGATTCCCCGGAGCCGGGTCCCAGCCGAGTGCCTCGAAGGTCACCGAGGCCCTCCGAACGTCTGCACCACTTCACCTTCCGTGCCGGTGTAGGCACCGACTGCCTGGTCGAGCCGGGCGGCGAAGTCGTCGATCTTCTTGCGCAATTCGCGACGGCCGTCTTCCCACTTGCCGACGAAGTCGTGCACCGAGTCCGCCAGCCGCGAGTGCCCGGTCTCCCCGGCGTCGAGCGGATCCGCGTCGGCCAGGCATTCGAGGTCGCCGTGGATCTTGCGCACGGTGGTGGCCAGCCGCCCCACCGCGGTGGGATCGATCGAAAACCCGGTCACTGCGGGATCCGAATGGCGTGCGAAGTGAAGCTGGAAGGCATACCAAAAGGTCGCCCGGGCTCGCCGGCCCGTTACGGCGAGGGCCTCGCCCTCCCGCCGACGGAGCGTCGAACAACCGCAGGCGACAGCCGAGGGTGAGCCCCACACGGCCCGGCGAAGCGGTGGGAGGCGTGCCGTGCAGCTATTCTGGAGGGGCAGCAATGACCCGGGACGACGGCGGTCTCGGGGAGGAAGCCGCCGCCCGTCCCAGGCCCGCGACGGGTGCAGCGCACCCGATGTCGCCGGGGTGGCTCTGGCTGTTTCGGCGTCAGCGCTGAAGCTGATGGTGAGCCGTTAGGGCTCGACAGTTCGGCGCCACGGGTTTCAATCCGTTGCCTCTGCCAGTTGAGCTACAGGGGCGCGGCGTCGTGACTCTACGGGATCTTGAAGTTTGTTGCTCGAGCACTGCAAGCGGACGGTCATGGTACCAAAATCGGGCGTGGTCAAAGAGCTTGTAGCGTCGGCAGACGCTGACGTGAGCCGACTGGCGTACGGCCGCACTGCGGCGCTATGGTCTGTCGCATGAACACGCATCCTGTGCATGGAGTAACTGTTCAGGTCGTTTCCGGTCCGTGAGCGGGCCGTGTGGGATGATCTTGCTTGTGGGGGATGGTGTTCGTCCGTCGTATGACGAGCTGGCTGCGCTGGTTGCAGCGCAGGCGGTGGAGCTCGCGCGTGCGCGGGAGGAGATCTCCGCGTTGCGGGCCGAGGTTGCCCAGTTGAAGCGCCGCCTCGGGATGAACTCGGGTAACTCGTCGATGCCGCCGTCCTCGGACCGGTTCGCCAAACCCGCTCCGAAGTCGTTGCGTGGCAGGAGCGGCCGCAAGCAGGGCAAGCAGCCTGGTGCGCCCGGTGTGAACCTGTCGCTGGTCGAGGACCCCGATCAGGTCGTGGATCATGTGCCGTCGTCGTGTTCGGGGTGCGGCACCGGGCTGCAGCGGGCTGATCGTGCGGGAGTGATCCGGCGGCAGGTGGTGGACTTGCCCGAGGTGCGCCCGTCGGTGACCGAGCATCGCCTGCACCGGCTGCGCTGCCGCGGCTGCCACCAGGTCACCACCGCGCCCGCACCGGCCGAGGCGACCGCTCCCGCGTGTTACGGGCCGAACGTGACCGCACTGGCGGTGTATCTGCTGACCTACCAGCACACCCCGGTCGCGCGGACCGCGCAGCTGCTCCAGGATCTGATGGGCCTGCCGGTGTCGACCGGCTGGGTCGCCGGTGTCCTCACCCCGGTCGCCGCCCACCTCAAGGGGTTCGCCGAGCAGGTCGAGCAGGCGTTGCGGGCAGCGCCGGTGGCGCATTTCGACGAGACCGGCATCCGGGTCGAGGGGAAGAACTGGTGGCTGCACGTCGCTTGCACCCCGCACCTGACCACGTATTTGCCGCACCGGCAGCGTGGTGGTGAAGCGATGGACGAGTTCGGGATCCTCAACTACTTTCGCGGTGTCGCCGTCCACGACGGGCTGATGTCGTATCAAGATTTCGGCCGCAACCACGCCCGCTGCAACGCCCACCACCTGCGCGAACTGGTCGCCGCCGCCGAGGCCCACCCCGAGCACACCTGGCCCACGATCGCGTTCAAGACTCTCGAAGCACTCAACACCGCCGCCCATGCCGCACGAGACGCCGGCCTGAACGTCATCCCCGCCCACATCCGCGATCCGCTGATCTCGAGGTTCGTCCGCACCATCCATCTCGGGCTGCTGCTGCACCCACCGAGCCGGGGCCGTAAGCAAAGCAAAACCCGGAACCTGCTGGTGCGCCTGCGCGACTACCAGCACCAAGTGCTGCTCTTCGCCCGCAACCTGCAGGTCCCGTTCACCAACAACCAAGCCGAACGCGACCTCCGCATGATCAAAGCCCAGCTGAAGATCTCCGGCGGCTGGCGCACCCAGCACGGCGCCCAGGCATGGTTGCGTGTCCGCGGCTACATCTCCACCGCCCGCAAGAACGGCCTCCACATCATCACCGCGCTCCGCGACGCCGTCACCGGAAACCCCTGGCGACCAACAACTATCTAAGAGGTTGTCTCATGTGGTGAGTTTGCGGAGTTTCTTGTAGCAGGTGAGGCTGGCTCCGAGGATGAGGAAGGCGAGGAAGTGCTCGGCTTTGCGT
>NZ_JBEZYB010000092.1:0-20874 GCF_040638285.1 Amycolatopsis sp. NPDC026612
CCGATGACCTGGTCGAGGTGCTCGACCTCGGAGTCCAGCGCGGTCAGCTCGGCGTCGACGGCTTCGGGCAGGATCTTGCGCAGCACCGGCGCGGCGCGCTCGACCGCGCGGTCGACCATGCGCCGGGTCTGCACCTGGACACCCAGGTAGACCTCTTTTTCGGCCATCGACCGTAGTCAAGAGTAGTCCTCCGAGTTCTTCGACGAGGCATCACCTGAGCGACGGGTTGACGGGCGCAGGTACTCGAGGAGCATCTTGAGAGTTTCTCTGGCAGCGTCGCGACGCGCCTTGGACCTTGGCAGGCTGCTGAGGACAACCAATAGCACGACAATTCCTAGAAACCCGTAGGCCAGGACGGAAGCGGTGCCCGGTAGCTGGGTGGAGGCGTAGGTAGCAGCGCCGACGGCACTTGACCTGCCCAGCCAGGCTACGATTTCGTTGGCCATGTTCGCTCTTCTCGAAACTTCCGCGCTGCTGTATGAGGTCTGAGGTCGACAGTGGGCGCTCGGCCCGTAGCCGTAGCCGTAGCCGTAGCCGTAGCCGTAGCCGTAGCCGTAGCCGTAGCCGTAGCCGTAACCGTAACCGGACGCGGCTGGCGCTGACGGCGCCGCCGTGCCCGCGGTCCGTTTGCGGGGGTGCTGAGCTCGCGCCCGGCCATCGAGGCCACGCTGGCCGGGCGCGAGTTCGCGGCTGATCTTGGCCGTGAGTGGAGCGGTGGAAGCGTCGCGTGCGGCAGCAGGTGCACTGCCGCGACCGGCTTGGCGCGCGCTGACCGGGCGAGGAGCGGCGACACGGAGCCCGGTGCCGGGCATCGCTAACGCCTTTGGTCATGAGCAGGAGGAGGCTGCGGTCCGCCGCGCCGGTAACCTCGCCGCCGCCGCGCGCCGGAGCGTCGGCCGTGCTGCCACGCAGGGTGGGACCGAAGGCCTCGTCTCCTTCGGCTGTTCCCGTCTTGCCGGTTTCCAGCAGCCCGACCCGGATGGACCGGAACGCGCCCAGACGTTCCGGCAATCGGGTGAACGCATTCACCGTAGGAGTCCACAGCGCCATCGACGGCGATGAGTCGACGACGAGCGTCAGGTCGAGCCAGCGACCGCGCCGTCGTCTCGTGACCGACAGCCACATCCCGGTCTGCGACGCTTCCTCCGCGGTGCGGTCTTCGTCGAGCTCGACGTCGTCTCGCCTGTGCTCCGGGAGCGGGCCGGCCGGCCGTCCCGGCTGCGTCGACAGGCCGTCGCCGAGTTCGGTCCACGTCAGATCGTGGTCGCCCGCAGTGGGTTCCGGCCGCTCTGGCATCTCACGGCACCTGCCGCCAGAGCGAATCGACGGGCCGCGGCCGCGTTCCATCCTCCGGAGGGTAGGCACCTGAAGTCGCCGGGAAGACCGCGTCGAGCAGTTCGTCCGCGGGCAGGCCACCGACGGCCGCGCTGCGCGCGATGAAGTCTTCGTCGGTCCCGCGCGGCCGCTCTCTGGGACCAGGGCGTGCGTCGCGAGGTGGCCGGCGTCCAACTCACGCGTCCCGAGCCGCAGGCATCTGTGGAGGAATGCGGGCGGGAACTCCCACTCACTGTTGCTGGTGATCACCACGACGGGGAACGCCGTGCACCGGACGCGGCCGTCCCAGACTTCGGCGGTGTAGGCGGGATCCGTCGTGAACACCTCCGCCGACGTCGGGCGGCGCGCGTCCTGGGCCAGCTCGGGACTCGCGAACTCGCCGATCGGGACCTCATCCTGCGTTCCCGTGCCGGCCCCGGCGAGTTCCTTCCAGGCCGCGGCGGCTTGCACGCGGCCGATCGCGTCGTAGTCGTACAGCCCGGACCTGAGCGTGGTCTGCGAAGTGTTGGCCCAGCGGAGCACGCGCCCCAGCCCCAGCTCGCGGGAAATCCGGTAGGCCAGGGACGACTTGCCGCTGCCCGGCCGGCCAGTCACCAGCAGCGGCCGTCGCAGGTACAGCGCCGCGTTGACCACCTCCACCTCGTGCTGGTCGACGTCGCGGGTGGAGCAGCTGAGCTCGGTACCCGGTTTGCGCTCGATTTCGCCGTCGTCCGCCGGGAAGACGTCCTGCTCCGGCAGCGTGGCTCCCCGGAACGTGCGCCACGGCGGCGGATCCGGCAACCGGTCGGCCAGCCGGACGTCGAGCGGCGGCCGTCCGGTCCCGCGGTAAATCCACCAATCTGGCGGGCTGTCCGGGTGCGGCGGCCCGTCGGCTTGGTTGTCAGGAAGCTCGGTCACGTTGGTTGGTACCTCCTTCGGGGTACCCCACGATCATGGTTTCGCCGATGGGAAGCAATCGATCCGGGTCGTCCCTTAGCACCACCAGGTCCGTGAGTGCTCCGCCATCGCCCGACGACGGCGGATTCCGAAGCGCGTTCAGCCGAGGCTCCCTTACCAGTGCGGGCAATTTCCCCAATCCACCACTGCGTTCGGCGAGTAAGGCTACCGCTTCTCGAACGACTTCCGAAGGGACCGATGGGCGCCAGACGATGACCGGGACCCCGGTCCGCAACGTCGGCAAAAGCTCGTCATGGCCGGAGATCGCGCTGACCGGCGGAGATTCGGTCAGCACTGTCGTCGCCCATTGCTCGTTGCTCGATATCGCTTCGAGCCGGAGTTGGTCGTGGCGGTCCCCGGCCCGGCAGAAATACACCCGTTCGAACGAAGGATCGCTGACCCACGACTCCCACCGTTGTCGCCAGGCGCGATGCCAGCGCGGCGCGCTCATCCGTTCCAGTGACCGCACGACCGTTTGATAGCTGAGGTACAGCGGCTTCGGTACGCCGGACGCACGCTCGGCCGCCCAGAAGTGCACCGGCAGGTTCAGCAGGGCTCGCAGTAGGACAAACTGGCCGTGGACAAGGGCATGCAGATCGGCAGCGCGGGCGTGCAGTTGCTCGGCGGGCACGGCTTCGTCAAGGAGCACCCGGTCGAGCGCTGGTACCGGGACCTGCGCGCCATCGGCGTCATGGAAGGCGCCGTCCTTCTCTAGGCTTCGGAAAGGTTTTGGACCATGATCAACCTGGAAGTCCCCAAGAAGGCCGGCGCGCTGATCAACCAGGCGTACCAGGCCGCGGCCGAGGTGTTCCGGCCGATCTCGCGCAAGTACGACCGCGCGGAGCACACCTACCCGGCCGAGCTGGACATGTTCGCGGCCCTGCTGGACGGCCTCAACTCCTCCGGCGAGGGCGGCGAGGGCGGCGAGGGCGGCGAGGGCGGCGAGGGCGGCGCGGGCGGCGCGGGCGCGGCGGGTGTGCGGCGGTCCGGCAAGGACGATTCGGCCAAGGGAAACCGCAACGGCGCCAACCTGAACGTGGTCCTCGGCACGATCGAGATGTGCTGGGGTGACGTCGGCCTGCTGCTGTCGATGCCGCGCCAGGGCCTCGGCAACGCGGCGATCGGCTCGGTGGCCACCGACGAGCAGCTGGGGCGCTTCTCCGGCATGTGGGCCGCGATGGCGATCACCGAGCCGTCGTTTGGTTCGGACTCGGCGGCGGTCAGCACGACGGCCCGCCTCGACGGCGACCACTACGTGCTGAACGGCGAGAAGATCTTCGTGACCTCGGGCGAGCGCGCGGACGCGGTGGTCGTGTGGGCGACGCTGGACAAGAGCAAGGGCCGCGCGGCGATCAAGTCGTTCGTGGTCGAGAAGGGCACGCCGGGCTTCGAGGTGGTGCGCACCGAGCACTCTGTCGCCTCTGGCGGTGCTGATGAGTGGCCGGCGCCGTGCGGCCGACAGCGCGAACCCCGGCAAGGTGAAGTTGTTCCTGTCGGCGGCGCGCCCGCAGCGGGATGCTGACTCTTGGTACTCGGCGGTTCTAAGGTGAGCCGATGGCGAGTACATGGACGCGGATCCATGAGCACCTCGGGCTACGGCCTGGGCCGCTGTCCGTCGAGAACGTTCTGGATGCGGCGCGGGACGGCCTCCGTGAGGCCGACGTCCTCGACTGGAAGGGCGTTCTTCCACAGCCGCCTCGCGACGGCGCCTGGAACGAGTTCGCCAAGGACGTCGCCGCGATGGCGAACACCCGCGGTGGTCTGCTGATCTACGGCGTCAGCGACGACCTGGAACTGGACGGCATCGATCCCGCCGCCGCCGACGTTCGGAAGTACGGGCAATGGTTGCGCAACCATGTGCGGCCGTTCCTTGTCGACGTCGACTACCTGGTGCTGACATCCCCCAGCGAACAGAAGTCCTTCCTCGTGGTGGACGTACCGGCGAGCGAGTTCGCGCCCCACTCGGTTACCGGGACCGCAGCGCGCGACAAGGATCAGAACGCATTCGTCGTCCCCTACCGCGACCATGACCACACCGCGTGGATGGAGGAGCATCAGATCGCGCGGGCCTACCGGGAGCGGTTCGCCGGACAGCAGCGGCACGACCAGGCTCTTTCCGCTCTTTGGGCAGCAGCCCGCGACCTGGTCGTCGAGCCGGTGGGCGAGGAGGCTTGGGTCATCTTCGCCGCGCAGCCGATCCGGCCCGTGCCTCGTCTTGCCGGAGAGGTAGCCCGCGTCGACGTCGCTGTGATCGTGGAGAAGGCGTTCGCGGCCGCGGTGGAGATTCGCACGACGCGAGGAGAGGTCGTGCCGGTGCTGTACAACGCCGGCGCAAACCGGAACAACCCACGCGTGGGGCTGCGCTCGTGGGTCGTCAGCAACGCCGTCGCCAGCGGTGATCGTGATGCCCTGCGCGGTGTGTACGTCCAGCTCGGTCACGACTGCAGTGTGGTCTTCGCGGTGAACGTGAGCACGAAGACCTACCGGGAGGATGGCCCCACGGGAGTCCATGTCGTCAATGCTGAGGTCGTCGATGTCGCGGCAGGTGAATTCATCGCGCTGGCCCAAGAACTCGGCAGGCACCTGTACATCGAGTCCCCTCTGGGGATCCACGCTGGGCTCGCGGCACGCGAAGGCACGGCTCTGGCGTACGAGTGCGCAACCCGCGATGGCCTCGGCCACTTCACCGCATCCAGGTCGTCGCGCAAGCCACGCCGGATCCAGCCCTGGACGACTGAGATCATCCCGAACGGATCGGTCGAGACGACGCGAGGCGCAGCGGAGGAGTTGGCGTCCGCACTCCTGAACCAGTTCGGCGTCAGCTCACGGCTGTACCGCTGAGCGCCAGATGGTCAAAAAGTTGACAGATGCGCTACAAAGAGTGACTCAAGTTCAGAGTTCTCCTACTGTCGGCGACATGCTCGCCGTGTGCACCGCCGATCGGTGGAACTGTCGAGGTGCCGCCGTTCACCGTATTGGGGGGACCGTTGGCCGCTCCGGTTGAACTACCGGCCGGTACGGCACGTGTCGTGCCGCATCCTGGCTTGACGACGTGTTACCTACGTAAGGAACGCGGCCCTCTGCGGGAACAGAGGGCCGCGTGAGTGTCCCAACTGCATAGCTGAACCACGCCAAGTCGCTCAACCAGGGAACACCGCGAGCTTAGGGCTGTGACGCCGAAAGCGCCAGCCCCAGTTCTCACGGTGCTCACTGGCTATGTCCAAAAAGGAATCACCAATGCCCTTGAGTACCAGTTGCAAACCCGTGAACGTCTACCGTCTCGAAGGCGGCCGAGACCTCGCTGACTACTTCGCGCCGGTGGCCAAAGAAGATGTCCTCGTCGACGGTCCGGTGACCATCGCCGACATCGTGGGGCGTCAGGTTCTCGGCGTGCGGGAGATGGATCGCCCGGTGTGGACGGACCAGGTCGAGTCCTGGACCGACCGCGAGCTTCCCGAACTGCCGGGGGCGCAGCCGTGGACCGTCATTGTCGTCCCCGTTGGGAACTGGGCCTTCGCGCTGACGTTCGGCGGTGGGCATCACCTGCTCAACGATGAACTCGTGGACCAGTCCTTCGGGCTGTCCTTCGCAATCCGGCGGCTCGACCCCGAACACCTGGGGACAGTCGGGCGCGCCGTCCTGGACGCGACCGCCCGGCTGATCCAAACATCCTTCCCCGGTGGCGGCGACCTGGGAGCGTTCGGACTCGAGCCCTTCGGCGAGATGGTGAAGCGGGTCGCCGGCCCAGCCGACCTCGGTGACCTCACCTACGGCCGGGAAACCCAGCGCAAGCATCAAATCCGGGCCGCTCGCTCACTCAACCTGCCGATGCCGAGCACGCCTGTCGCCCTAATCCGAGACCTCGAAACACTGGCGAAGATCGTCGACGAGCCGGACGAGCGCTCAGCCCTGAGGTTCTGGGCCCAGACACGATCCATAGGGAAGCGGCATCCGTTGGTGCCCGAGCTGGAGCGCCGGCTGGCGGCCGCGCTCGGCGGGGACCGCGAGGCCGGGCCCCTCGGATTCGCCTGGCCTCAGAATGCCGTCCGGGAAGCCGAGGTGGCCGACTCATTCAAGCTCCGCCGCGCCGGCGGGAGCCCGGTCGTCTTCACCCACGGCGAAGGGCTCGAGACGGTCCTCGATCGGCTGTCTCCGCTCCTCCCGAGGGAGCGGATCAGGCTGCTCCGGGATGCCACGGTGACACCGTGCGAAGACGCGGACGGGCTGCAGCAGATCCGTAACCCGATCGCCCTGCGCAAGTGGATCTCGTTCGAGACCGAGATCGACCACAGCACGTATTGCTACCACCAGGGCGAGTGGTTCCGGATCGGGGAGCAGTTCGTCGAGCAGATCCGTGGCCAGGTGGCCGAGCTGCTCACGCACCGCGCCGACCTCGACCTCCCGACCTGGTTTCCGACCGGAGAACAGGACGACGAGCACCGCTACTGCGAGCTGGTCGCCGAACAGGACGGGTATGTGTGTCTCGACCAGGACTTCGCGAAGACGCCCTTCAACCGCAAGCTCGAACTCGGCGACCTCCTCGGCCCGGAGGACCAGCTGATCCACGTCAAGTGGCTCGAGCGCGCGACCGCGGCCAGTCATCTGTTCGTCCAGGCCAGCAACGCGTCCTGGTCGCTCCGGGCCGAGCCAGACGCGCTCGAGCAGCTGCGCGCCAAGGTCCGCGCCGCAGACCCGGAGCGTGAGCTGAAGACGCCATCGGCTCTCGTTCTGGCGGTGGCCGGACGGCCATGGACGGTCGAGAAGCTGTTTACTCTTTCCCAGATCGGCCTGCTGCGGCTGAATGCGGAGGCCCGTTTTCTCGGGACGACGTTGAAGTTCGCCGAGATTCCCTACGTGGATAAGAAGACAGCCAAAAAGCTGCGCGACGAAGCGGCCTAGTCGCTCGGTGAGGCGAAGGGAGGGCTGGGAGTAGTCACGGCCGCTCTCTTCGAAGCTCATACCTTCGCGGGGTCGAACTGGTCTTCCCGTCGCTTCCTTCGTTGAGACCGTGCAGTTATTGTCCACTTTTGGGCAAAACTGGATGGAGAGCCTCTGTTATTATTTGATCCAAGTCGATGATCATTGGACTTGTCGCATAGCGGCCGCGATGGCGCGACCAACTAGGGAAATTGATGCACGAGAACTACCTGCCCTTGCTCGGAGGGCTGGCCGGTCGAACTCCGGTTGTCCTGAACGGCGTGCCCGACGGGTTGCAGACGGTCACCGTGCCAGTTCGCAGAAAGGGAGCAGCGCAGGTTCCGCGCGACCGCAAGCGGCGCACGCGGGCGCATCGAGTCGATGTCCTTACCTCGCGGAAGAACCCAGTGTTTGAGCCGCCGCCAGAGATGTCCAAAGCTGATCTCAGTTGGGTGCTTTCAGCTGGTGTGCGACGCTGGTCCACTGTGGTCAAGCGTTTCGGGACGCGCGCGGACGCAGTCGCTGACCAGCTGATCCGGGCGGGCGGAGTCGTGCTTCGATGCGATGTCGACGAGGACCGCATGAAGCTAGGGAAGCCGGAGAGCTGGCGGTTGTCCAGTGCCTGGCGAGAGCAGGCTCCCGACGTTCTGGCCGAGCTGCGTCCACGGCGGGACCCGGACGAAGTGCGGGCCGAACTGCTGGCTCTCCTGGATAGGGCGGGAGATCAACCGCGGCTGGAAGTCGAGCGGTCGGCGCTGGAACGCGTGCCGCCCGGCGCGCCTCTCGTGGTGCCGGCGGGGACCGCGACTACGGCGAAGAGCTGGGCCACGTACGAAGCTGCGTTGCGGGCAGCTTGCGTGCGAGCCGGCATGACCGACGTGCCCGGCCCCGCCGAGCTGGCCGGGCATGCCTGGGGTGACACCCACATTCCTTGGTCGGCAGCTCGAATTCTGGTGTTTAGTCAGCTGGCGGGGTCGGACTTCACCTTGGCCGTCGAGAAGTCCGACGTGGAGATCCGGCTTCGCGGGCCGCTCCTGTGGCGGCACGGCAACGCGATCGCCGATGCCGCGCGGTGCCATCCGTGGATCGGGCTGCCGAGGGACGGGATGCAGCTCGTCGGTGAGGTCGAGTGCGCCGCGACCGGTGTGTTCATCATCGAAAACGCGGAGACCTTCAGCAAGGTGAGTGCGATCGCGGAGATCACCGGATCCTGGCTCTGCGTGTGGGGTAAGGGGAAGGCGGTGGTCAACACCGCCGATCTCGTCAACTCTCTGCCGGGCCTGACCGTGGCTGCGTGGATGGACCTCGACGCGGCGGGACTCGAGATCTTCACCATGCTCGAGAGAAAGATCGACCGACCAGTCAAACCGATCGCGATGACCGTCGACCTGCTGACGGCGGGGCCGCCACGGAAACGGCTGAATCGTGAGGAACAGGCTAAGGCCGAGCGCGAGGACAAGCAGCTGGCTGCGAAGGTCGAGCCGTTGCTGTCCGGCGAACTCACCGACGTCGCCCGCTGCATAGCGGACTCGGGCAAGGCCGTCGAGCAGCAGTTGCTGCACGAACGCGTCCTTCCCGTGCTGCCGAAGTTGCTCGAGTCGGCCCTGGAAGAAGGCTGAGTTCCCGTGGGATCCGAGGAAGAACTCGAGCCGAGCGCGGACGGACGGCCGTCCTCGTCGCCAGAGCCTGAACAAGCCGGGTCGGAGCCTGTTGACCAGGAGGATTCGGCGTTGCTCGACCGGCTGCGTTCGTTCATCGCACCGGTCGCCAACGACACCTCGGCCGTCACCAAAGATCCGCGCGCGCTCAGGATGGCGCGTGACCTCTCGGAGGTGTTCGCCGACCACGCCGGGCTGTCTGGGCTCACCAAAGCCGAGGTGGAGCGGAGCTTGATGCGCTACGGGCACCACGACCGTCGTCTTTTCGAAGCGCGGTTCGAACTGTTCGTCCGCATGGGGCTGATAACGCCGTTCCTTGAGAAGAAGCACCAGCAGCGCTACGTGCTGGATCCGTCCGGTCTGGCAGGTCTTCTCGTATTCGAACGCCTCGGCGCGCGGGGAGGCGTCGACGAAATGCTGCTGCTCCTCGATCGTGCGAGGTGGATGATCGAGCACGGCGAGGTGAACCGCATCAGCCTCAAGACGTACCTCAAGAGGTGCCGTCAGTTGCTCAGCGTCTACGCCGCCAAGCTTGCCCGCCTGGTGCAGGCCGCATCGATCACCGAGCTGATCGAAGAGCACCGTAACCACGACCCGGCCCAGGTCGAGAAGGACGTGCACAGGTTGAACAAACTGGTCACCGAGCGGTTCCCCGCCGACCACGAACTAGGTGATCTGGCCTTCCGCCTGGTCGAAGCCGAGCTAGTCTACCGCCAGCAGGTGTTCGCCGCCGTCAGCCGCGTGCTCGACCAGGGTGGCGTCACCCTCGACTTCAGCGTGCTGTCCGCCGAGCAGTACCTTACGGCCGCGCTGGACGGAACGCCGGATGCCTTGGCCGCTGTCGGGACCTGCCTGGTGGTCGATCCCCCGCAGCCGTGGGTCGATCCCGGCTCCCTGCAGGAGGCGATCGAGGAGTACCGGCCTCGCGTGCGCGTAGCCATACGGCCACCCGTTCCGGTCGGCGGGGTCGAGGAAGATCCCATCGGTGCCATGCGGGCGCGCGCCGAACGCTCCAGCCGCCGGCGCGCCCTGGATACGGAGGCACACCTTCAGGGCCACCAAGAGATCGAGCTCACCTCCGCTTTGCGCGCACTGGGATGGCCGAAGGCGGGCGAGCACCTGATGGAGTTGCTCGCCGTCGCGGCCGACCCCGACCAGCCGTTCGCCGTCGAGCTCGGCCGGATGCTCATCATCGACTTGGAGGCTTCGGTCACGTACATGCACCCGGTGCTCCTCAAACGAGTGAATTCCGGAGGAACGGGCGAAACGGATCTCGGCTCGGTTGCCGCCGCCCAGGCTCCTCGGCTGGTCACGGAAGAGGAGCCGACCACGTGAACCCACCACGCGACCCGGCGGTCCTGCTCGCGGCGCTTCGGGCCGCCGGGTCGCTCTCTGTGGACGACGCCAGCACAGCCGTGGTGGAAGCGATGCGTGCCCGGGCCGAGGACACGGGGCGCGTTCTCGTACGCTGCGCACCTCCCGCCGGGAGAGCTGCGAGAGGACGGTCCCACGTCATCACCTTTGGGTGGTCGCCGCGTGCGACGCCATCGCCGGAGGACAGCAACGCTTATTCGGTCCGGAGGCTCGCCACCACGGCACGGCTCACCTGGGCTTGCTGTCTCGGCCTCGCGTGGCCCGACCGAACCGGCGAACCCTATCCGGGCGTCCCGTTCGCCACCTCAGTCTTGATCGATATCGCCGCGGAGCTGGGTATGGCCGCCAGTTGGGTCAAAGCGTCGCTCGCACACGATCTCGTGCCCGCTCACCTCGTGACGGTGTCCGGGGCGACAGTGCGGCTCGGGCCTGCCGCAGCCGGGCTGCCCCCCGCGTTCGTGGACTCTATGCGCAGGTTCCACGAGCAGCTTCCCCGGCTCGGCCAGTCCCTTCCCGCTCCTTCGGATTCGTCGGAGGGGAACGAGCCCGCGCCGTCCTCCGCCGAACTGCCGCGCGTTCCCTCCGAGGAGGACTGGGAATGGTGAACGAAGTACGTCAGCTGTCCGACGACGAGGAGCACCTGGTCTACGACGCGATCGGGGCACTGGAGATCGCGGACGGTGTGGTTCCCGTCACCGACTTTCCCGCGCTGACCGATCCGGCCTTGCGGGCCGCCGTGGCAACGCGGCTCAAGCGGTGCGGCCGAGTGCTCAACAAGGTGGGTGGTGGTTACACGAGCGGGTATGACGACGACGTGGCCGACGTCCTGGTCCGCGATGGCATCGGCGTCCTCGCACCGCAGGACCGGGCCGTCCTGGCGCTGGTGCTCTTGCGTTGCGTCGCCATCCCCCGAGCGCGGGGCGCATCGGTGAGCGAGAACTGGGCCGGCGCCACTGGTGAACGTTCGACTTCGCTGGACGAACTCGCGCAGAACCGCGCCCTCGGCAAAACGCACATCAGGAAGTCGTTGCGACGACTGCGGGCGGCTGGATTGATCAGGCGAAGTCCGCGAGCGGGGATCACGCCAGGACCTGCTCTGCACCGGCTGACTCCGCAGCGGACCGCCGCGCTCTGGGAAGACCTGCTCATCCTCGCCGCTCCTGACAGCGCCTACGCCCACGTGCTGCGCAGCCGTCGCACGAGCGGCGATTTGCCCGACATGTCCGGAAAGGATGCGACATGACCGCCCTGACCTTGTTCGAAGAGCCTGAACGCAGCGAAGCCGATTTTGGTGATGTACTGGGCATCATCGGCGAACGCCAGCTCATCGCCGTGCAGTTGTTCGACATAGCCCGGCATACCAGCCACCCGGTCGCGATCAAGCCATCCTCGTTCGTGGCGGTGACGGGCCGCGGTCCCCGTGACTCGAACGAGTCGGGCAAGACCAGCTTCAACGCCGCCGTGTCCTTGCTGCTCGGCGACCCGGAGTGGCGGGCGACCGGCGGGGGTGTCGCTACCGTCGCCCAGTTGCTGTTCGAACCCGACACCGCGGGTGTGACCGCGACGAGCTACCCGGCTGCGCAGACCGGGTACGTCGTCGGTGTCTTCGCCCATCCCGACGACGTGGCAGGTTCGGCGTACACGGTGTGGCTGCGGATCGCGTCTTCTCCGAAGTACATCCGGGTCCGTCACCAGGCCGGTGTGCACCTCGTCGAGGCGGACACCGACGCCGAACGCCATCGCCGGGCGTCCGGTGTGTGGAGTTCGCTTCCCCCGACGGAGTTCGGCGCGAACATGTACGTAGAGGGATTGTACGGCCGCAGTCCTCGTTGCCTGGCCTACGTCGCGTCCCGTGGTAGCCAGCGCAGCGGCCCGTCCCTGCTCAAGATGGACACCGGTGCGTTCAGGCCGGAAGACATCGGCGCGGCGCTGATCCGGCTCACCGGCCGCAGCGAAGCCTTGGAGCTCGAGAAGGAGCAGCGCCGCAAGCTCGCGGAGCAGAACGCTGAGGTGGAGGCCGCGAAGGTGGCCAACGACGAGAAGTGGCTGGCAGAAGAGAAAATCCTCGACGACTTGCGCACCCGGGAGACCGTTCGCGCCAAGCTGCGGGAGGGGGATCTCCTGTGGCGCAAGCACCTTGCCCGCGGCCTGCTGGACACCGTCGCTCGCGCGGACTGGCTGACCGCGCAGATCCGCGGAACGGAGACCGAGCTGAGCCGGGAACGCGCTCGGCTCGCCGAACTCAAGGCGAAGGAAAGAGAGCTTCGGGACTTCGGCGGCCTCCGCCAGAAGGCGGCGGATCTTGAACTGGCGTTCCGCCAGGACGATGTCCGGTATCAGGAAGCGCAGCGAAATGAAGGCCGGTTGGCCGGAAAGCTCGCCTCCAACCGCTCGCGCATAGCGGAGTTGGAGGAGTCGGGCGCTCGCGACGTACGGCTGACCGTCGCCGAGGCCGAAGCAGAGGTCGAGATCCGCCGCGAAGCGCGCGCCGCCGCCATGGCCGTTGCGGCCCAGGCAACCGGCAGAGTCGAGGAGCTTTCCGCGGAACTCGAACGTGCGGAACTCGGCACGGGGGGCTCGGCCGCTCGTACGCTGGGGATCCTCGTCGAACACGGCGTTAAAGCGATCGGCCTGATGGATGCGATCGAGGTCGCCGAGGGTCACCGTGACGTGTGGGAACCGCGCCTCCACCCTTGGCGGGCAGCGGTCTGCGTGGCTGAAGGTGAGCAGGCGCACCGGGCAGCCGAGGTGCTCGCAGACGTGCCGGGTGCCGTTGTTATCGCAGGCTCGCCGCGGGCCGAACGATCCTTGCCCACCGGGCTGAAAACGGCGCCGAACCAGGCGCTGGCGTTCCTGGCCGAACTCGAGACGCGAACGCAGCCGGTCGAGTTCGGTGCCGTCAAGGCCGTCCTCGATGCCGCACTCGGTGTCACCGTCGTGGCCGGTTTTCCCCGCCCCACCACCGGACGGGTGCACATCATCAGCACCCTGCGAGAACAGCTCGCCGGAGCAGAGGAACTCCGGGAACAGACGCGTGGCGCGGCACGCATCGCCAAACAGCGGGAGGAGGCGGCCGGCAAGACCCTTGTCGCCGCTCACGCCGCGGCTGAGCGTGCTGAGCTCATCTCGGCGGTGCAGGCGATCGAGAGGACGGAGCTGCCCGCCGCGCGCCTGCGTTCGGAGGAGTCGCTGGCCATCCGGGAAACCAGCCTGGCAGCGCATACCGGCGCCCAAGCTGATCTCCGGAACGCGGAGTCCACCCTCGCGAGAGCTGAAGCGGCCAGAGGTCAGTGTGAGAAGAGCATCACCGACTACCAGCTCGAAACGGCGCGGTTGCGGCAGAAACTCGAGGCCCTGGACGTATCGTACTGGCAACTCGAGTTCGGCGGTGACCCCGAGGCCGCGCGCGTCTTGTTGAACTGGGCCGACGGCGCTCTCGAATACGACGATGCGACTGCTGCGTGCGTCGTTCGCGAGCCGAGAAATTCGGCGGAACGGGTGGAACGCCGCACACAGGACACCTTGAGCCAGAGTGCGAACGATTACCTCGTCGAAATCTTCAACGAGTTGAAGGTGGATCGTGCCTCGGGCGAAGGCGCGCCGACGCCCGCCGTCGCCGACGCGCTGCGGCGCAAAGAAGCGTTGGCCGGCCGCAGTCCGTCGGGCCGGGACACCGGGTACGCCGGGATAGCGGCCGCGCTGCGGGACTGGATAACGCAGTTCGTCGAGCGGGACCAGCTCGCGGTGGAGCGGATCACTTCCGCACGCCGTCAACGGGAGCGGGAAACGACCTACGCGGTCTCCACCCTGGCTGCTTTGGCGGAGAGCCTCGACAACGTGCAGGGCAGCCTCGAACGCCGCATCGAGGCGAACCTGGACGCGATCAGCAAGGCCCTGGACGACCTCAACCGGTCGGCTCCCGACGGTTACGGCGCGAAGTTGCAGCATGCGGTTGAGCGCCCCGTCGGCCCTGACGATCCGTGGACCTGGTCGGTCGTGCCCATGTGGCGCCGGTCGCCAGCCGGCCGGATGCTCCCGTACAACAACGCCACCAACTCGGCTCAGGAGAAGCTTTTCAGTATCCACCTCGTGTTGGCGGCGCTGCTCGCGAGTCCGAACCCGCGTGGTCGTGTGCTGATCTTGGATGAGCTCGGTGATTCGCTCGGTGAGGAGCACCGCCGCGACGTGCTGTCGGCGGTGGCGCGGGTTGCGGAAAAGTACGACATCACCGTGTTCGGCACCTGTCAGGACGCCGTGATGCCCGACGCCGCGGCGTTCTGCCGGGAGATCCTATACTTCTGCTATCCGTCGAAGTCGGAAGCGCTGAACCTGCCGACCCGGATGTTCGGCTTCGACGACAACGGGGAGCGTGTCGAACTTACTTCCACCGTGCTCGTTGCTGGGAGGCCCCTTCCGTGACGTTGCACGTGCCGACAATGCATCCATGTAGGTCGAGTGCCATCGTGGATGGTCGGTCGCCCTCCGGCATGATCGCGTCTCGTGCTGGTTCGCTTCGCTTATCTCGCCGTTGCCCATGCCTTCGCGGCGCTACGACTTTTGCTGAGGGCTGACCGGGAGAAAGACGTCGAGATCCTCGCTCTGCGCCACCAGCTCACCATCTTGCAACGACAGCTCGGCGGCCGACGTCCGCAACTTCGGCCCGAGGACAGGATGTTCCTCTCGATATTACTGGTGCCGCTGTCCCGCGCGGCGCTACGTCGGCTCCGGCTCTTGGTTAGCCCGGATACGGTGTTGCGGTGGCATCGCAACCTGCTGAAACGCCGTCATGCCCGCGCAAGCGTGAATCGAAGGCCTGGGCGCCCGCGTACCCGCACCTCGATCCGTCGTCTCGTTCTGCGCCTGGCGGCCGAGAACCCAGCATGGGGCTACCGGCGCATCCATGGCGAACTCGCGCTGCTCGGTATCAAGGTTGCTCCCTCGACTGTATGGGAGATCCTCAAGGCCGAAGGTGTCGACCCGGCACCGCAACGGACGACAGTCAGATGGGCTGACTTTCTGCGCTCTCAAGCCGAGGCGGTTCTGGCGATGGACTTCGTCGAGACCATCACCCTCACTGGACAGCGGCAGTACATTCTCGCGGCTATCCACCACGCTGGCCGGCGGATCCGCATTCTCGGTACTACGGCGCACCCGACACATGCTCGGGTGACGCAGGCCGTCCGCAACCTGCACCGGACCCATCGATCGCTTGGCGCCGCCGCGCCGCTTCGAGCACGGCCCCAAGCCCTTGATTCCGATCGGTTCGAACGACTCGCGATACGCCGGCACGACCGCCTCGGCGGAGTTCTCCATGAGTACAGACATTTCGCCTGACCTGCGTGGATGTGGTTTTCGGCACTCACAACGCCAGGTCGTGCCTTTAGAACTCCTAACAGAGTGAGAGGTTCTTGAGTCGGCGCCAGCAGATGATGCCGCAGGCGAGACTGAGGAATGCTTCGTGGATGTCGTCGCGGATTTCCCAGCGGATGCGCAGGCGGCGGAACCAGTGCAGGAGCGCGAAGCTTTGCTCAACGACCCATCGGTGCACGCCCAGGCCGGAGCCGTGCTCGACACCGCGGCGGGCGATGACAGGTGTGATGCCTTTGCCGCGTACCAGTTTACGGTATTTGTCGTGGTCGTAGCCCCGGTCGGCGTAGATCGCGTCGGGACGCGTGCGAGGACGACCACGTCGCCCCCGCACCGGCGGGATCGCGTCGATCAGCGGCATGAGCTGGGTGACGTCGTTGCGGTTGCCGCCGGTCAGCGAGACCGCGAGGGGGATGCCGTGCGCTTCGGTGACGATATGGTGTTTCGAGCCTGTCCGGGCACGGTCGACGGGGCTCGGCCCAGTTTTGGGCCACCTTTGAGAGCCCGCACGTGCGAGCCGTCGATCACCGCCTTGGACCAATCCAGCGCACCCGCGGCGTGCAGTTCGGCCAGCAACTCTTCGTGCAACCGCTGCCACACGCCCGCTTCGTGCCAGTCGCGGAGCCGTCGCCAGCAGGTCATACCGGATCCGTAGCCCAGTTCCTGCGGCAGGAACTCCCACGGAATGCCGGTGTGGAGCACGAACAGGATGCCGCACAGCACTCTGCGGTCATCCAGCCGCTTGCGCCCCGGATGGTGAGTTTTGCGGACCACCACCGGCAGCAGTGGCTCGATCCGCTCCCACAGCCGGTCGTCGACCTCCCATGGCCTGCGTTGCGCCGTCGTGCACCTCCAGTCTCACCCAACACAGGAGTAACACCAACACAACCACCCTCATTCCCACCACCAGCCCCACTTTGTTAGGAGTTCTTAGTACTGCAACGACACTTTGTTATGCGTTATGTGGCGTGTCGGTTTGGCTCTGATTCGACGGTCGTGTAGTCAATCTTGCGTGTTGCAGATGGTGACGGACTGGTCGGCGAGTTTCAATGCGTTTGCGGGGCGGTTTGCGGCGCGGTTTTCCCGGGTGGAGCCGCGGCGACAAATGACGACCTACCTGCGGGGACTGTTGGCGGAAGTCGAGCGCAAGAACGGCTGGACCCTGGCGGAGACGGCCGGCGAGGCGGGTCCGCAGGGCATGCAGCGGCTGCTGAACTTCTACGCCTGGGACGCCGATGGCGTGCGTGACGATGTGCGTGCTGCGGTGGTCGAAGCGCTGGCGGACGCCGAACGTGGCGTGTTGATCGCCGACGAGACCGGATTCGTGAAGAAGGGCACGAAATCCGCCGGTGTGGCACGCCAGTATTCGGGCACGGCCGGGCGAATCGAGATTCGCAGATTGGCGTGTTCTTGGCATACGCCTCGGATCGAGGAAGAGCCTTGGTTGACCGGGAGTTGTATCTGCCGAAGGAGTGGATCGCGGACCGAGATCGGTGCGCTGCGGCCGGCATTCCCGACGACGTAGGATTCGCGACCAAACCGGAACTTGCGCAACTGATGGTGGAACGCGCGCTCGCCGCGAGGATCCCGTTCGCATGGTTCACCGCCGACGAAGCCTACGGGCAGGTCGGGCGGTTGCGACTGTGGCTGGAAGAACACGACATCGCACATGTTCTTGCAGTACCCAAGTCCCAGATGGTGATTTCCATGGACCTGCGACAACGGCGCGCCCGCGCCGTCATCGCGGACGTCGAACCACACGCCTGGCAGCGTCTGTCCTGCGGCGATGGCGCCCACGGACAGCGGATCTACGATTGGGCCGCAGTCGACATCCGCCCCCTGCGCCGACCGGACGTCGGCCACTGGCTGCTGGCTCGCCGCTCCGTCAGTGACCCCACCGAATTCGCCTACTACATTTGCTTCGGCCCCGTCGACACCGACCTTCGCGAACTGGTGAGGGTCGCCGGAAGCCGCTGGGCGATCGAAGAAAGTTTCCAAACTGCGAAGAACGAAACAGGGCTCGACCACTACCAAGTCCGCCGATACGAAGCATGGTATCGGCATATCACTCTCTCCATGGCAGCGGCGGCATTCCTCGTCCTCACGCGAGACGCCGCGAAAAAGGGGGTCCACGCCCGACCTGATATCGCTCACCTCCAACGAAATCCGCAGGCTGTTCAACCGCGTCACCGCGCCGATCAGGCACGCAATCCAGCATGCGTTGCACTGGTCGCGATGGCGACGAATCAGCCAAGCCCGAGCGCGTGCCAGTCACTACAGACGACGAGGCCATCACGAACTGTCGTTGCAGTATTAGAGCTTGTCTCATGTGGTGAGTTTGCGGAGTTTCTTGTAGCAGGTGAGGCCGGCTCCGAGTATGAGGAAGGCGAGGAAGTGCTCGGCTTTGCGTTCGTAGCGCAGGGTCAAGCGGCGGTATCCGGTGAACCAGGCCATGGTTCGTTCGATCACCCAGCGGTGCTTGCCCAGCTTGTCCTTGGATTCGATGCCTTTGCGGGCGATCCGGACCTTGATGCCGCGGTCACGGACCCAGCGCCGCAGGTCCGGTTGGTCGTAGGCCTTGTCCGCGTGTAGCTTGGCCGGCTTGCGCCGCCGCGGACCGCGGCGGGACTTGATCGCGGGGATCGCCATCACCAGTGGTTTGAGCGCGTAGGAGTCGTTGGTGTTGGCGGCGGAGACCGCGACGGCGAGCGGCAGTCCGGCGCGGTCGGACAGGGCGTGGATCTTCGAGCCGGGCTTGCCGCGGTCGGCTGGGCTGGGACCGGTCAGGGATCCCCCTTTTTCGCCCGCACGCAGGCACCGTCCACGATCGCGCGGCTCCAGTCGATGAGGCCCTGGCTGCCAAGTTCGTCCAGCAGCGCATGGTGCAAGCGCCGCCACAGCCCGGCCTTGGTCCACTGGCCGAAGCGGCGGTGCGCGGTCTGGAACGGCACCCCGAACGACGGCGGCAGATCCCGCCACGCACAGCCGCTGGTCAGCACGTACACGATCGCGGTGAACACCGCCCGAGCGTCCAGCGGCGTCGTGCCGCCGCCCTGCGGACGCGACTGGAACGCCGGGATCAACGGCTCCGTCAGCGCCCACAGCTCGTCCGGCACCAACCGCAACAACAACCGGTCAACCACAGCCAAGATCATCGCTCATCAGCGACCGATCACCACGTAAGACACGCTCTTAGCTCGGTGTTCACCGGATTCCTTCGGCCGGACAGGGGGATTTGGTCGCTCATCCGGTCTAACCGCGTAACACGCTTCCCGATGTCGGCGACGGTTTACCGCATGAGGCGACGGTCTACCGATCAGGAGGGGTTAACTCGTGCCACGTCCCGGACGTGAACTCGATCCGACCGCGGGTCCGGTGCAGCAATTCGCCCACGAGCTGCGGACGTTGCGGACGAAGGCCGGGGATCCGAAGTACCTGCAGATGGCACGGTAGACCGGGAAGTCTCGAACTGCTCTGTCCGAAGCTGCCGGGGGTGATCACCTGGCCACCTGGGAGACGGTCGCGGCGTATGTCCGTGCCTGCGGCGAAGACCCGCTCAAGTGGCGCAAGCGCTGGGAAGCGGTTCAAAAACACCAGCTCGCGCGAAGGACCGCTTCTGCCTCGGACTCGGAACAGACTTTTGGAGTGGGGCGGTTCTCCCAGCGGTCTGCGTGGCCGAGGGGCGCCACGATGTACAACTGGCAGGAGGTCGGGCGAAACATCACCGTCAGCAGCTGCATCGGGTTGAATGCGTCGCGCACGGCCGATCTGGAACCGATGCCGGAACACTATTAGTCCGTCGTGTGGTGTCCTAGCTGGGACAGGCGGCCAAATTGAGGTCCAGTAGAGCGGCAATCCACCTTTCAAATCTGGAAAAATCATGGCTCGACGGGTCTCGTTTGAAGCTGTTGCTGCAGCCAATCTTCGAAGGTGTTGTGTGTTTCGAGGGTCAGGGGGTGGTCAGCGCCGAGGTCGCGAGTTTCGTCCTCGAGGAGTTTTTCGAATTCGGAAATTGCATTCTTTGTATTGCCAAGTTGACTTCGCAAGATGGCAATCCTATTACGCGTTGCGAAAGTGTCGAGGTGGCTGGCGCCGAGTGTGCGAATTTGTTCGGTGAGAATCTGCTGTAACTCGGCGATCGCGTTGGCTGTGTCGAACTGGCTTTGCCAGTGCGCAAGGTTGGTACGGGTTGTGCGGGTATCGGCGTGGTTGGCGCCGAGTACTCGAATTCGATCCTGGAGAAGCTGCTCGCATCTGGCGATCGCTTCGGACACATCGCCGGCATCACCCGTCCACCTAACCAATATGTCCCGCGTCGCGAACGTGTCGACGTGGTCGGCGCCAAACGATCGAACCTGTTCGGCGAGAAGTTTTTCGTATGCGTCGATTGCGCCGCCGGCGTCGCCGGAGCGGCCTTTCCAATATGCAAGTTCAGTCCAGGTTTTGAAGATATCAGGGTGGCCTTCGCTAAGCGTCTGAATTCGCTCCGCTAAGAGCTGCTCGTATTCGATAATCGCGGCAGTAATGTCTCCAGACTGCGCTCGCGAATTAGCAAGATTGTCGCGAAATATGAATGTATCGGGATGGTCGGGACCGAGGATTCTCTTGCTGTCATCGACAAGTTCCTCGTACTCGACAACTGCATCAGTGAAATCTGCGGCTCGCCTCCGCCAACGGGCAAGATTGTTACGTACTGTAAGAGTCTGGGGATGGTCGGGACCGAGTACGTGAAGGATATCCGTGAGAAGTTGTTCGTATTCGGCAATGGCTGCTACGACATTGCCACACTCGCCTCGGCAGTTCGCGAGATTATTGCGTGTAGTGAGGGTGTCGGGGTGGTCGGGGCCGAGGATGCGTGTTCGGTCCTTGACGAGCTGTTCGTACTCGGCTGTCGCGCCTGCTACGTCACCGGCCTGGCTTCGCCAGTAGGCTAGGTTGTTTCGTGTGGTGAAGATCGTGGGATTGTCATAGCCAAGGACTTGTACTTGATCTGCGAGAAGTTGTTCGTATTCGGCAATGGCTGCTACGACATTGCCACACTCGCCTCGGCAGTTCGCGAGATTATTGCGTGTAGTGAGGGTGTCGGGGTGGTCGGGGCCGAGGATGCGTGTTCGGTCCTCGACGAGCTGTTCGTACTCGGCTGTCGCGCCTGCTACGTCACCGGCCTGGCTTCGCCAGTCGGCGAGGTTACTGCGTGTAGTGAGGGTGTCGGGGTGGTCGGGGCCGAGGATGCGTGTTCGGTCCTCGACGAGCTGTTCGTACTCGGCTGTCGCGCCTGCTACGTCAC
>NZ_JBEZYB010000092.1:20968-28477 GCF_040638285.1 Amycolatopsis sp. NPDC026612
ACGTCACCGGCCTCGCCTCGCCAGTCGGCGAGATTGCCGCGGGTGATCAGCGTGTCGGGATGGTCGTCGCCGAGTATTCGTGTCCGATCTGCGAGGAGTTGTTCGTAGCCAGCGACCGCCCCGGCGGTATCACCAGCTTCTCCTCGCCAGTGGATGAGGTTGTTACGTGTTGCGAGGGTCTCGGGATGGTCGTCGCCGAGTATTCGTGTCCGATCTGCGAGGAGTTGTTCGTAGCCGGCAATCGCGCCAGCCGTATCGCCGGCCTCGCCCCGCCAGTAAAAAAGGTTGTTACGAGTAGTTTGAGTATCTGGATGATCCGGGCCCATTAACCCAACATGATCGATGAGAAGCCTCTCGTAATCGGCAATCGCGCCAGCAAGATCGCCGGCTTCCGCTCTCCAATCGGCGAGATAGCTGCGGCTGAGGAAAGTTTCTGGATGATCCGAGCCGAGTACTCGTGTGCGCTCGGCGAGAAGCTGCTCGAATTCAGTGATCGCGCCCGTGACATCGCCGGCTTCTCCCTGCAAATTCGCGATATTGCTGCGGCTGGTGAGAGTGCTGGGGTGGTCGGCGCCGAGTAACCGCGTTTGATCCTGGACGAGCATTTCATAATCAGTAATTGCGCCTGTCAGGTCACCGGCTTTCCCGCGCCAGTAAGCGAGGTTGCTGCGGGTGGTCAGAGTGTCGGAGTGGTCATCGCCAAGGATTCGTAACCGATCCGCAAGAAGCTGCTCGAATTCGGTGACGGCGGCAGCGAGATCGCCGGCCTGCCCCCTTCGATCGGCGAGATTGTTCCGCGTTGTGAGGGCGTCGGGGTGATCGGGGCCGAGTAATCGTGCTTGATCTTGGGTGAGCCGTTCGTATTCTATTATGATTTCAGTAAGATCACCGATCTCCCCTTGCCATCGGAGAAGGCTATCGCGGACGATTAGAATGAAAGGGTGGCCTTGACTGTGCTGGGTGCATCCCTGTTCTTTTAGATTGCTAAAGTATGTAATGGCGTCAGCGACGAGGCCGGCATCGCCAATGGAGTCCCCAATTCGGATCAAGAGTCGGTGTGGGTTATGCTGCAACAGCATTGGCATGGTGTTAGCATGCAAAATTGTGGCGTTTGATCGTAGTGCAGTGATCGCAGCAGTGTTGGCGGAGTCAACCTCGGACCACAAGTCCAGCAGTGCATTTGCTGTAGCAGATGTCAAATTTGTGAGCTGTTCAGTGCTTGTAGCGTCGCGAACGGCGCGCTGCACTAAACCGTGCGCCTGGACGGCTTGGAGAGGATGAGCGGAATCAAAATTTATCAAGCTCAGTCGGTGCAGGACATGCAGGCTGTCAGTTACTGCATCTGGGGTGACCGGTTTCTGTTGCGTCTGTGTTAAGAGTTTTAGTATGTGATGGTTTCTGAACAGCCCAGTAGGGCTTCCTGCGGGATCAAGGAGGCTGATCGCTTCCAATAGTGGACGGGCCAAGCCCTGGGGCTTAAGGCTATCTGCCAGGTCAATGGATAAGGACCAAGTGGTCGCGACTGTTCGTTGATGGTCATCTGGAAGTTCGCCGTCGTCAGGGAGAACGTCGGCGAAGGCTTGCTCGCGGTCAAGAAACCGGGTCTGGTACTCGGCGCAAGTGAGGTTGCGGTTAATCATGTACGCGACTGCCTGGGCCAAAGCAAGGGGAAGGTGGTCAAGAGTGCTGGCGAGGCTGCTCGCACCGACAAGGAGGTGGCTGTGCTCGGCAAGTTTGGCGGTCAGATAGGTCAGGGATTCGGTTGGAGTGAAGACGTCCACGTCGAGCAGGACGCGGTCGGTGCGGCGCAGACTGGGGTCACGGCGGCGAGTGGTGACTACAACCTGCCCGTGTTGGTGAACAGGTGGCCATAGGCTGCGTAGGTCCTCAGGCCGCTGGAGGTCATCTAGGATGACCACCCAGCGTCGAGGTGTAGTCGCCATCCAGGTCAGCAACTGCTGGGCTGCCTCCTCGGGGGAGTCGCTATTAGTCCCGAGCAACTGAGAGGCCGCCTCAGCGTAGGCGACCACGATGCCTGCGCGGGAGTCGGCCTGAACCCAGAGTGCGAGATGTACACGTGGGTCCAGCCAGACGCGGTTCGCCAAGTCGACGGCGAGCTGGGTCTTGCCGACACCCCCGGTGCCGGCAAGCACCGTCGTGGCCGCTTTGCCCGAGGCTGCGGCCGGCACGGTCATGTTTCGGTTTTGAGTAAGAACTACGGTGCCATGTTCCTCCACTGCACGGTCCAGCTGCAGAGCGATGCCACGTTGCTGGAACCGGTCGGCTTGCAACGGCACGACTCCGACCCGGATTGGCGTCGAGGAGGTGGAAGCAACGTCGGCGACGGGGTGACGAAGCAGGTCGTCGTAATCGGCTCGGCGCTGCTGCCATCGTGCTAGCAACGTTCGCAGCCCGGACGGAGTGAACTCGTTTAACACGGGGGATCCGTGGTGATGTCCCCAGCAGGCGCAGGCCAGCACGAACATCGACAGGGTCCAGGCATCCGGTGCGGACGTCACTTTGCCTCGCACGAGATCATGGATCGTGCTGGATGGCAGCGGGCGGGGTTCGATGCCTAGTTGGCGTGCCACCTCGGACACGCTGTGGGCAGGCCGCGCATCGGCTGCGGTACTGCGTGCAAGATCGCGCATGCTGGGGGATCCTGCCTGGTGAAGCAGGTGTTCGAGGTTCTTTGTGAACCACCCCCGGATGTCCGCGTTCACCCCCGTCGGCTGCTCATCTCTCGCCACTTTCCACCTGGCCTTCGTGAACGTTCTTGGTGTCCGGACGTGTCCGGGTCGAGTGTCAGGGCAGGGTCTTCAAGCACGGACGATGGGACCAGTGTCCGGAGATGTCCGGAATCTGCTTCGCTGCCTCCTGTCAGGCCGACGATACCGGAGCGAAGCGTTCCAGTGGACCAGCGACAGTTAGGACATCAGGAAGGCGGTACTCACCCAATCGGGTGGTCACCTGTCCGTGGTTGCTCCCTGACTGTGACGCCGTTCTTGGTGGGGTCCGCCAATCGTGCTTCGTAAGTCCCATAAAGAGTACAGAAGCGAGCGGAAAACGATGAGAGTTCAGGGCTTCTATGTCTTCTGTTCCGACGGCGGGCTGTCCGGGCAGGGTTGCCTGAGAGGCAAACGCTTTGATCGCGATGTCGTTGAGAGAAAAGGAGGGTGTGGTGATGATCGATTTCGTCGAGTTCGAATGCCGGATGACGCTATGTGACAAGTCCGCGAACGCGACAGTTGAGCGGGCAAGTCTCCGATCGTGGTCACCGTCGGAGCAAAAACGATCAGCAAAGACAGGGACAGACACCATGAGCGATCACCACTGCCACCCGCTTGACCCGGACAGTTCTGCCCAGCCGCGTTGCCTGTGTCCTGCGTCCCCGGCCGGCAGGCGCCTCTGCGTCGACTTCGCGAGCAGGGAAGGGAGGTGGTGACGGTGATCGAGTTCCGCGACATTCCGCGCGTGACGTCCTTCTGCGAACCGAAGAACACCGACACCTGACACTGAGTGGAGACCTCCATGCTTCACCCCGTGATCAAATTCGAGCACCGGCCCGTCCGCTACGGCGAGGACCGCATCGTGATCGGTGGCACCGTGCCCGGCATCGGTACCGAGATCGACGATCCAGACGGGTGGGTGTGGGCGCTGCTGGAGTCTCTCGACGGCACCCGAACAGTGGACCAGGTGGTCGCCGACCTGGTCCACCGCTACCCCACCCATCCTGCAGCCGACGTGCGCGAAGCCATCGACGACCTGCACACCGCTGGATACCTGCACGAACCCGAGCCAATCACCTCGGGCGGACGCCATCAGAGTGCTCTGGCGTTGTGGCGGTGGATCGACCGGACACCTGGGCGTTCCGCGCAGGACGTCCAGATGCTCCTGGCCCAGGCACGGGTCACCGTCATCGGGGTCGGCGGAGTCGGCGCCACCGCCGCATTGGCACTGACGCTGGCCGGTGTCGGCCAGATCCACTGCGTCGACGACGATGTGGTCGAGCTGTCCAACCTCAACCGCCAAATCCTCTACACCGAGAACGACCTCGGTCTTCCCAAGGTCCAGGCCGCGGTGCAGCGACTCCGGGAACACAACAGCGAGGTGCGGGTCACTGGCGGGTTCCAGCGCGTCGACGGCACCGCGATGCTGCGGGCGCTGGCCACCGAGTGTGACGTACTGCTGATGGCTGCGGACACGCCGTCCGAGATCCGGTTCTGGACTGCCGCGGCGTGCCAGGACACCGGCACGGCGTGGGTGCACGGCGGCTACGAAGGTCCGCGCGTCAGCGTCGGGCTCTATCGGCCGGGTACCGGGCCCTGCCACGACTGCGGGCAGATCGCACGTCAGCATGAACTGGCCGCGGGGCCGGCAGTGACGTTCTGGTCCCCCGGAGCCGGTCGCACCCGAGCACACGCGTCCAACGTGATCACGGCAGTCACGACTGGGGTGCATGCCGCCCACGTCACGATGAGCCTGATCACCGGCGCGCCGGCCGTCCCCGCCAACGGTGAGTTCGGCTGGAATCTGGTCAGGTTGGACCAAGGTCAGCGGGTCGGGCTGGACTCACCCCTCCCCGCCTGTCCCACCTGCGGCTGACTCCGGTGGTGCTGCGGCCTCCAGGTCACGCAGCCGCAGCACCACCTCATCCGCTCGCGGGTCACCGAACTCGACCATTAACGCGTGCATAGCCCGCAACGTGTGGATCGCCCGGTCGTGCAGTCCGAGTTCGGTGTGGACCGACGCCAGCAACTCCAGCGCGCCGACAGCGAACCGGCTGGTCGCCCCAGAAGCAGAAAACTTCTCCACGGCACGCTCGCCGGTGTCGATCGCGACTTGGTGATCGCCCAGCTTCCATCGAGCGAGGGCGATCCCGTAAAGCGCGTATGCCTCACCCAGCTCGTCACCGGCCTGACATCGCAGCACCAGCTCCCGCTCGGCGTGTTCGAGGGCTTGCCCATACTGGCCCAGTGCCACCCGGATCTCGCTGAGGTTGCACTCCACCACGGCCTCCAGCCGCGGCTGGCCGGTGGCCTGGCTGATCGGCAACGCGTCCAGGTAGTGCTGCAAGGCTTCGGTATAGCGCTGCTGGGACAACCGAACCAGCCCCAGCCCACTGGTCGCGTTGCAGATCGTCATGACGTCTTCCAACTCGCGGCCCAGCCGCAGCGCCTGCTCACAGTGCTCGTAAGCCTCGTCCCACGACTGCACCAAGCGATGACTGTCGGCCAACCTCAACAGCAGCAGCGCCTCAGCCTGCCGAAACCCTCCCGCCCGCGCCGCGGCAACCCCCGCAGTCTCCGCGGCCAGCCGCGATGGCCACCACGCGCGAGGTTGTGAAACCACCACACGGTGGACACCGGCCAGCACGACCGCAGCCGCCCACACCTGCTCCCGGTGCGCGATCCGCACCGCCACGGACAGTGTCGGCAGCTCGGTGTCGAACCAGGCCAGCGCCTCCTCGCGATCGAATACCGGAACCGGTGCGACCCGCGGCAGCTCCACCTGCGCCCGCGGTAACGCCGGGAACGCCACCCGATCGGCAACATCGGCGGCTTGCGCATACCAGGTCACCACGGCCCACGTCGCTCGTTTACGGCTCTTCCCAGGTTCGTCGGCTTCAGCCCGGGTGACGGCGTAGGCGTGCAGCAAGTCGTGTAACCGGTACCTCCTGGTTCCCACCGGTTCCACCAGGTGCAGATCCGCCAGGTCCTCCAGCATCCGATAGGCCACCCGTTCCCCGAGATCGGTCAGCGCCGCGATCGCTGGCACACCAAACTCCGGACCAGGATGCAGACCCAGAAGCCGGAACACGCGTGCCTGCTCCACCGTCAGGCGGTGATAGGACAGGTCAAACACCGTCTGGACCGCGCTGCGCTCGTCGCCGGACACGCTGAGGCCCATCACCCGGTCGCGCTGGTTCCGCAGGCCGGCCACCACCCCGGCCACACCGCCGTGACGCTCCGAGGCTGCGCGGCAGGCCGCGACTCGCACCGCGAGCGGCAAACCACCGCACAGCGCCACGAGCTCCGCGACCATCGCTACCTCGGTATCCGCCCGTCTCCCACCTACGACACCGCGCACCAGCACCGTCGCCTCGCGCGCCGGCATCGGCGCCACCGCAACCCCGATCGCCCCGTCCGTGACACGCAGCCCGGTCAACGTCGTTCTGCTAGTGACCGCGACCGCACATCCGGTGGTTCCCGGTAGCAACGGACGCACCTGCTCGGCCGACGCGGCGTTGTCCAGCACCACTAGGACCCGCCGGTCGGCCAGCAACGACCGGTACAGCCCGACCAGGGCGTCCTTGTCAGCGGGGACCTGCCCCGGGCTGACCCCCAGAGCTTGGACAAACCCACTCAGCACCACCGCAGGCTCTAGCGGTGCGCTCGGTCCGTAGCCACGTAGGTTCGCGAACAGCGTGCCGTCCGGGAACCGGTCCGCCGCGCGGTGCGCCCAGTGAGTCACCAGCGATGTCTTCCCAACACCGCCCATGCCCTCCACCACGGCCACCGCGGAGCCGGTCTCCGAGGCGGACAGCGCAACGTCTAGATCGGCCAGCGCCTTGGCTCGGCCGGTGAAATCCCGCACGCCTGGGGGCAACTGACGGGGGATGGGCACGGAAAACGCCGGCAGCATCGACTGAGTGATCGATCCTGCCTGGACCACCGTGCCCACGACGCTTCCGGAAATCGAGTTGATAGTCGCTTGCGAGTCCACAGATCATGCATCGCATGACCGCCACGGAGCATCCAGGTAACCGCTGTAACTTCACCCAGTCAGAGCAGCGCTCTCGCAAGGAGCCACCGGAATCGCGACATGGTCCTGCAACCCGGACTGTCACGGTGACTGATCATGAGAACCATCGTCCTTCGCGGTGCTGTAGGGCATCCAGTCGTGACCGACGATACCGACTCACTCGTCAGCGGTCTCCGCGTCGATTCCAGGCAGGCAAACGTCCCATTCGTGGCGGGAAGACCACCAGATGAAGGTTAGGATCGTGCAACGCGAGACTCGTCTGTCGGCCGGGTGAACTCCCGGGCGAATGTCGGCCAGGAGGGCCCATGTGTGAACGATTTGTTGCACCCGCGATTGCTCCTGATGGCCGAGGTTTACGCTGGCTTCGAACGTCCAAGTGCAGTCCGACCTCGGATCCCAAGTGCTTGGAAGTGGCGTTCGCTGAGAAGATTGTGCGCGTACGCGACTCCAAATCGCCCCGTGGAGGCGAATTGCGCATCAGTCGTGCTGGTTGGACAGTGTTTGTTTGTCAACTAAGTGGTAGTGAGCTTCCCCCGGTTGTCCGGACACCTCACCTGAGGTGACCGCCGGTCACCAGGGAGGATGTTCCGATGCCTGCACCACACCCGCCTGAGTTCCGTCAGCGTGCCGTCGAGCTGGCCCGCCTGGGTGATGCGCTCCGGGTCTGGTGCAGGTCCTGTTGTCTGTCACCGAGCCCGGGCAGGCTCGAAGGGTTGATCGTAGCGTGACGCTTGGTGGCCGGCT
>NZ_JBEZYB010000093.1:0-28273 GCF_040638285.1 Amycolatopsis sp. NPDC026612
CCGCCGGCCCCCTACCCCCCCCCCCCCCCGCCCCTCCGGGCCCTCGGGGTGGGGCCGGACGGGGGCGGGGGGCGCCAATCCCCCCCGCCCCCCGACGCCCCTGATCACCCACGTGGCGCGTGGTGCCTAGCGGAGCCCCGGACCGCGGGCGGCGCGGCCGGTGAGCAGGCCGAGGGCGATCATGCCGACGCCCAGGACCAGGTGCAGCCAGTTGTCGGCGTTGTTGACGGGCACGAAGTTCGCGTCGCTGCCGTGGTCGATCACCAGCCCGTACAGCCAGAGGACCAGGTAGACCACCCCACCGGCGACGAGGTACGACTTGGCGCCGCGCGCGGTGCGGGCGGCGGCGAGGCCGACGACCCCGAACAGCAGGTGCACGATGTTGTGCAGGACCGAGACCATGAACACGCCCAGCAGCATCGCCATCGAGTCGTGGCCGGCGAAGCCGAGCTGGTCGTAGTCCGTGGTGACGCCCGGGACGAAGCCCAGCACGCCGACCAGCAGGAAGACGACC
The DNA here is from genome assembly GCF_040638285.1 of Amycolatopsis sp. NPDC026612. NCBI lineage: Bacteria > Bacillati > Actinomycetota > Actinomycetes > Pseudonocardiales > Pseudonocardiaceae > Amycolatopsis > Amycolatopsis sp. NPDC026612. Next base: position 515 of record NZ_JBEZYB010000093.1, read on the forward strand.
GAGACGACAGCTGCGGCAACCTGCACGGGCGTCCGCGTGTGCGTGTGGGTGGCTGCTGACATGGTATTTCCCTCCTTGCCCGCCGCCGTCGGGGACCGGATGGTTCGTCCGGCGGTCATCACTGCGGCCACGCATACCCAGCCAAGGAGCCCCTAAGCACGGCTGCCGCGGGCATCCTTCCGGCGCGGAACGGTTAGTCTGGACTGACGAGCCACTCCCCTGGCATGGAACTGCGGCCGCGTCGTGCGGTCATGGAAGGCGAGGGCCATGGCCGAAGTCCGGATGAAACTCATCCCGCGGGCCCGCTCGACGGTCCTCACCCTGACCGGCACCCTCGACCTGCGCACCCACCCCACCGTGCGCGACGGTCTGCTCAAGGCCGCCACCGAAGCGCCGGACGGCCTGATCGCCGACGTCTCCGAGCTCGGCTTCGCCGGCGACGCGCAGCTCAGCGTCTTCGCGCTCGTGGCGATGCGGCTGGGCGATTGGCCGGGCATCCCGTTCGCTCTGGTCACCCGGCGACCGGACCAGGCCGAGATCCTCCGCCGTTCGCCGGTGGCCCGGTACGCACCGGTGCACGGCAATGCGGCCGAAGCCGAGCACGGGTTCGGCGACCCGGTACGCCGGCGCGCGGTCCGCGCGTTCCCCCGCGCCGACACGACCGCGGCGCTCGCCCGCGACTTCGTCACCGAGCGGTGCCAGGCGTGGACCATCCCGGAACTCCTCGGCGACGCGCTCGTGATCGTGACGGAACTGGTGGAGAACACGCTGCAGCACACCAGCTCCCGCCCGGAGGTCCGCATCGACCTCCGCCGCGGGATCTGCACGATCGCCGTCGCCGACGAAGACCCGCGCCCGGCCCAGCTCCGCGAACAGCGGACGGCAACAGACCCCGGACTCGGCATCAAGCTCGTCGCGCAGTCCGCCCGCGTCTGGGGCTGCAGCCGGTCCTGGGCCGGCGGCAAGGTGGTCTGGGCGACGCTGCGCGTTACCCGGAGATCGACGGAATCGCCTATCGTGCAACCGTGACCGGTTCGGGACAGCGTCCGTTGATCTTCCTCGACGTCGACGGGCCGCTCCTCCCCTTCGGCGCTCCGTCGCAGCAGTATCCGGCCTACCAGCTGGATCCGGAGCGGCCGGCGGCCGGCTCGAATCCGCTCCTGGCCCGCATCAACCCCGATCACGGACGACGGCTGGCAGCGCTACCGGGTGATCTGACTTGGGCAACGACCTGGATGGCCGACGCGAACGAGTGCATCGCGCCACTGATCGGCCTGCCGCAGTTGGCCGTGGTGGACTGGCCGGAGCCATCCGGGACCGACGAGCCGGAGGAGCGCAACGGGCTGCACTGGAAGACCCGTGCCCTCGTCGACTGGGCAGCAGGGCGCGCCTTCGCCTGGATCGACGACGAGATCACCGAGACCGATCGGGCCTGGGTGTCCGCGCACCATCGTGGGGAAGCCCTGCTCCATCGTGTCGACCCCCGCCATGGCCTCACTGACGCTGACTACGCCACCCCGGGTGAGTGGCTGCGCACGACCCATGAGACACCGCCGCGACCACCCGACACACCGAAGGCTTGAGGGCATGGGGTACGACCTGCAAGCCGTCGTCGCCGCCCAGCCGGTGCTGAGCACCCTGGTCGGCGCCATCGAGGAGGCACACATCGTGCCACTGGGACAGCACCTGTCACTGCTCCCGATGACCGACGCGCTCTTCGACGCCGTCACCGTCGCCGGCGGGCCCAAGTCCCGCGGATTCTGGAAGATGCCCGCCGGGTTCGACCGCGCACTGGCCGCCTGTTCGACGACCGGTCCCGTCGCCTACCTCGAAGCCGACTACTTCGGCGGCACAGGCTCACAGAACGCCCAGGTGTGGGACGGCGGACACGGTGTCCTCGGCCCCCTTCACCTCGCCGAAAACCAGCCGTTTCCCGCCGACGGCAGCCCGATCTCCCGGGCCCTCCGACGCCTCGGCGTCCACAAGGGACACCACCACGACGAATTCGACGCCGTCGGCCTCGGTCGCCACCGCGACACCGACGACTGGCTCGCGCGTCTCACCTGACCCGGCCAGGTGGACCGGTTTCCTGGCTGCTTTCCCGGCGGTTCCGCCGTCGGGGAAGATGAGCGGGTGACCGGACCCGCCACTTCCGACGACCCGCGTGCCAAGGCACTGCCGTCCATGCTGTACCTGGTCAAGCAACTGGAGCTGGCCGTGCGGGCGCGGCTGGACGAGGCGCTGCGGCCGGTGTCCGTCACGCCGCTGCAGTACACCGCGCTGACGGTCCTCGAGCGCCGGTCGGACCTGAGCACGGCCGAGCTCGCCCGCAACGCGTTCGTGACCGATCAGAGCGCCGCGGACATGGTCGGCGTGCTCGAGGGCCGCGGCCTCATCCTGCGGCACCCGGATCCCGGCGACCGCCGCCGCCGGGTCCTGCGGCTCACGGCGGCGGGCCGGGAGCTGCTCGATCGGGTGCGGGCGGACGTGGCGGCCGTGGAGGAGCGGATGCTGTCCCCGCTGGGCGCGGACGAGGCGGACGACCTGCGCCGCTACGTGACCGCCTGCCGCGGTGCGCTGTCGAACTCACTCCCGCACTAGCAGCTCCCCGTTCCAGCCCCGTTCTAAAAGGACGTACGCCCCGGCTCGCCCAGTCCGCCGGCCAGGAGCGGTGCCCGGAAGGGCACGTAACGCGCCTGGTCGCTGCCGGGAAGGTGCAGCGATGCCGCGGCCGCGTTGAGCGCGGCCGGCTGCGTGACCTCGTCCCACCGGCCGGTGCCGATGCGGTGCTCCAGAGCGTGCAGGGCCGCGATCGTCTCGGCAGGCTGGAAGGCGCAATGGCCGGTGCCGCGGACGTAGGCCTGGCGCAGCAGCGCGGTTTTGCCGGCCCGGGCGACCTGACGGCCAAACCAGTTCTCCTGCTCGACCGGCACCAGCTGGTCGTCGGTGGTGTGGATGTTCAGCTCCGGCACGGCCAGGTGACCGGACGGCGTCGAGGTGCGGGCGAGGGTGGCGATGGCCTTCGGGTCGGCGTGGATGTCGGCGTGGCGGGTCAGGCTCGCCAGGTCGGCGTCCAGGTCCAAGCCCGCCGCGCGGTAGAGGGCGCGTACCTCGTCGGCGTGGACGCTGTGGTGCAGCACCGTCGCGAAGTCCACCCCGGCGGTGGCGGAGCTGTTGCCGCCGGCGGCGAGCTCGATCTGCGGCCGGGCCCCCGCGTAGCGGGCCCAACCCGGGCCGACGAGCGCGAGCTCCTGCTGCACCTCCTGGGCCGCGAAGTCGTGCGGGGCCGGAGCGGCCGGACCGGAGAACCAGGTGGGCACGTTGGCCAGGGCGGCAGCCAAGGCGACCCGGGCTCGGCCCGGCGCGGTCTGCTGGCCGTCAGCGGTGGCCCGGTTGAGCGCGTCGACGGTCTCGGCGGCCTCCCCGTCGTTCCGGAATTCGACGAGCTTGATCGGCTTCGGCGCCAGCAGGTGCGACACCGCGTACTCACCGTCGAGCTGGTAGTCGTTGAGGTTGAGCGCGCCCGCGACCAGGCCACAGCTGGTCAGGGTGCCGTCGATCCGGCCGTGCGCGTCCTCGGATTCCAGCGCGCTCACCAGCCCTCCCATCGAGGTCCCCCACGCGATGGTGCGGTGCGCTCGGCCGACGGTCTTCTCGATCGCGCGCAGCGCCCCGAACTGGTCGTCGACGGCCGACTTCAGTGCCCACAGCGACGGACCCGAATACGACGAGCCGACCAGGGCGTACCCCTCGCCGAGAAGGATCTGCTTGGTGGCGGGGTCGGGCGCGTCCTTCGCGGCCAGCGGCCCGTATCCGTGGCTGTACAGGATGAGCGTGCCGTTCCAGGGGGCCGGCACGTCGGCCACCCAGCCGGCGCCGTCGGCCAAGGTGCCCGTGTACGCCCGCGTCACCACGTCGGCCTGCGCCGCCGACGGCGAAACGACTCCGCCGACGATGACCGCCGCGGTGGCAACAGCCCCGATTCGTGCGCGTGCAGCGCGCATGACGTTCTCCTCCCAGCGGGTTCTTCCGACACCGAGCACCTTGACACGCTCAGTGCTCGATGTACAGGTTTCCTGTATATTTTCCCGGGGAAGCGAGGCGTCGAGCGAGTTCCCGGCGACGGGGTGCGGCGGCACCACGTTTACCGGTGAGCCCGGATTGGTAATCAACGGCCATGTCGTCGGAACAGGCCACGCCGGGCGAACTGCCGCTGGACGGCGAGCTGGCCACGGTCGCCGCCCGGATGTCGGGATTGCTGCTCTCGCGGGAAACCGTGGATTCGGTGCTGGAACTGATCGTTTCGCTGGCGGGGACGACGATCGCCGCCGCCGAGGGGGTAGGGGTGACCCTCGTCGACACCCAGGGCAGCTTCGACACGACGTGCGCGTCGGGCCCGTTGGTGCGCGAGGCCGACACCCTGCAGTACGAGCTGGGCGAAGGTCCCTGCCTGGCCGCGCTGGCCGGGTGTTCGCCGCAGCGGATCGACGATGTCGCCCGCGAACGGCGCTGGAGCCGGTGGTGCGCCGCCGTGGCCGGCTCGGGCCTGCGGTCGGTCGTCACCGCCCCGATGGTCACCGAAGACGGCTGTCACGGCGCCATCAAGATCTACGCGACGGCTCCAAGAGCCTTCGGGCCCGTCGACGAACGGACACTGGTGACGTTCGCCGACCGCGCCGCGGTGCTGGTCGCCAACGCCCGCGCCTACGAACGGGCCGGCCGGTTCAGCGAGCGGTTCAAGGACACCCTGCGCGACCGTGACCTGATCACCCTGGCGAAGGGCTTCCTCATGGGCCGGGACGGCCTCGGTGAGGACGCCGCGTTCGACCGCCTGCGCTCGCTGGCCGGCGCCCACGGCGGCAGCACGGCCGAGGCCGCCGCGCACCTCGTCGGCCCCGTCGCCGGTCCTCCTCGGGAAGGGTGACGGATGCGTTCCCTGCCCGAGGAGGACCAGCGACGGCTGCTCGCCGCCTGCTTCGCCCGGAGCGACCTGACGCTGGAACAGCTGTGGATGCGGTACTTCGCGCTCGGCGGCAGCCTGAGCCTGCTCGAGCTGGACGCCTACCTCAACGGGCTGGTCACGCTGCCCCGCATCGACCGCGACATGCTCGCCCACGCCGTCAACGAACGGCTCGACGAGATGACCGGGCCGGCCCACGCGCCCTACAGCCGCTCGATCGAGGACGCGAAACCGTTGCACGGGCCCCTCCGGGCGCTCGTCGACCTGCTCGAAGGCGCGCACCGCGCCCCGCCCGAGCGGCTCCCGGCCGTCGTCGCCGACGCGGGCCGCGCGCTCGACCTGAAGATCGGCGTCTACCTGGCCGACTACGACCAGCGGACGCTCGTGCCGGTGCGGGCGGGCGCCGCGGAACTCGACATCGAGACCACCGTCGGCGGCGAAGTGTTCCGCTGCGCCGGGACCACCGTGACGCGGGAAGGTACCTTGTGGACGGTCCTGCTCGACGGCGTCGAACGGCTCGGGGTGCTGGAAATCGTGCCGACCGGCGACGCCGACCCGGACGACCCGGTGCTGCGGGAGCAGTGCCGGTGGCTGGCCACGCTGCTCGGGCACCTCGTCACCGTCACCACCCAGTACGGCGACGGCCTGGACCGCCTTCGCCGCCGCCGTCACCGCGGCTCCCCCGCCGAGCTGCTGTGGCAGAGCCTGCCGCCGCTCACCGCGGCCACCGAAAGCGTCGTCGTGGGCCTGAGCGTCCAGCCGGCGTACGACCTCTGCGGCACCGTCTTCGACTACGCCTTGTCGGAGGAGCAGGCGCAGCTGGCGGTGTTCGACTCCGGCGTGCGCACCGCCAGCGCGACCACCGCCGTCGTGCACGCCCTCGCCGCCCACCGCGCCGTCCGCCACGGCGGTGCCTGCCTCGACGAGCAGTTCGCCGCGGTCGCCGCGGAACTGGCGGCCCTGCCGGACGCCCCCGCCGTGAGTGGCGTGCTCGCCGAGCTGGACCTGGCCACCGGCGTCCTGCGCTGGGTGAACGCCGGGCATCCTGAGCCGCTGGTCGTCCGCCGCGGCGCAGCCGTTCCCACGACCGGGCCCGCCGTCCCGCAGTTCGCCGCGGCCGGCGCGCCGCCCCCGGTCACGGAGGTCCGGCTCGAACCCGGCGACCTGCTCGCACTGCACTCCCGGGGCGTCGCCGAGACCACGGACGGGGCCGGAGAGCCGTTCGGCCGCGCCCGGATCGCCGCGCACCTCGGCCGCGACGCCGGCGAGCTGCCCCCGGAGATCGCCCGCCGGCTCACCCGCGCCGTCCTTGCGCACGGCGGCGGCGCGTTCCGGCAGGACGCGGGCGTGCTGATCGCCCGCAGGCTCCCCCGCTGAGCGGGCGGGCGGCCGTCAGCAGGCGGTGTCGTGCACCTCGGCCGAAGACAGTTCCCGCAGGGCGTCGGACAGTGACGCGAACATCGGGACGACCGCGGCCAGCCCGGTGATCCGGAACAGGCGCGCGAGGGTCCGGCTGTTCGCCACCACCCCGAACCGCCGTCGCTCCGCACCGGCCCGTTCCGCCGCGGCCGCGAGCGCGCGGGCGCCGGCCAGACCGACGAAGGCCACCTGCGTGAGGTCCACCACGGTCGTTCCCGGTGGCGCCGCGCCCAGCTCGCGCTCGAGGATCGGCAGGGTCAGCGCATCGATTTCGCCGGCGAAGGTCAGCACCAGGAAACCGGGGCGGTACGCCGTCCGGCGCGCCGTGAGGGGCGCGGACCGGGTGGGGACCGGAAAGGTGGGGGACACGGGTTCGGCAGGCCTTCCGCGCCGGCTCGGGGCCGGCGACGCAGTGACGTGATCCAGTGACGTGATCAAGGACGGAGTCTTGATACCCAACCACCCGATCGGGAAACGCTTTTCGTCACGGCGAGCCGGGCGTGAACGCCGACCAGAGCCGTTCCGCGGCGTGGCGTGCCGGGGCGCCGGGCCGGATCTCCCGGGTGCCCTCCGGCTGGGCCGCCGCGTGGCCACCGAGGTACTCGACGAGGGCGACGGCCAGCTCGCGGACCTTGACGTTGAACTCCTGGCTGGCGCGGCGCAGCGTCTGCCAGGCCTCCTCCGGCGGGCACCGCCGGGCCGCCATGATCGCGCCCTTCGCCTGCTCGATGGCAGCGCGGGAAGCCAGCAGGTCGAGCATCTGGTCGGGGTCGCCCGCGGTGGCGGTCTCGGCGACCACGAGAGTCATTTCGGTGAGCTTCGCGTACCGCTCCAGGACAGCCAAGGTGCCGGCGGCGGGCGGCCGGTCGAGCGTGGCCGACAGCACGAAGGCCCCGTCGTCGTCCCAGAACCCGGGCAGTGCGACGGCACCGCGGATCGCCGCGGCCGCCGGACCGCCGTCGAACACGGTCTCGCGCGTCAACGCCGGCCAGCGTGCGTCGCCGAAGAGGCGGTCCGTGGTGACCGGCTCACCGGTGGCGTCCGCGACGGCGACCGGGCCGCCGTGCGCCAGCTGAGCGGGCAGCAGGTGCTCGGCGACGCCCGTCGCGGCCAGCACCCGCAGCGGCCGCTCGCCGCGGCTGACGGTCAGGCCGGTGCCGAGGCAGCCGGGCAGCTCGCCGGCGATCCGCTCGAGCAGGGCGTGCAGCAATTCGGTCAGCGGTCTCCAGCGGTCCGCCGCGTTCATCAGTGTTTCGGTCACCGAACCTCCACCGGTCTTTGGTTCCCTTGATTTACCCCAAAACGCGGTGGTCTGCCTCCGTCGGCGCGCCGGTTTGTGGGCCCGGCCACGCGCAGCGGCGACCCGGCACGGCCAACCGGCGGAACCGGCTCACCCGGTTGCCCTCAGCAGCGCTCGAGGAGGTCCTGCTCCCGCACGACCGGCAGCGACAACGTCCGGTAACCGACGTCGTCGAAGAGGACGGTGAGTTTGTCCGCCTCGACGGTCATCACGACGCCGCGGCCCCACTCGGCGTGCCGCACCACGCTCTCCGCGCGGAATTCCGCCGCGGGCGGCGGGTCGGCGGCCGCGGCACCGGCCTCGCAGGTGTCGCAGTGACCGCACGGCGTCGCGAGTTCCTCGCCGAAGTACCCGAGCAGGTAACGGCGCCGGCAGCCGGTGGTCTCCGCATAGGCGCGCAGCATCTCCACCCGTGAGCGGACGAGCTCGGCCGCCCGCTCAGCCGCTGCGAGCGCCCGCCCGACGACGGCGTCGTCGTCACCGCCAGCGTCATCGCCGGTGCCGCCGCCGCTGAGCGCGAACCGGCCGTCCGGCCCGGTCAGCACGTCGCCGCACCGTTCGAGCAGGCCGAGGGCGCGGGTCCGCCGCGCGGGCGGACCGGGGACGGCCTCGGCGAGGCCGTCCCGGTCCAGCGGTCCCGTCCGCAGCGCCGAGACGACCGCCCGGAGCTCCTCCTCCGGTGGCGCCGACCGGGTCAGGAACCGTTGCCGCGCCAGGTCTTCCGGCCGGTAGCAGAGCAGCACCCCGGCGGGTTCGCCGTCGCGGCCCGCACGGCCGATCTGCTGGTAGTAGGTGTCGATCGAGTCCGGGACGGACGCGTGCACCACGAACCGCACGTCGGGCTGGTCGATGCCCATGCCGAACGCCGAGGTCGCCACCACGACGTCGGTCTCCCCCGCGGCGAACCGCTCGTGCACCGCGTCGCGGTCGGCGGCCTTCATCCCGCCGTGGTAGGCGAAGGCGCGGACCCCGCGGGCCGTCAGCGCCTCGGCGTACTCCTCGGTCTCCCGGCGGCTCGCGGTGTAGAGCAGCCCGCTGCCGGGCATCGCGGCGACGCGGTCCACCACCGCGGCGCGCTTCGCGGCGTCTTCGGTGAACCGCGCGACCGCCAGGTGCAGGTTCGGCCGGTCGAAGCTCGCGATCACCCGCACCGGGTCCCGCAGGCCCAGCGCCGCCGTGATGTCGTCGCGGACCGGCGCGGCCGCGGTGGCCGTGAGGGCGACGACCGGTGGCCGCCCGAGCCGTTCGGCGACCGGGGCGAGACGCAGGTAGTCGGGCCGGAAGTCGTGGCCCCACGCCGAAACGCAGTGCGCCTCGTCGACGACGAACAGCGAGACCCCCGCCTCGGCCAGCCCGGCGACGACCTCGTCCTTCGCGAGCTGCTCCGGCGACAGGAAGATGTACTCCGCCGTGCCGCCCCGGATCGCGTCCCACACGCGGTCCCGGTCGCCCGCCGACTGCCGCGAGTCGAGCGCCACGGCGTCCGGGACGGCCGCGGCGTCCAAGCCTTCGATCTGGTCGCGCTGCAGCGCCAGCAGCGGTGACACGATCACCGTCGGACCGGGCAGCACCAGCGCGGGCACCTGGTAGATCGCCGATTTGCCGGCCCCGGTGGGCAGCACCACCAGCACGTCCCGGCCGTCCCACGCCGCGCTCATCGCCTCGACCTGCTCGGCGGACAGCTCGGCCCAGCCGAACCGCTCCGCGGCCAGCCGGCGCAGCTCGGCCACCTTCCCGTCGTCGCTCATGGCGGCAGGGCTACCCACGACGGCGCCCGGCAACCACCCGACCCGAACGAGCGGTTTACCCGGCGGCGCGTCCGGGGTAGCCGATCGATGATCCGAGGAGGCGCAATGACCCACCGGTGGTCCCGATGATGTTCAGCGAAGTCGTCGTCGCCGGGCAAATCGCCCGCGACCTGGTGATCGAGGTCCCGGAGGCGCCGGACGCGGGCTCGTCGGCGCCGGTCCGGCACCGGCAGGAGCTGCTCGGCGGCAAGGGCGCGAACCAGGCCGTGGCGCTGAGCCAGCTCGGCGTGTCGGTGTCGCTGATCGGCGTCGTCGGCCGTGACCGCACCGGGGACGCCCTGCTCGCCCAGGCGCGCGCCGACCGGATCGGGACCTCGCACGTGATCCGCCGCGCGGACACCGAGACGGCGCTGCTCGTCGACGTCGTCGACGAGCACGGCCGCCGCCGCTACCTCGAGCACGTCCCGGACCCGACGCTGCTCACCGAAACCGACGTCTTCGCCGCGTCCGCCCCGATTTCGGCGGCCGCCTCCCTCATCGTGCAGCTGCAGCAGCCCGCCCCGGCGGCCCTGTTGGCGGCCCGGCTCGCGCACACGGCGGGCACCCGGGTCGTGCTGGACGGGGCACCGCAGGACGACGCGCTCACCCCGGACCTGCTGGCCCTCTCCGACGTCGTGCGCGCCGACAGCCACGAAGCCGAGCTCCTCACCGGGCAGCCGGTGGACGACGTCGCTTCGGCCGTCCGCGCCGCCGCGGATCTCCGGCGGCGCGGACCCTCCCTGGTCGTCCTCGGGGTGGGTGGGCAGGGGAACCTCTTCGCCAGTGCGGAAGGCACCTGGTTCGTGCCGCACGTCGAGACCGACGTCGTCGACCCCACCGGCGCCGGTGACGCGCTCGTCGCCACCCTGACCGCGGCGCTGACCCGCCGACGGCCGCTGGAGACGGCGGCGAGCCTGGCCGTCGCGGCCGCCGCCGCGACGACCGAGCACGCGGGCGGCCGCCCGCGCCTGTCCCGCGCGGAACTCGACCGGCTGCAGCCCCGGCAGCTGGAAACCGTCCACGCCTGAGGGCTACCGGCCGGCACGTCGGCGGTTCGCTGCCTACCGGATGACGCTCGCGGCCGCTGCCGACCCGCGGGCGGTGCCGGCTACAGGCCGGGCAGCTTCTGTTCGAGGCCGCGCAGCACCGAGAACGGGTCGCCGTGCTCGGCCAAGCGGCCCGGGACGTCCCGGATCGTCCACCGGCCGGGCGCGAGCTCCGGGTCGTCCAGCTCGTCCCACTCCAGCGGCACCGAAACCGGCGCACCGGGCCGGGGCCGGACGCTGTAGGGCGCGACGAGGGTCTTGTTGAGCACGTTCTGCGTGTAGTCGAGCCGCGCCCGGCCGCGGCGCTTGTCCTTCGTCCAGGCCCAGCTGACCAGGTCGGGCAGCACCCGGCCGATCGTCTTGGACACCGTCTCCGCCCACGTGCGTGTCTGCTCGAAGGTGCAGTGCGGCGCGATCGGCACCCACACCTGGATGCCGCGCTGCCCGGTCACCTTGGGCCGGCCGGTCAGCCCGAGGTGCTCGAGCGCGGTGCGGTGCAGCCGCGCCAGCTCCAGCACCTGCTCGAACGTGGTCTCCGGGCCCGGGTCGATGTCGAACAGCACCCACGTCGGGTGGTCGACGTCGGCGGCGCGGGAGGTCCAGGCGTGCAGCTCCAGCGCGCCGTAGTTCGCCAGCCACGCCAAGGTCGCGACGCTGTCGGTCACGACGTACCGCCGGCTCTCCCCCGGCCGGGCATGTTCGTTGCGCCAGGTGGTCAGCCAGTCCGGTGCGTGCTGCGGGACCTCCTTCTGCCAGAAGCCCGCCTCGGTGACGCCCTGCGGGAACCGGTGGGTGTTGAGCGGGCGGCCGGCCAGGTACGGCAGCATCACCGGCCCGACCGTGACGTAGTACCGGATGAGGTCCCGTTTGGTGGCGGGCTCGCCGTCGGCGGCCGCCGGGAAGAGCACCTTGTCCAGGTTGGTCAGCGCCAGCTCGCGGCCCGCCACCGACCACCGGCCCTTGGCACCCAGCGCGTCGAGGGCCGCCAGTTCGTCGGCGGTGGCCGCCTGCCGGCCGCCGACCGGTTCCTCCGCTTCCGCGGCCGGACGGTCGCCGTGCCACAGGGCTTCGGGGGCGGCCGCGACCTCGTCGTTGGTGCGGCCGCTCTTCACCGAACGCGGGTGGTCCTCGGCGTCCCAGCCGGCCTGGGCGTGTTCGTCCTGCTTGTGCAGCAAGAACCACTGGTCCTTGTCCCCGCCGTCGCCCCGTCGGGTGCGGACCAGGACGAACCGGCCGGCCAGCTTCTCGCCTTCGAGGTCGAAGTGCAGGGTCCCGGCCTCGATCGCGCGCACCGGATCGGCCTCGACGGGCCGCCACACCCCGCGGTCCCAGACGATGACGTCACCGCCGCCGTACTCGCCGCGCGGGATGACGCCCTCGAAACCGGCGTACTCGATCGGGTGATCTTCGACGTGCACGGCCAGCCGGCGGGCCTTCGGGTCCAGCGTGGGACCCTTCGGCACCGCCCAGCTGACCAGCACGCCGTCGAGCTCGAGCCGGAAGTCGTAGTGCAACCGGCGCGCCCGGTGCCGCTGCACCACGAACCGGTGGCCGTCCGCGCCGGCCGCGGCCCCGCCGGCCGGCTCCGCGGTGCGGTCGAAGTCGCGCATCTCTCGGTAGCGCCGCAGTTTGCGGGCCGGGGCATCTGCCATGGGGAGGGAGTACCCACTCAGTCCGGCGACGACCAGGGCGGGTTCTTCTTCGCCAGCTCCTCGTATTCGGCGACCTCCTGCGGGGTCGGGTCCGTGCCCGCCTCCTCCGCGAACTCCTCCGGATCGGTGCCCTCGTCCTCGGGTTCGGTCATCCCGCTCAGCCTCCCAGCGCGCCGCGGATGAGGTCGCGCGCCCGGTCCATGATCGCGGCCGGCGGGCCCAGCAGCAGGTTCGCCTTCGCGCTCTCCGCACCGGGGTGCGGGCGGGTCGGCCCCACCGCTTCGGCCAGCTTGGCGGTCGCAGCCATCGCCCGCAGCCGCTCCGGCGGGCGGTGCGCCCGCAGCAGCGGGAACTCCTCCCGTTCCTCGTGCTCGGCGTGGGCAAGCACGTCTTCCCGCAGCTGGACGAGCAGGGTGTCGAACCCGTCGGCCTCCGGCCCCATCGTCTGCAGGGTGGTCAGCAGTTCCTTGGCCCGGTGCTCCTCGCCCAGCCGGGCCTCGACGACGGGCTTCGCCGCGGGCTCCAGGTCCCGGATCTCCGGGTGCACGACCAGTTCCTCCGCCGTCTCGTGCACCGCCAGCAACCGCACGAGGTCGTGGAACAGCTCCGGCCGCCGGTCGCCTTCCGCGGTCTCCAGCGCCGCGAACAGCGCACGGATCTCCCGGTGCTGCCGCTCCAGCAACGCGATGACGTCCTCGTCGTTCTCCGCCATGGAGAGCCTCCTCCTCGCTCGATGATCGGGTGGAAGAGGCATTCCCCGTCCGGGACGGGTTACTCGTCCCGGTTCGCTGTGGTGAGCCACAGCGAACCCGCGGCGGCCACGGCGAGGCCCGCCACGGTCCACCACGACCACCAGCCGAAAAAGGCGACGACCAGCCCGACGGCGAGCAGCACGCCGCCGCCGACCGAGGCGGTATCCTCGTTCCCGGCCCCGGAAAACCCTCCGGTGATCGCCATCAGCCGATCCTCCCGTCGACGGCGGCCACGACCAGCGCCGCGCAGCGCGTCACCGGCACGCCTCTCTCCTTCGCCATCGACACCAGGGCCGCGTGCGCGGCCGGACGGCTCAGTCCCTGCGCCACCAGGACTTCCAGGGCCACGCCGACGACATCGTGGGAGGGCGGGGCGGCGGACGGGGTGGCGGTGCGCACGGGCATCGGAAGACCTCCGGCTCATTCGGCGGCGAAACGAACGCGACCGGATACCCCGTCGCGCCGGGTTTCACACGCTGTGTTTCCCACGCTCCACCGAACTCTTTCGCGGGGGTCTGTTCAACTCCCGGCGAGCCATACCGCGGTGTCCGGCGGCAGGCGGCCGCCGCCGAGCGGCCCGCTCGCCAGCAGCACCCGCGCGTCGCCGGGCAGCTCGCACGACCCGGCCGCCAGGTTCACCACGCAGCCGAAGCCGGGCTCGCGCGTGAACGACAGCACGCCCGCCGGCGCGGGCGACCAGGTCATCGTGCCGTCGCCCAGCGCGGGCAGCGGCACGCGGCAGCCGTCTCGGCCGCGCCGGGTGTGCCCGGATCGTTCCCACGTCGGGTCGGCGAGCACGGCCTCGGGCAGGTCCTCGACCTCCGCCAAGCCGAGTTCTTCGCCCTGGTACAGGTAAGCGCCGCCGGGGAGGGCGAGCATCAGCAGGAGCGCGGCGCGGGCCCGCCGCGTCCCGAGCGCCAGGTCGAGCTCGCCGGCGTCGTCGCGCCCGAACCGCGTCACGTGCCGGAACCACCGGTGCCGGTCGGAGGTGTGGTTCGGCACGACGTCGACCAGGACGCGCAACCCGAGCCGGTGCGCCTCGGTGACCAGCGCGACGGCGTCGGCGTCGGCGTCGGTGCCGAACAGCGGGTCGACGGACCGGTGGTCCTCGACGTCGTACCCGCCGTCCACCATCGGCGAGCGGTACCACGGGGTGGTCCACACGGCGTCGACGCCCAGCTCCGCGAGGTAGCCGAGGCGGGAGCGGAGACCGGCGAGATCCCCGGTGCCGTCGCCGTCCGCGTCGGCGAAGCTGCGTACGCAGACCTCGTAGACCACGGCGTCGCGCCACCAGTTCGCGGAGTCGCCCATGACGCCCGAGTATCTACGCTGGGAGCGTGACCGACGCGTGGGAATGGGATCCGTCCCTCTATTCGGGCAGTGCGGAGTACTACGCGCGGGGCCGCGTCGCGTATCCCCCGGACCTCGCCGCGGCCTTCGCCGCCGAGCTGGGACTGGACGGGACGGGGCGGCTGCTCGACGTCGGCTGCGGACCCGGATCGCTGACGCTTCTGCTGGCCGGGTCGTTCGAGAAGGCGGTGGGGCTCGACGCGGACGCGGACATGCTCGCCGCCGCCGGCCGGTCGGCGGCGGACGCCGGGATCGGGAACTGCCGGTGGGTGCACCGGCGCGCGGAGGAACTGCCGGCCGGGCTGGGCCGGTTCCGGCTGATCACCTTCGCCCAGTCGTTCCACTGGTTCGACCGGCCCCGGGTCGCCGCGGCGGTGCACGGCATGCTGACCCCGGACGGGGTCTGCGCCCACGTGCACGCGTCGACGCACGAGGACGCGCACCCGGCGATCGCGGAGCTGGTGCGCGGGTACCTCGGCCCGGTGCGGCGCGCGGGCCGCGGTTCGCTGCCGGCCGGCACCCCCGGCGGCGAGGCGGAGATCTACCGCGCCGCGGGCTTCCACGGCCCGCGGCGGTTCACGGTCCCGGGCCGGGTGGTCACCCGGACCGCCGACGAGGTGGTCGCCGGCGTCTTCTCGCTCTCGAGTTCGGCGCCGCACCTGTTCGGCGACCGCCTCGCGGAGTTCGAGGCGGAGCTGCGGCAGCTCCTGGCCCCGGCGGAGACGTACCCGGTCCGGCTGCGCGAGATCGCCGTCGACCTCTGGTGGCCGTTCACCAAGGGTTGTTGAAGTCCTCGTCCTCTTCGACGGCGGCGCGGGGACGGCGGGCGCCGCGGGGCTCGTCCCGCACGGGCCCCGCGGGTCCCGCCGCCGGCGCGAACCCGCCCGGACCGGGGTACTCCTCCGCGGCGAAGGCGGAGGCCGGCTCGGCGTGCGTGCGCTCGGTGCTCCAGCCCGCCTTCGTCTTGCGCTGCGCCATCTCGCGGACGTGCTGGACGTACCGCTCGGCCGCCTGAACCTGCTTGGTCATGTGCTCGTGCGACCGCGCCTTGATCTCCTCGCCCTGCTGTTCGCGCAGGGCACGGCGATCGGCCTGTTCGCGGACGAGGCCGTCGAGCTCGGCCTTCATCCCGGCGATGTCGGTCATGCGTCCTCCTACCAGGTCCGGCCGGACGGCGGGTCTTCGTCGTCGTCGAGGGAGCCGAGGATCCGCCGTCCTGGCTCGCCGAGGTTGTCGAAGACGGCGCCTTCGATCCGGTAGGCGGCGCGGCGTTCGGTGTCGCCGCCCCCGCCGCCCTGGCCGCCGCCCATGGCCCCCATAGCGGGCATCCCGGACATCCCCTGGCCGGCCGGACCGGACGCGCCGGCGGGCGCGAAGGCGGCGGCGGGTTGTGGTCGGTCGGCCCCGGCACCGGTGTGGGCGCCGCCCGACATCGGCGTCTCCCCCAGCCCGGCGCCACCCGGGTCGAAGCCCGCACCCGAGAAGCCGGCCCCGCCGTGCGAGCCGCCACCGATCCCGGCCACCGACGGGCCGCCCGCGCCGCCGTGGTGCGAGCCGTCGCCGCCACCGTGCGAGCCCGGGTCGCCGGAGCCGCCGCCGGCGTGCGCGGCCGGGTCGCCGGTGTCGTGCGGCTTGAGGTCCTCGAGCGTGCCTCGGTGGGTGGGCAGGTCGTCGAGCTTCTTTTCCGGGGTGTCCCCGAGCGCGTCCGAGGGTTTGTGCTCCTCGCCGAGGGTGTAGGTCGTGGGGTTGCCCTTGCCGTCTTCGACGGTGACGACGGTCGGACCATCCGGGCCGTCGGGCCGCTCGGCGGTGATTTCGAGCTCGCCGTCCCGGATGTGGATCTTGCCGTCCGGGCCGGGGCGGTAGGGGTCGGCGTCCGTCCCTTGTGGACCATCGCCGGGCTTGGCCTCGTCGGACCAGTCGAGTTTGAAGTCCTTCGGGTGCCCGGCTCCGTCGTCGACCTTGATGTCCATCTTGCCGTCGTGATCCGGCTCGGTCATCTCGAAGGACTTGTCGCCCTGCTTGACCTTGAGGACGTCCGGATCGTCGTCGCCCTTGTCCTTGCCGTCATCTTTGCCGTCGTCGCCGAGCAGGCTGTCGGGCTTGCCGTCGTGATCGGCGTCCTCGCCCGGTTTCTCGCCATCGGTGCCGGGTTCACCGCCGCCCGAGCCGCCGGCGCCGTCGCCGGACTCCGTCTCGATGCCCGGACCGCCGAACTCCTTCGACGGATCCGCGGTCTTGCCGTCGGCCCCCGAGCCCGGGTCTGCGCCGCCGCCACCCGAACCGGAACCGCCACCGAGACCGCCGGCACCGGCACCCGACTCCGTGTCGATCCCCGGACCGCTGAACTCCTTCAACGCATCCGCAGCCTTCTTCTTCGCCGCTTCGGCGGCCTGCTCGGCCGCGGCCTTGCCGTCGTCCCCCGAGCCCGCACCCGCGTCGCCGCCACCCGGACCACCGGCACCCGCACCCGACTCCGTGTCGATCCCCGGACCGCTGAACTCCTTCAACGCATCCGCAGCCTTCTTCTTCGCAGCTTCGGCGGCCGCGGCGTCCTGGCCGTCACCGGAGGGCGGCGTCACCGAAGACGGTGCCGTGCCGTCGGAACCCGCGCCCGAGCCCGAGCCCGAGCCCGAGCCGCCGGCGCCGGACTCGGTCTGGATGCCGGGGCCGCTGAACTCCTTCAACGCGTCCGCGGCCTTCTGCTTCGCCGCCTCAGCCGCCGCCGCGGCTGCTCCGTCGTCCTGGCCGGACGGTGCGCCGGAACCACCGCCCCCGGAGCTGCCCCCGGAAGCTGTGGACCCCTCCGGGATCGGCGGCACCGAACCGCCGCCACCCGACCCGGAGCCGCTTCCCGAACCACCGCCGGAACCCTCACCGGAGCCATCGCCCGTGCTGCTCGGCAGGTCCGTCGCCGAGCCGCCACCGGATCCCGAGCCCCCGCCCGGCGCACCGGATCCCGAACTCGTGTCGGGGATCGGCGGCACCTGGCCACCGCCCCCGCCCGAGCCACCCGAACCGGAACCACCCGAACCGGAACCACCGCCGGATCCACCACTCGAGCCCGACCCGCCGGAACCGCCACTCGAGCCGGAGCCGCCCGACCCGCCCGGACCGCCGCCGGAGCCGCCGGTCGTGTCGGGACCACCGGTTCCCGCCCCACCCGGCGGGGAAGCGCTCTCGAACTCGTTGCGGATCCCGCCCATGACCTTGTCGAGCGCGTCGTAAGCCTGATCGACCAGGTCCTTCGTGTCCTTGCAGGTTTTCACGAAACCCTGGTACAGCCGGTCCCACATGTCGGGGTTGAACTGGTTCTGCACCCACTGCTTGGCCAGGTCCTGGCCGTGCTTCTTGATCTCGTCGCCGTCGCAGCAGCCCTGGTCGTTGAGCGTCTTGACCAGGTTCGTGCCGAAGTTGAGGTCCATCCAGCCCGCGATCTGGGCCAGGTCCTTCTCGTTGCCGTGCTCGCCGTTGGCGACCGCGATGACCTTCTGCGCCATCGTGTAGTCGGCCTTGCCGACCAGGTCGGTGTACATCCCGATGACGGCGTCGGCCTTGCCCTTGCACAGCTGGAACACCGTCGTGACGGTGTTCAGGGTCGCCTCGCTCGCGTTCGAAAGCGTCTGGGACAGCTTCGCCGACTTCGGCTGGATCTTCTCGCTGTAGTTGTCGGACGCGGCGTCCGCACCCGCGCCGCTCCAGGACCGGAAGAGGGTGCCCAGCTGGGCACCGGCGTCCTTTTCCGTCTGCTCCACCGTCTCCGCACCGCGCTTGAAGTGCCCGGCGTCCGCGACGAAGTCGGCGAAGCTGATCCCGCGCTGCTCGTCGAACGGCTTGCGGATGTCGTTGTCGAGGTCGAGCGCGCGGGTGTTGCCGCGGCAGTCGTCCGGGATCTTCGCCAGCAGCGACCCGAACGTCTCGAACAACTTGAGCGCGGGCGCGGCGGCGTCGAAGATCTCGTCGGAGGTCTTGGTCCCGGTGCTGCTGTCGGCCGCGGGCGGCTGGGTCGCGTCGAGCTTCGTCTTGCCCTCGTCGACGGCCTTCTTTTCCTGGTCCTCGTTGTAGCTCGCCTGGTCGCCGCTCTTCTTCGCCTTGTCGTACGCGTCCTCGACCGACGACCCGGCGAAGAGCGGGTTCGCACCGTAGGCGTGGGCGTACTTGCCCGCCTCTTCGCGCTTCTGCTTGATGTCGTCCGGCTCCTGGTCGGCCAGGAACGGCGGCGGTGGCGGGTTTTCGCGCAGCCAGCTGCTGATCAGCGCGTTCTTCTGCCCGGCCGGGACGCTCGGATCGTCCAGCACCGCCTTGACGTCGGACCACTTCTTCTTGTCCGCCATCAGAACGCTCCGGCGTTCGTGATCGCGCCGGCCTGGTTGTCTTCGTTGCTGCCGTAGCTCGTCCCGGCGGTGCCGAGGTTCGTGCCGAACGAGCCGAGCGTGCTGCTGTAGCCGGAAACCGCGGCCCACAACGCCTGTGCGCCCGCGGTGTACTTCTCCGCGTGCGTGCCGTGCGCCCGCCCGAACTTCTCCGCCGTCACCTGCGGCGTCTGCAGGTCCGGGTTGTCGTCCAGCAAGTGTTCCGCCAGGTCACCGATGGTCTTGGACGCCGCCGACAACGCCTCGGTCGTCGCGGTGTACCCCCCGCCGCTCATTTCAGCGCCTCTCCTCGGCTCCGCCGTTTTCCCGGCCGTTTTCCAGGGCCTCCGCGAGCACGCCGGCCACGGACCCCACATCGGTGAACCGGTCGAGCCGGTCCAGGTCGATCGTCACGCCGTAGTAGATCTCCAGTGCCGCCAGCAGCTTGATCCGGCCCTTCGAGTCGATGCCCAGCTCCTCCAGGGGTGCGTCGGGCTCGACGAGAGCCGGGTCGAGCCGGAAGGTGTCGCAGACGACCTTCGTGACCTCGGCGCGGTGATCACCCACGGTCGCCACCATAACGTGCCTTCGCGGCCGACCGGGCGACCTTGCCGCTCGATGTGCGCGGAAGGCCACCGGAAGGGACCAGACGTACCGTACGCAGCGTGAGGCCGTGTTCGCGGGACACCGCGCGCAGCACCGCCCGGGTCACCTCCCGGACATCGACGCCGGCACCGCCATCGGCACCGCGCGTCCACTCGGCCACCACCACCGCGCCCTCGCCGTCGTCGTCGGAGACGCCGAACGCGGCGACGCGGTCGCGGCGGATCGCGGGGTGCGCTTCCCCGGCCACCGCCTCGATGTCCTGCGGGTGGAAGTTGCGGCCGTCGATGACGATGAGGTCCTTGAGCCGTCCGGTGACGTACAGGTCGCCGCGGTGCACGACGCCGAGGTCGCCGGTGCGCAGCCAGCCGCCGGCGCCGTCGAGCGCGGCGCCGAACGCGGTGGCGTCGCCGCGGCCCCAGTAGCCGTCCGCGACGTTCGGGCCGCGCACCCAGATCTCGCCGACCTCGCCTTCGGGTTGCTCCCGTCCGTCCTGGACGATCCGGACGAGCTGCCCGACCGGACGGCCGACCGAAACGAGTTCCTGCCCGCCGTCGGTTTCGACGGCCCGGCCCTGCGCCAGGGTTTCCCGGTCGAACACCGCGCCACGCGGCCCTTCCGGCCCCGCGCTCGTGACGTACACGGTGGCTTCGGCGAGTCCGTACGACGGCCGGTGCGCCGCACGCCGGAACCCGCGTGGCCCGAAGACCTCCTGGAAGCGCTCGATCGTGCGCGGCCGGACGGGTTCGCTGCCGTTCAGCGCGATCCGCACGTCCGACAGGTCGAGGTCTTCTCCGGCGTCGGCGTCCGCGGCGAGGTCGTAGGCGAAGTTCGGCGCGGCGGTGAACACCGCGGGATAGCCCGCGAGCTGCCGCAGCCACCTCCCCGGCCGGTGCACGAACTCGGCCGGGGCCATGAACACCGACCGCGCGCCGGCGAAGACCGGCAGGCACAGCAGCTGGATCAGGCCCATGTCGTGGAAGAACGGGATCCAGCCGGCGCAGGTGGTTCCCTCGTCGACGGCGTACGCGTGGCTGCCTTGCCAGCAGGCGGCGACGATCGCGCGGTGCGGGATCACGGCGCCGGCCGGCTCGCGCGTCGATCCCGACGTGTACTGCAGGTAGGCCGGGCTCTCCGGCGCCACCGGCACCGGATCGGCGCCGGGCCCGGTGAGCTCGTCGACCACCACGACGTGCTCGTGCGCGGGCAGCGCCGCCGCCGCGGCCGACGACGTCAGCCACACCCGCGCGCCGCAGTCGGCGAGGACGCCGTCGAGGCGGCCGGCCTGCGCGGCGTTCGAGGGCGCCATCAGCGGAACGGCGACCAGACCGGCGGCCAGCGCGCCGAAGAACGCGAGCGGATAAGCGAGTTCCTGACCCGCGAGAACGGCGACGCGCTCCCCCGGCGCGGCCACCCGGCGCAGCTGCCCCGCCACCACCCGGACCCGGGCGGCGAACTCGGCCCACGTCAGCGTGTGCTCCACGCCGCGAAGGTGATCCTGGTGGGTGAACAGGGGACGCTCGTCGTCAGCGCGGGCGAACAGCCGCTCCACGATCGAGCCGCGCAGCACCGACTCGGGCACGGTCGCCGGCGCGGTCGGACGAGACACGCTGCGCAACCTACCGGCCCCCGGAAACCCGGTTCACCGCCGGGGCGGGGCGCGGGTACGGTCGAAGACCATGGCCTCCCCGGAAGCGCTGGTCTCCGCCCTCGCGGACCCGCACCGCCTGCAGTTCTTCGCCCGCATCTGCGCCGCCCCCGAGGGACTCGAAGCCGGCCGAGACACGGCCAAGCTCGCGAAACGGCTGATCGACGCCGGGCTCGTCACCGTGGCCGAAGGCCGCTACCGGGCCGTGCCGGAGGTGTTCCGCGACGCGCTGGCCAAGGCACCGGTCGATCCGCTGGACGCGCTCTTCCGCCACGGCAGGCTCGTCGCGATCCCCCACTCGGGCCGGCGGCGGCAGCTGCTGCTGGACTACCTCGCCGAGCGCTTCGAACCGGGCCGGCTGTACACCGAGCAGGACGTCCGCGAGAAGCTCACGATGGTCCACGACGACCACGCGACGCTCCGCCGCTACCTCGTCGACGAAGGTCTCCTGCAGCGCAGCAACGACGGCGGCACCTACGGCCGTCCGTCGGAAGCGCGCGCCGCCGGCTGAGTCGCGGGGAGCTCGAACAGCGCCAGGACGCCCGCATCGGCGAACACGACGTTGTGCGCCACCCGCCCGCCGCGCACGGTGAACACCTGCAGGGTGTGCAGCCGGTACTCGCCGGTGTCGTCGCGGCAGTACGCCACCAGGGCGGGCAGGCCGTTGGCGGCCGTCCGGGTCATGCGCCACTCCGGGCCGCGCATCCCGAACAGCCGCGCCAGGAACCGGCCGTAGTCGTCCCGGCCGCGGAACCACAGCGGCACCGGCGGCATCTCCAGCACGACGTCGTCGGTCAGCAAGGCGACGAGTCCGGCGACGTCGGCCCGTTCGAACGCCCGCACGTACCGGTCCAGGACCGCTTCCACGGCGGTGTCGTCCGGTTCGGGTACCTCGTCCGCCGACAGGCCGCCGAGCCCCGCGCGAGCGCGTTGCAGGGCGCTGTTGACCGCGGCCGGGGTCGTGTCGAGGAAGCCGGCCACCTCCGCCGCGCTGAACTCCAGGACGTCCCGCAGGATCAGTACCGCGCGCTGCTTCGGCGGCAGGGTCTGCATCGCCGCGAGCAACGCCAGCCGGAGTGTGCCGCGGCGGGCCAGCCGGAGGCTGGGGTCGTCTAGGCGGGCGTCCGGGAACGGCTGCAGCCAGGGGATTTCGAATGACGGCGTCAGTGGCGCGCCCGGGTCGTCGCCCGGGCCGCCGAGCCCGGACGGCAGCGGCCGCCGGGCCCGCCCTTCCAGCGCCGTGAGACAGGCGTTGGTGGCGATCCGGTAGAGCCAGGTGCGCACGGAGGCGCGGGCCGGGTCGTAGCCCGCCCACGCCTTCCAAGCGCGGACCAGGGTCTCCTGCACCAGGTCCTCGGCCTCGTGCACCGAGCCGAGCATGCGGTAGCAGTGCGCCAGCAGCTCACGCCGGTGTGGCTCGGTGCGCGTCGCGAAGTCCTGCATCGTTCTCCCGTCCGGATGGCGGCGATGGGTGTACCGGTGCCGCCGCCGGAATTCATCGCCCGCCGGGAGAACATTCTCTACAGGTCGAAGTCTTCCGGCCGCAGGTTGTCCAGTTCGTCGCGGAACCGGGCGACCTCGGCCTCGGCGTCCAGCACGTCGGCGGCCGGTCCTTCGGTCTCCTGCTCGACCTCGAGCTGCACGGCCGCGACGTCCAGCACCTCTTCGGCGACGCGGATCGGGGCGCCCTGCCGCAGGCCCAGCGCGACCGCGTCGCTCGGCCGGGCCGACACACGGGTGCCCGAGGCGAGCACGAGGTCGGCGTAGAAGATGCCGTCCCGCACCTCGGTCAGCTCGACCGCGGCGAGCCCCTGGCCGAACGCCGCGAGCACGTCGCCGAGCAGCTCGATCGTGCCCGGACGCGGCTGCGCGATCTGCTCGCGCGCCCGCACCAGGGCCTCGGCCTCGCCGTAGCCGATCATGATGGCCAGCCAGCGGCGGGCGCCTTCGGGCTCGCGCAGCAGCATCAGGGGCGCCTCACCCGGCACCGGGACGGCCATCCCCACCACTTCGATCGGGATCACGCTGACCACCGCACCCTCCGTGTCGCCGGACTCCTCCGCGCGCCAAGTACCCACAACGGCGGGTCGGCAACCCGATCCGGCCGCCCGGTTTTCCCGGACGGGCTCTTCTCGGCTGCGGACTACGCCGGGACGCCTTGCCCGGCGGCCGGAAGCGCTGTCACCGTCGGGACGTGGAACCGACGATTTCGCGCAGTGTCACCGTCCCGGCCGGCCCGGGCACGGTCTGGTCCTGGGTCACCGACCTGCCGCGGATGGGCGAGCTGAGCCCGGAGAACGTCGGCGGCCGCTGGCTGGACGGCACCGGCCCGGCCCTCGGCGCGCGGTTCCGTGGCCGCAACGTCAACGGCGAGCTGCGGTGGTGGACGCGGGTGCGGGTGGTCGCGTTCGAACCGGGCCGCCGGTTCGCCTTCGACGTGCGCACGCCGCTCGGTTCGCGGGTTTCGCGGTGGGAGTACGTGCTGACGCCGGTGCCGGGCGGCTGCGTGGTCACCGAGAACTGGTACCGCATCGGCAGCTGGCTGGTGCGGCGGTTCATGGGGCCGCGCGTCACCGGCCGCGCCGACCGGCCGGGCTACAACGTCGCCTCGATCGAGCACACCCTCGCGGCGCTGAAGGCCCGTGCGGAGGACCGCGCGGCCGCGTGATCTCTACCGCTTCGAACTGGTCAGTCTCTTGTTGAGACCCACGTTCTCCAGGTAGGTTGCTTTTTCGAACCTTGGAGGACCATGTCCGACACCGCGCCGAAGCCCGGCCTCGTGCTGCTGGTCGTCTCGACGGCCGCCTTCCTGGCCAGCCTGGACACGTTCATCGTCACGATCGCCTTCCCCGGCATCCGGGCGGCGTTCCCCGGCGACGACCTCGCCACGCTGTCGTGGGTGCTCAACGGCTACACGGTGCTCTTCGCCGCCTGCCTCGCCCCGGCCGGGCGGCTGGCCGACCGGTACGGGCGCAAGCGGCTGTTCCTGATCGGCGTCGCGGTGTTCACCCTCGCCTCGGCCGCGTGCGCGGCCGCGCCTTCGATTCCCGTGCTGATCGCGTTCCGCGCGGTGCAGGCGGTCGGCGCCGCGCTCGTCATGCCGACCTCACTGGCGCTGCTGCTGACGGCGTTCCCGCCGCACCGGCGGCCGGCGGCGGTCGGCGTCTGGGCGTCGGTGGGCGCGGCGGCCGCCGCCCTCGGCCCGCCGGTCGGCGGCCTGCTCGTCGAAGCGTCCTGGCGCTGGGTGTTCCTGGTCAACCTGCCCATCTGCGCGGTGACGCTGCTGGCTGGGCCGCGCGTGCTGCGGGAGTCGCGGGACACCGGCAGCGGCGTCCCCGACCTGCTCGGCGCGGCCGGGCTCCTGGTCGGGGTGGGCGCACTGGCCTACGCCCTGGTCGAGGCGTCCGACCACGGCTGGGGCGGGCAGCCGGTGCTCGTCGCACTGGTCGTCGCCGCGGTCGCGCTGGCCTGGGTTCCGCTGCGCTCGGCCCGGCACCCGGTGCCGGTGCTGGACCTGCCGGCGCTGCGCGTCCCGACGTTGTGGCTGGCCTGCCTGACCACCGGTGTGTTCGCCGCCGGGTTCGCCGCGATGCTGTTCGGCAACGTGCTGTTCCTGACGTCGATCTGGCACGACTCGATCCTGGTGGCCGGGCTGTCCCTGGCGCCGGGGCCGCTGGTCGTGGTCCCGGTGTCGATCCTCGGCGGCCGGTTCGTGCACCGCTTCGGACCGGGACCGGTGGTCGCCCTCGGCGGCGTCTCGTTCGGGGCGGGTGCGCTGGTCTGGTTGCTGGGCATGGGATCGGCGCCCGACTACGCGGGGTCGATGCTGCCCGGGCAGCTGCTGACGGGCCTCGGCGTCGGACTGATCCTGCCGAGCCTGTCGGGCGTGGTCGGCACGGTCCTGCCGGCGGCCCGCTGGGGCGCGGGCTCGTCGATGGTCAACACGGCCCGGCAGATCGGCACGGTCCTGGGCACGGCGGTGCTGGTCGCGGTGTTCGCCGGGACGCCGGACCTGGCCGACTTCCGCCGGGGCTGGCTGGTGGTACTGGCGACCGCGGTGGCGACGTGCGCGGGCGGCCTGCTGATCGCCGCGCGCCGGCGCACGGACCATCACGTCGAGCCCCAGGCCGCGTCCAGCACCGCGAGCCCGGCGTCGATGCTTTCGCCGGGGATCGAGCCGTAACCGAGGACCACGCCCTGCCCCGGGAATCCGCCGCACAGATCGGAAAGCGTCTGGATCGCCGCCCCGGCCCGGGCGGCGCGGGCCGCGACGGGTTCCAGGTCCGTGCCGTCCGCCGCCAGCGCGCACAGGTGCAGCCCCGCCGCCGAGGGCACCGGGCTCAGGCGGCCGGCGAAAACCCGCTCCAGGGTCGCCGTGATGCGCTCGTGGCGATCCGCGTACACCTTTGTCGCCCGGCGGAGATGGCGGGCGAACAGGCCTTCGTCGACGAACCGGGCCAGCGCGGCCTGCGCCGGCAGGTCGCCGTGCCAGCTGGACAGCTGCCGGGCGTGGTGCAGGGCCTCGCGCAGTGACGCGGGGGCGATCAGGAAACCCAGGCGCAGCATGGGAAGCAGCGTCTTCGAGAACGACCCGACGTAGGCCACCCGCCCGTCGCGGTCCAGGCTCTGCAACGGTTCCAGCGGCCGGTCGGAGAACCGGAATTCACTGTCGTAGTCGTCCTCGACGACGACCGCGCCGACGCGACCGGCCCAGGCCAGCAGCGCCGTGCGCCGGGCGAGGGACATCGCCGTGCCGAGCGGGAACTGGTGGGACGGCGTGACGTAGACGAGTTTCGTCCGCGGGGGCAGCGCGGCGACGTCGAGACCTTCGCCGTCGACCGGCACGCCGACGACCTCGGCGCCGTGCGAGGCGAAGAGCAGCTTCGCCATCCGGTAGCCCGGTTCCTCGACGGCGACGCGGTCGCCGGGCTCGAGCAGCACCCGGCACAGCAGGTCCAGGGCCTGCTGCGCGCCCTGGGTGACGAGCACGTCGTCGGCGCCGGCGCGCACCGACCGCGAGACGCCGACGTGCCGGGCGATCGCCGCGCGCAGTCCCGGGTGACCGCCGGGCTCGGCGTAGTGCGCGAACCCGGCGGCGTCGCGGAGTTCCCGCGCGAGCAGCCGCCGCCAGGTCTCGAGGGGGAACAGCGCGGCGTCGGGGATGCCGACGCGGAAGTCGAACGCCGGCGTGGGCACCAGGGCGGCGGCCGGAGGCAGGGACCGCCACACCGCTTTCGGCTGCGGTCCCCGCGCCGACGGGGCGTTGCGCGGCTTCGGGGCCGGCAGGTCCGCGCAGACGTACGTGCCGGCGCCGACGCGGCCGGCGAGGAAGCCGTCGGCGGTGAGGCGGTCGTAGGCGACGGCGACGGTGTTGCGCGAAACGGCCAGCCGCCGCGCCAGCTCCCGGGTCGGCGGCAGCCGCTCCCCCGCGCGCAGCCTGCCGTCCAGCACGGCGTCGCGCAGCTGCCGGTAGATCCGGACACTGAGGTCCCCGCGCCCGGCCAGGCTGACGTGGAAGTCCATCGGGGAAAGCCTACATTGGCCCAATTCAAATGCTCGGAATTGGATCTGGGATCGGGCCAAAGCCGGCCCTAACGTTCTGGCCATGACAGTGCTCCTCGAACGTCCGCAGACCCGGCGGCCCGGCCGCCTGCTCGCCGCCGCCCAGCTGGCAGGCTCGCTCGGCGACGGCGCGTTCCTCACCTGCTCGGTGCTGTTCTTCACGCGGATCGCCGGGCTGACCCCGGCGCAGGTGGGACTGGGTCTCACCGTCGGCTGGGCGGTCGGCTCGGTCGCGGGCGTGCCGCTCGGGCGGCTCGCCGACCGCCACGGCGCCCGCGGCTCGGCGGTACTGCTGGCCCTGGCGACGGGCACGTCGATCCTCGCCTTCCTCCTCGTGCGCTCGCCGCTGGCGTTCGCTCTCGCCGCCTGCCTCTACGGCACCTGCCAGACCGGGCTCGCCGCCGTCCGCCAGGCGCTGCTGGCCACGCTCGCCGATCCGGCGAGCCGGACGCGCGTCCGGGCGCACCTGCAGTCCGCGGGCAACGCCGGGCTCGCCGTCGGCGCCGGGCTGGGCGGCCTCGCGCTCTCGGCCGACACGGCTTCGGCGTACCTGACGGTCTTCGTGCTCGACGCGGTGACCTTCGTGGTGACCGCGGCGCTGCTGCACGCCCTCCCGGCGGTCCCGCGGACGTCGTCCCCGCACCCGGGCGCGTCGAAGTCGGCGGTGCTGCGCGACCGGCCGTACGCGCTGGTGACGCTGCTCAACGCGATCCTGCTGCTGCGCATGCCGCTGCTGAGCGTCGCGATCCCGCTGTGGATCGTCGAACGCACGGCGGCGCCGGGCTGGACGGTATCGGCGTTGTTCGTCCTCAACACGGTCGTGGTGGTGCTGTTCCAGGTCCGCGTCGCGGGGCGGCTGGCGAGCATCGGCTCGGCGGCGCGGATGGTCCGCCGGTCGGGCGTGCTGCTCTTCGTCTCGTGCCTGGCGTTCGCGCTTTCGGCGCTGGGGACGTCACCGGCGGTGGCGTTCGGGGTGCTCGTCGCCGGCGCGCTGGTGCAGGTGCTCGGCGAGATGCTCCAGTCGGCGGGCTCGTGGGAGATCGGCTTCGCGCTGGCCCCGGCCGGCAAGCAGGGCGAGTACCAGGGGTTTTTCGGCAGCGGGACGTCAGTGGCCCGGGCGATCGGCCCGGTGGTGCTCAGCACGGTGGTGGTCGGCTGGGGCGCCCCGGGGTGGCTGCTGATGGGCGCGGTGTTCCTGGCCGCGGGCTGGGCGATGGGCCCGGCGGTCCGCTGGGCGGCCGCCACCCGCTGAACCCGAGCGCCCCAATGTGGCCTTCGGTGCGTTGAACGCACCGAAGGCCACATAGGGTGCGTTGTACGCAACCAAG
>NZ_JBEZYB010000094.1:0-27291 GCF_040638285.1 Amycolatopsis sp. NPDC026612
AGCGCCCCAATGTGGCCTTGGTTGCGTTGAACGCACCCAATGTGGCCTTCGGTGCGTTGAACGCACCGAAGGCCACATTGGGGCGCTTGAACCCCTGCCGTCACGACCCGGCGGCGGCCCACCAGCCTTCGTCGATCTCGCCGCGGGCCACGATCTCCGCCGGACCCGAGAGCGTCGAGGCGCCACGGGACACCGTCACCTCGACCCGGCCACCCGGGAGGTCCACAGTGGACCTTCCGGTGTCGGTGCCCGCCAGGTGGAACGCCGCCGCCACCGCGGCGACCGTGCCGGTACCGCACGCCCGGGTCTCCCCCACCCCGCGTTCGTGCACGCGCATCCGCAGCGCACCCTCGCCGAGGCAGTTGATGAACTCGAGGTTCACCCCGTGCGGAAACACATCGTGGTCGAAGTCGGGCTGCTCGCGCAGGTCGAGCTCCGCCACGTCGTCGTCGAGCAGCGACACCAGGTGCGGGTTGCCGACGTCGACCGCCACGCCGGAGAACGGGCGGCCGGCCACCACCGTGACCGAGGTCCCGGTGATCGTCGCTGGTCCCATGTGGACGGTGACGGAGCGGTCCGGGTGCACCACCACCGGGCGGTCACCCGCGCGGGTGCCGACGACGAACTCGCCCACGCTGGCCAGGCCCGCGTCGACCAGGTACCGGGCGAACACGCGCACGCCGTTGCCGCACATCTCGGCGATCGATCCGTCGGCGTTGCGGTAGTCCATGAACCACTCGCCCGCGGACGGCTCGTCGAGCGCGGCGGCGCGGACGACGCGCAGCACGCCGTCGGCCCCGAGGCCGCGGCGGCGGTCGCACAGCGCGGCGACCCGCGCCTCGGTCAGCTCGAGGCGGCCCGCCGGATCGGGGAGCAGCACGAAGTCGTTCTGCGTGCCGTGCCCCTTGAGGAAATCGATTCCGCCCATGGGGACAAGATTACCGGCCCAGGGTATCCAGGACGCGCGCGGCCAGGCCGGGATCGGCGCCGTCGAACCAATGGATCCGCTGGTCGCGCCGGAACCAGGACCGTTGCCGCCGGACGAAGCGCCGCGTCGCCTGCGCCGTCGCCGCGGCGGCCGCCTTGAAGTCGCCCTCACCGTCCAGTTCGGCGAGCACCTGCTGGTAGCCGAGCGCCCGCGACGCCGTCTTCCCGTCGCGCAGGCCGCGCTTCTCGAGCTCGCGCACTTCGTCGACCAGCCCGGCCTCGAACATCCGCCGGACGCGCTCGTCGACGCGCTCGTCGAGTTCGCCGGACTCCCGGTCGACGCCGACCACGACCGTGCCGTAGCGGGCCGGACCGGGCTTGGGCAGGTTCGCCGAGAACGGCTCGCCGGTGATTTCGATGACCTCGAGGGCACGCACGATCCGGCGCGTGTTGGTGGGCAGGATGGCTGCCGCGGCGGCGGGATCGCGCTCACCCAGCCGGGTGTACAACGCGGGGGTGCCCAGCTGCTCGGCTTCCGCGTCGAGCCGGGCCCGGACGGCCGGGTCGGTGCCCGGGAACCGCAGGTCGTCGAGCACGGCCTGGACGTAGAGGCCGGACCCGCCGGCCAGCACCGGGACCTTGCCGTCGGCCAGCAGCCGCTCGATCCCGGCGCGCGCGTGCCGCTGGTAGGCCGCGACCGACGCCGTCTCGGTCACTTCCAGCACGTCGAGCAGGTGGTGCGGGACGCCGCGGCGCTCGGCCTCGGTGGCCTTGGCGGTGCCGATGTCCATGCCCCGGTAGAGCTGCATCGCGTCGGCGTTCACGACCTCGCCGCCGAGCTCGCGGGCCAGCTCCACGGCCAGCTCGGTCTTGCCGGTGGCGGTCGGCCCGACCACCGCCACGGGACGGGGTCCGGACGAGCTGCTCACGGCGGCTGACGATACCTGCGGTGACAACCGGAGCTCCGCTCCGGGCCGGGGGCGCCACCACCCGGACCCCCGAAACGCCTGTGGGCCGACACGGAGCGTCCACCGGAAGTAGGATCACGAGCTTCGAGTGGCCCATCCAGTACCACGGTGCGCGCTGAGCTGCTTGAATGCCGCGTGGGGCCGTAGCATCCGAGCACGGCCCGTGACGACCGCATTACCCGGCCCCGCTCCCACGGCGGGGCGCCCGCGCGAGCGGGCGTACAGGCGATAAGGAGCCTGCGATGGCCCAGGAGAACACTTCCACCGGTACCCCGGCCCCGCACCCGGTGCCGCACGCGCTGCACGCCGGGCACGCCGCCCCGCCCGTGCCGCCCGCCGAACCCACCCCGTCCACCTGGGGCCGGATCGATGACGAGGGCACCGTCTACGTCCTCACCGCCGAGGGCGAACGCGCCGTCGGCGTCTGGCAGGCAGGCACCCCCGACGAGGGCCTGGTGCACTACGCGCGCCGCTTCGACGACGTGCGCACCGAGGTCGACCTGCTGGAGACCCGCCTGATCTCCGGGGCCGGCGACCCGAAGCACGCGCTGTCGAGCGCCACCCAGATCCGGGACGGGCTGGCCGAGGCCGCCGTCGTCGGCGACCTGGCCGCGCTCGCCGCACGGCTGGAGTACGTCATCGCGCACGCCGAGAAGGCACTGGCCAGCGCGAAGCAGGAGCGCGAGGAAGCCCGCGCCGCGGCGATCGCCCGCAAGCAGGAGCTGGCCGAGGAGGCCGAGAAGATCGCCACCGAGTCCACCCAGTGGAAGGCGGCCGGCGACCGGCTGCGCTTGATCCTCGACGAGTGGAAAACGGTCAAGGGCGTCGACCGCAAGACCGACGACGAGCTGTGGAAGCGGTTCTCGAAGGCCCGCGAGGGGTTCAACCGCCGCCGCGGCTCGCACTTCGCCGAGCTCGACAAGCAGCGCGCCTCGGCCAAGCAGCGCAAGGAAGAGCTCATCGCCGAGGCCGAGGCCATCAGCGAGTCCGATGACTGGGGCGAGACCGCCGGCCGCTACAAGGACCTGATGACCGAGTGGAAGGCCGCCGGCCGGGCGCCCAAGGACAGCGACGAGGCGCTGTGGCAGCGGTTCCGCGCGGCGCAGGACAAGTTCTTCGCCCGCCGCTCCACGGTGTTCTCCGAGCGCGACGCGGAGTTCACGCAGAACGCGGCACGCAAGGAAGAGCTGCTGATCGAGGCCGAGAAAATCGACGCGGCGGCAAACCTCGAGGCGGCGAAGAACGCCCTGCGCCGCATCCAGGAGCAGTGGGACGAGATCGGCAAGGTCCCCCGCGAGCGCATCCGCGAGCTCGACAGCCGCCTGAAGACGGTCCAGGACGCCGTCAAGGCGGCCGAGGACAACCGCTGGCGCCGCACGGACCCCGAGGCCCAGGCCCGGGTCGCGCAGTTCCGCGAGCGCGTCGAGCAGTTCGAATCGCAGGCGGCCAAGGCCCGCGCGGCGGGCGACGAGCGCCGCGCGAAGAAGGCCGACGAGCAGGCCACCCAGTGGCGCGAGTGGCTGCACGCCGCGGAGGCGGCGGTCGCGGACCGCTGAGGTCACTTTTCGCCTAGGTCACTTTCGCTGAGGCCTCCTTGCCGGTTCTTTCGGGCCGGTGAGGAGGCCTTTGCGTTGTCCACAGCGCCGTCGTGATGTGGATGGGCCGATCGCCGGCCTCCGTTTTCGGGCGGTTGCGTCGGTGGGGGTCGATACGCTGGAAGCGGGGCCGCCCCCCTGGGAGGGCGGGGGTCCGGCAGGGCAGGGTTCCGGCAGGGCGAGCGCTGCCGGACGGCGGCACATCGCGGCTGTGCGCTCCGCGAACCCGGCTGGCGGGGCAAGCGAATCCGGACGTCGTCGGCCAAGCGGGTAACTGCTCCTCGCCGTGACCACGACAGCTCGACCCGCGACTTCACCGGAACCCCCGGGCCCGAGCCGCTGCTCACCCGCCGCGGAGGCAAGCGGAAGGTCACCAGGCCACCCGAAGGGGTTCGGTCACCGCCCCGACCGGGGGTTTCCGCGCGCTTTCCCCCACGGCCGGTGCTCCACTCTGATCATGACCAGCACATCCCGCACCGCCGGCCGGATCCTCTCCGCCCTGGTGATCAGCATCGCCCTCGCCGGACTCGCCCCGGCACTCGCCGCCCCGGCCGGTGCCGCTCCGCTCACCTCCGCCACCGAAGCAGGCAAGGGGAAGGTGAAGGTCGACGGGAAGCTCGGCAAGGACCACGTCAAGGTCAACGAGAAGGTCGACCTCAAGGGCAACCTGAAGGTGCTCGACGCGGCCCGCACCGACGGTACCCAGAGCGTCGAAACCGTCATCGTGCAGCAGCTGCAGGCCGGGGCGTGGGTGAACCTCGCCAACACCACCTGCCGGCCGAACGGCGGCTTCTCGTTCAACCTCAGTTTCAGCCTGAGCGCCACCGTCTCGCTGCGGCTCTACCACCCCGAGACGACGTTGTACGCCGCCGCGTACTCGGCGAGCACGCTGACCCTGCGAGTCGGCTGAGCCTGGTCCCCGCCGGTTCTCAGGAGCGCGAGAACGCCGTCCGCATCCACTGCACCGCGAGGCAGATCATCGCGACGAAGGCGATGACCATGCCGATGCCGGGGCCGCCGCCGGCGGACCCGGGGGCGTGTGACGACTGCTGTGACCAGATGGCCAGCAGCCCGTCCACCGAGGCGAACCAGCCGCCCGCGGCGCAGACCCAGGCCAGCCACCACCGCCGCGTCACCAGCGCCAGCGCCGACGCGAGGATGCCGACGCCGGTCGACGTCGCCGCGAACAGCTGCGGGATGCCGCCGCCCTCGCCGGCCAGCACCTGCCAGCCCACGTGGTCACCGACCCACGGCAGGATCTGGCAGATCAGCAGCACGAACGTGAACAGCGCGATGGTGAACCCGCGACGGCCCAGCTCCACCGTGCGGGACGCGCGTGCGCCCGCTTCGTCGATCTCGGCGGCCAGCTCGGCCAGCTCGCCGTTGCCACGGGACTCGGTCACAGCGCACACCCACTCACCGGTTCGGGCCGGGCGGCCGGGGCACCGAAGCCCGGCAGGCCCAGCGTGACGCCGCTCGTCTTCGGCCGCAGCCCGGCCTCGGAGTTGTCGCCGGCCCGCGTCCGCCGGTGGGACAGCAGGTCGCCGTCGGCCACCAGGTGGTGCGGCGCGCCGTAGGTGACGACCGTCTCGACGACGTCGCCGGGGCGGACCGCGTGGTCCACGTGGGCGCCGGCCGGCGTGAAGTGCACCAGCCGCCCGTCGCGGGCGCGGCCGCTCATCCGGTGCGTCTCGGCGTCCTTGCGGCCCTCGCCCGCGGCGACGAGCAGCTCGACGCGGCGGCCGACGATCTTCTTGTTCTCGTCCCAGGAGATCGCGTTCTGCAGCTCGACCAGGCGTTCGTAGCGCTCCTGCACGACCTCCTTCGGCAGCTGGCCCGCCATCGTCGCGGCCGGCGTGCCGGGGCGCTTCGAGTACTGGAAGGTGAACGCGCTGGAGAAGCGGGCCTGCGCCACGACGTCGAGCGTCGCCTGGAAGTCCTCCTCGGTCTCCCCGGGGAAGCCGACGATGATGTCGGTGGTGATCGCCGCGTCCGGCATCGCCGCGCGGACCTCGTCGAGGATGTTCAGGAAGCGCGCCGAACGGTAGGACCGCTTCATCTCGCGCAGGACCCAGTCCGACCCGGACTGCAGCGGCATGTGCAGCTGGTGGCAGACGTTCGGGGTGGTCGCCATGGCGTCGATGACGTCGGACGTGAACGCCGCCGGGTGCGGCGAGGTGAACCGGACGCGCTCGAGGCCGCCGATCCCGCCGGTGGCCCGCAGCAGCTTGCCGAAGGCGAGCCGGTCGCCGAACTCGACGCCGTAGGAGTTCACGTTCTGGCCGAGCAGGGTGACCTCGAGCACGCCCTCGGCGACGAGCGCCTCGACCTCGGCGAGGATCTCGCCGGGCCGCCGGTCGCGTTCCTTGCCGCGCAGGGCCGGGACGATGCAGAAGGTGCAGGTGTTGTTGCAGCCGACCGAAACGGACACCCAGCTCGCGTAGGACGATTCGCGGCGCGCGGGCAGCGTCGAGGGGAAGGTCTCCAGCGATTCGAGGATCTCGACCTGGGCCTCGGCGTTGTGCCGGGCGCGTTCGAGCAGGGTGGGCAGCGACCCGATGTTGTGCGTCCCGAAGACGACGTCGACCCACGGCGCCCGCTTGACGATCTCCCCGCGGTCCTTCTGCGCGAGACACCCGCCGACGGCGATCTGCAGGCCGGGGTTCGCGACCTTGTCCGGGCGCAGGTGCCCGAGGGTGCCGTACAGCTTGTTGTCCGCGTTCTCCCGCACGGCGCAGGTGTTGAACACGATGAGGTCGGGCTTGGTCCCCGCGCTCACCGGGACGTACCCGGCCTCCTCGAGCTGCCCGGCGAGCCGCTCGGAGTCGTGCACGTTCATCTGGCAGCCGAAGGTGCGGATCTGGTACGCCCTGGGTGCCTGGTTCTCGGTCATCGGCTTCCAGGGTAACCCTCGCCTGAGCAGGTCAAGCCGCCGCCTGTCGCGTCGCCGGCGGCGAGCGGGCCGCCGGGACGAGCCCGCCTCCCGGCGGGGAACCGGTCAGCTCCTCCCCGCCCCTTCCGCACCGGAACGGCCGCACGCCAGGATGGCACGATGACGATCGACGCGATCACGCTGCTGTGGGATCGGCAGAGCATCTGGTCGCAGGCCGCGAACCGCCTCAAAGCACGGATCTCGCGGGCCCGGGTCCTCGTGCTCTCCTTCACCGTCGCCGGGGCCGTCGCCGGGGCGGTTTCGGCGAACGTTCCGCAGCCCGCCGGCCGGTTCTGCGCCGCCGTCGCCGCGGTGGCTCTCGCGCTCGCCGCACTCGCCGCGCGTGGTGCCGCCCCGGAGATCGTCCGGGACTGGACCAGGGCTCGCTCGATGTCCGAGGCCCTGAAGTCCGACCTGTACAGCCGCCTCGCCGGCGTCGGGAAGTTCGGGGGCACCGACCGCGACGAAGTCGTCCTCCGCGCGCTCGCCGAGCTGTCGGCGAACGCGGGTGACCTCGTGCGCCACACCACGGGCCTGTCCCCGCGCGTCCGGCCGCTGCCCGCCGTCGGCGACGTCGAGTCCTACGCCACCGTGCGGGTTCGCGGTCAGCTCGACGACTACTACCGGCCGAAGTCACGGCTCATGGCGGCTCGGGTGCGGACCGCCCGGCGGTGGGAAATCGGGCTCGCCGCCGCGGCGGCCGGGCTCGCCGCCGTCGTCGCGGTCTTCCCCACGTTCGCGGCGTC
The DNA here is from genome assembly GCF_040638285.1 of Amycolatopsis sp. NPDC026612. Taxonomy (NCBI): domain Bacteria; kingdom Bacillati; phylum Actinomycetota; class Actinomycetes; order Pseudonocardiales; family Pseudonocardiaceae; genus Amycolatopsis; species Amycolatopsis sp. NPDC026612. Next base: position 7,169 of record NZ_JBEZYB010000094.1, read on the forward strand.
CGCCTGGATCGGCGTGCTCACCACCGTCACCACGGCCATCACCGCGCACGTCGGTGCCGCGCGGTACTCCTACCAGCAGGTCGAATTCACCCGCACGGCGGATGAATTGGAGCGTCTTCTCGTCGATCGGGCGACCGGGCTCACCGCCGACGACGACTTCGTGGCCGATTCCGAGCGGGTGATTTCGATTCAGAACGAAGGCTGGATGGCCAAACTCGGCAGCACCGAACGGCCCGCGCAACAATAGCCGGAGCCGCTGCGCGGAATCGATCTTCGGCCGACCGGTGTTTTCCCGGTGCGGGTACCCGCCGAGCGGGTGAATTCCGGTCTGCCGGAGGTGCGGCACCGTACACTGCGCCGAACTCGTAACAGGAGGACCACCGCCGGCGACCTATCCTTGGATCGGCTGGAGAGGGCGTCTGCGGACGGAGGCAAAGTGGCCAGGCCAGGGGAGCGCGACCGTGCGTCGAACGGGGGCGCGGGAGCCGGGCCGGCGACGCGGATCTTCCTCAGTTACACCGGAGCCGACTCCGACATCGCGAACCGGCTCAGCGAAGCCATGCGGGAGCGCGGCGCCGAGGTCTACAACTACGGCGATCGCTCGGGCGAAGAGTTCGTGAGACGCACCCAGGCGGCGCTGGAAAACGCCGACTACTTCGTGGCCCTGATCTCCCCCGACGCCATGGAATCCGCGTGGTGCGACCTGGAACGCCAGGCGGCCTACCACCGTCAGATCGAGCTGAAACGGCAGTTCGTCTACGTCGTGCAGGTCCGGCGCACCACGCGGACCGGGACCGGCTTCCTCCGCGTCGCTTCCTGGATCGACCTGCTCGAACCGCAGACCCCCGACAAGATCGCGAAGACCCTTTCGGCACTGGGCTTCGACGGCGGGGCCCCCGCGCCGGGTGCCGGCCCGACCCCGTGGACGGTGTTCCACAACCGGGAAGACGAGCTGAACCGGCTCATCAACGCCCTGACCACCAGCGGAACGCCCGACCTGTGGCTGGTGGTCTCCCCGCCGAAGCTGGGCAAAACCTGGTTCCTGCAAGAGGTTCTGCGGCGCCGGGCCGCACTGGACCCGCCGTGCCAGATCCAGCTCGTCGACCTGCGGTCACTCCCCCTCGAATACCGCCACGACTGGGTCCGGGTCCTCTGCCAGTTGCTGGACATCCCCGAGCCCGCGTCGGCCACCTTCGAGCAGGGCGAATGCGTGACCGCGGCCGCGGCCCTCGTCAAGCGGGACCGCGCCCAGCTGTACCTGCTCGACAGCGCGGACCTGATGAACAAGGCCGCCGCCGTGCGTCTCCGCTGGGCGCTGACCACCATCCACCGGCTGGTGAAACGGCGCAGCAGCGGGAAGACCCGCGTGAGCCTGATCGTCGCGAGCCGGCATAAGGACGGCTGGGAAGGCTTCGGCGCGCAGGGCGGTCCCCGGATCGTGAAGGTTCCCCTCGCGGAGTTCACCGAAGACGTCGTCCGGCTGGCCGTGCGCGAGCTCGCCGACGACCTGAGCGCGGACGACCTCGACCAGTGGTCGGACGGACTCTGCCGGCTCAGCGAAGGACTGCCGGCGGTCCTGGCGCAGAGCCTGCGGTGGGCGGAGAGCACCGCGTTCCTGGCGATCGACGACTGCCAGGTCGCGACGCAGGCCGTGTTCGACAAGGTCGCCCGGCCCTACATCAAGGACGACCTGCTGGCCACGGAGAGCCTGCTGCCGTTCGCGGGCGACGACCCGAAACGGTGGGCCGCCCTCGAAGCCGCGCTCAAGTTCGCCGTCCGGTACCGCCTGCTCACCCAGTCGCACCTGCGCTACCACATCGAAAACAACGCCGTGTTCCAGCAGCAGCTCGAGGCCGCCGGCTGGAACCAGGTCGACCTCTGGCAGGCCATGGGGCAGACCGCGTTGCAGAACCGCGAAGTGCAGGAACCGTGGCACGTGCTGCACCGGCCGATCCGGCGGCTCCTGTACCGCTACTACTACCCGGACGCGGAATCCCGGCACCGGAGCCACGAGCAGGCGCGCGAATTCTACGCGAAGTGGGCGGCCAAAGGCGCCGGTTCCGAACTCGGTCCCATCCTCGTCGAAAGCCTGTGGCACGAAACGGCGAAATTGCTGCACACCAGCCCGGCCACCGTTTCGGAGGATCTGCCGCGAACCGCGGTGCAGCTGGTCGAGGAGTTCCGGCGCCCGGAGATCCTGGAACCCTCCGAGTACTGCGATTACGTCACTGAGCGGCTGACGGCCGACCGTGAATTCGAGATGCTGTTGAGGAACTTCGACGGTCTGTTTCCCCGAGTCGTCTCCGCGATCGCCGAAACCATCACCGGAGGTGCCTGATGGATCCGGATCGCGGCACGTTCTACGTCCGGCGCTGGGAAGAGGACCAGGTCCTCGAGCAGGTCCGGCTGGTGCGCGACCACGCCGCGAGCCGGGCCGTCCTGCTCTACGGGCCGGGCGGGATCGGCAAGACGCAGATGGTGCGCGCGCTCGCCGCCCGGGACGGCACCGACCCGTCCGTGCGCTGGATCCGGCCCATCGACATCGACGACTCGCAGTACTGGCTGCTCGACGGCCTCCAGCGCGTCATCGTGGAAAGCCTCGACCCCCGGCGTGAGCACTTCGCGGAGTTCGTCGACCACACCGACCGCCTGCCCGGCCTGTCGGTCCAGCAGGTCGGCAAGGCCACCATGGCCAGCCACCACCGGCGCAGCCACGAGCTGTTCACCGAGTGCTACGCGCACTACATCGCCCAGTCGGGGAACACCGTGGTGATCACGCTGGACACGGTGGAAACCATGCGCAGCACGTTCCTGCTGGTCACGCTGGCGCAGTGGATGAAAGGGCTGCCCGGGACCCTGTTCGTGCTGTCCGGGCGCCCGACCTGGGGCTGGGAGACGCACGACCCGATCCGTGATCTGCTCACGGTGCCGCCGGCTCCACTGGAGACGGTCGAGATCGCCCTCACCGGCTTCGACGATCAGGACGCGCACGCCTTCCTCGACGCCGGGGTGCTGAAGGAATCGCTGACCGAGCCCCAGAAGCGCCGGCTGGTCGCGCTGACCGGGGGGCATCCCCTGTGGCTGGCGCTGGCGGTCGACTACCTGCAGCACAACGATCCCCCGCCGGAGATGTCCGGCGACCGCGAAGCAGGCAACCGCGTGCGTGAGGCCTTCCGGCGCCGGCTGGTCACGCCGTACCGCAGCAGCGCGTTCTGGCCCGAGGCGATCAAGCGGCTGTCGGTCGTCCGGCACAGCGTCGACGAGCGGCTGTGGCAGTCGCTCATGGCCGACCGTGAGCTGCCGGCGGACGCCGCGGACTGGTCCGGTGCGTGGCGCCTGCTCCTCGCGCGGCCGTGGATCCGGCCGCGGGCCAACGAACGCTACGTGACGCTGCACGACGCCTTGGCCGAAGAGATCGCGCAGCGCCTGATCCCGCTGCACGACCAGGACGAGAGCTGGCGCCACGAACGGTGGCGGACGGCCGCGGAAACCTACGAAGAACTGTGCGACGACGAGTACGCCGAGGTTCTCGAAGCCCAGGTCGAGGTGTTCAAGCAACCCGCGCCCAGCGCGCGGGTCCTGTTCGAGAAGGTGGCGAAGCTCGACGTCCGGAAGCGGGAGCTGGACCAGCTCCGCGCCGCGGGGCTGTACTACCGGCTCCTGACGGACTTCGAGGGTGGCACCCTCCGGTTCACCGCCGAGTTCGCGAAGGCCGCCGAGCGGGACGACGTGCACTTCCAGGAGCTCGCCTGCCACGAGCTCGAGCGGTTCCTCCCGCCCGCCACCCCCCAGCCTCCGCTGGAGGACGCCGTCGGCGTGGTCATCGACCGGTTCCGGGACTGGCTGGCCGGCCAGCCGCAGCGGTACCTGGAGATCGGCCTGGACGTCGCGCGGTTCCTCCGGCACGCCTCACAGCCCCAGGCCGCGCTGGCCCTGCTGGACCGGCTGCCCGCGGCGGCGGCCGGGATCGAGCTGAAGTACCGGCTCGCGAACGAGCGGGGCAACGCCTGGCTGGGCGTCCCCGGCCGGGTCGAACGAGCGCAACCGCACTTCGTGGAGGCGCTGGCCTTCGCCGACGAGCTCCCGTCGCCGCAGCGCGAGCACCTGCGGGCCCAGGGCTACAAGGAACTCGGGTTCTACTGCCGCAACCTGGGCAAGTGGGCCGAGGCCGACGAGTACTACAAGTCGGCCTACGACGTGATCCTGCCGAAGGCAGGCCCGGGCGCCTCGGCACAGGACCGCGAAGAACTGGCGTCCATCCAGGCGAACTGGGCCTACCTGAAGGCGTTGCAGGGCAGTTACGACGACGCCCGGAACCTCGTCGAGCCCGCACTGGCGGTGCGGCGGAAGCTGGGCGCCAAACACGCCATCGCCGTGTCGTTGAGCGTCTCCGCCGAGGTCTACCGCTACGAACGGAAGTTCACCCGGGCGTGGGAGCAGTACCGGCAGGCGGAGGAGCTCTTCACCGAACTGCGCACCGGCTCGTGGCTGGGGCTGGTGCACCAGGAAGCGGCGATCTGCCTCATGCAGGCGCACGAAGAAGGCCTCGATCTCGTCGAAAAGCCGCTGGCCAGAGCTCAGAAGATGATCTGCAGCGCGCTCGACATCTGCCGGGACTACGGGGTCCGGTGGTACCCGTCCGCGCTCAACCGCGCCGGGCGCATCTTCGGCGCGGAGGACCCCGATTCGGGGCTGCACTACCTGGCCCAGGCGATTGCCGAAGCGGCGCGGGTCGCCGACGGCTGGTTCCTGTCGGCCAGCCTGATCGAATACCTGGAACTGACCTACCGCGCCTGGTCCGAGACCGGCGACGACCGTTACCGTTCGCTCATCCGTGAGCGCGTAGCGGACGTCGAGGAAGCCATCCGGCAGTACTCGTTCGCCGATCTGGACGCTCGCTGGCAACTCCTGCAAGGTCACCTCGAGGTGCACGATGCGCTGCGGAGCGACCGACCCGAAAGGCTGCTCGAAGGCGCCATCGACCACTATTCCCAGGGTTTCCTGATCCTCGCCGGCGCCCGGGTCGGTTCTCACGGGGCGTCGGCCATCGCTGACGAATTCGATCGTTTCCACCGTTTGTTCGCAAAGCTTCCGCAAGACGTGCAGGCCGGGTGGTACACCCTGCTGCGGGAACGGTGGGCCGCACCGGACGCGGGCGACCGGTCCACTTCACTCCTGGCTCGCTTGGAACAGCTCTACTGACCCCGGGTGCGCCCGAATAACCGCAACCGTGGAAGGCTCTCGCCCATGAATTCGCCCGCACGCCCGGCGCTCGCACTGTCCGCATCGGACCTCGGCAACGCCCAGGACCTGCTGGTCCGCAGCTGCGAAGACTGCGCCTGCCCGCCGTCCGGTGGCGAGCCGGAGCGCGCCGAACCGGAGCCGGACGGAAGACCGCTGGTGCGCACGCACGGCGTGCTCCAACTCGCCATCGACGACGAGCACGTCGCCTTGTTCAGTCCCTCCGGGAATGGCGGTGTGGTGGTGCTCAACACCGAGGGGCGCGCCATTTTTGATCTTTTCGCCGCTCCGTGCTCCCCTGACGGGGCAATGGATTTCGCCGGCGCGGACGTCGTCGTCCGGAAACTGCTGGCGCACGGCCTCGTGCACCCGGTGGGCGAGCCGCCGCGCCAGGAAATGCCGGAGAGCAAAGAGCTGACCGCCTGGCTGCACGTCACGAACAAGTGCAACCTGCGGTGCCCCTACTGCTACGTCCACAAATCCGAGGAATCGATGGACTCGGGCACGGCCCGCGAATCCGTGGACGCCCTGGTCCGGTCGGCGGTCAAGAACGGCTTCACGTCGCTCCGCTTGAAGTACGCCGGCGGCGAGGCGAGCCTCAACGCCGGGGTCCTGCTCGAACTCCACGAGTACGCCGCCGAAACGTGCGCCACGGCCGGGGTGCAGCTGAGCGCCGTGCTGCTGAGCAACGGCGTCGCGATTTCCCGGCGGCTCGCGCAAGAGCTGAAGCGGCTGAACATCCGCGTGATGATCTCCCTGGACGGAATCGGCGACGCCCACGACGCCCAGCGGCCCACCCTCACCGGCCGCCCGTCGGCGGCGCGGGTGCTGCAGACGATCGACAAGCTGTGCGCCGAGGGCGTCTCGCCGCACCTGTCGATCACCATCACGAGCCGGAACGTCGACGCCGTGGCCGAAGTCGTCCGGTTCGGCCTCGACCGCGACCTCACCTTCAGCTTCAACTTCTTCCGGGACAACGACTGCGCTGCCGCGTTCACGGATCTGCAGTACGAAGAACAGGCCCTGCTCGACGGCTTGCGCGCGGCCTTCACCGAGATCGAGCGGACGCTGCCGCGATGGAGCGTCCTCGGCTCGATCCTCGACCGCGGGCAGCTGCTGCGGCCGCGCTCGCGGACGTGCGGGGTCGGCGACGACTACGTGGTGATCGACCAGCGCGGCCGGATCGCCCAGTGCCACATGGAACTCGAGGACGCCGCGGGCGACGTCCGCACGACCGACCCGGTCCAGGCCGTCCGCGACCCGGCTCGCAAGATCAAGAACCTCCTCGTGGACGAAAAGACCGGCTGCCGCGACTGCACGTGGAAGAACTGGTGCGCGGGCGGCTGCGCCGTGGCGACGTTCCGAGCCACCGGCCGCTACGACATCCGGTCACCGAACTGCGAAATCTACCGCGCGATCTACCCGGAAGCGGTGCGGCTGGAAGGGCTGCGGCTCCTCGCCCACGCCGGCAGTCCGCTCGGGTGACGGCGGGGCCGTCACCCGGCCCCCCGTTCAGGTCGGCTGGAAGAACTCCAGCAACCGCCGGGCCGCGTCCGGGGACATCAGCAATTCCTGCATCTCCGCGGACATCCGCGCCGCCGCGCTGGTGCGTTCGTACATCTCGCGTTCGTATTCTTCGACCGCGGTGGCGAAGCCGTCCGGGTGGGCGGCCAGCGCGAGACCGAGCAGGGCGCCGTCGAGCAGCGCCATGTTGGCGCCCTCCCCCACCGGGGGCATCAGGTGCGCCGCGTCGCCGATCAAGGTGATCGTCGGGTTCGACGGCCAGGTCAGGCCGGGTGGGAGCGCGGCGAGCGAGCGGGGCACGAACGTGTCGTCGGACGCGGCGATCAGGGCGGTGATCCGGGGGTCCCAGCCGTCCAGGAGCTCGATCAGCCGGGCGCGGGCCGCGACCGGATTGTCGAACGGGATGCCGCTCGCGGCGAACCAGTCTTCGCCCGTGTTGTAGAAGCTGATGCCGATGCGGACGCACCCGTCGCCGTTGCGCTGCGCGGACAGGGACTTGCCGTCGCCGAACACCCAGTAGTTGCCGCGCCCGACCATGGCCGCCAGGCCGGGGTGGCTGCGGTCGATGTCGGAAATCGCGAGCTCGACCGCGTTCTGCCCGAGGTGCTCCGGACGGGCGTCGGTGAGCAGGGGCCGGACCCGGGAGTTCGCGCCGTCGGCTCCGACCAGCAGGTCGTACCGCGCGCTGCGGCCGTCGGCGAAGTGCAGCACGCCGTCTTCGGCGTGGTCGAACGCGTACCCCCAGCGGACCGTTCGCTCGGGAAGCGAGTCGAGGAGCAGGGTGCGCAGGTCGGTGCGGTCGATCTCGGGCCGCGCCATCGGGGCGTCGTCGGGCGTGTCCTCCTGGAGCAGCAGGGTGCCGTCCGGTTTCAGGAGACGCATGTCCTGCCCCTCCCGGCGGGCGATCGCCAGGAACCGGTCGAGCAGACCGGCCTCGCGCAGCGCCCGCTGCCCGGAATGGATGTCGAGCATCCCGCCTTGGCGGCGGGCGCCACGGGCCGCATCACGTTCGTACACGACGGCCTCGATGCCGTGGACGTGCAGCACGCGGGCGAGCGCCAGGCCGCCCATGCCGGCCCCCACGATGGCGATGGTCATGCTTTCCCCCCTCGATACTCGTGCGGCGATACGCCGTACTCCTCGATACACTGTATCGCAGTAGCCGATGTATTGTCACGCCCATGTTGGTGTGGGAACGACCGGAGCCGGCGAACCGGCCGGCGCCGGCCCCGTTGAGCCGGGATCTGATCGTCCGGACAGCGGTCGAGCTGGCCGACGAAGCCGGCCTGGAAGCGGTGTCGTTGCGCAAGATCGCCGGCGCGCTGGACGTCGGGCCGATGCGGCTTTACGGCTACATCGACACCAAGGACGAACTGCTCGACCTGATGGTCGACGCCGTCCACGCCGAGATCCGGCCGGCCGGGGACGGGTGGCGCGAAGTGCTGACTTCGGTGGCCGAGGCCACGCGGCAGGCCGCGCACCGGCACGAGTGGTTCGCCGACCTGATCGGCGGCAGGCCCCAGCTCGGCCCGAACGCGCTGGCCAGGGGCGAGGCGGTGCTGGCCGCGCTGGACGGCGTCGACGTGGACGTGGTCATGCCGGTGGCCGCCGCCGTCGACGCCTACGTGATCGGCGCGGTCCGCCGGGAAATCGCCGAACGGCGGGCCGAGCGCGCCAGCGGGCTGGACCAGCGGCAGTGGCAGCGCACCCACGGGCCCTACCTGGTGCGGATGTTCGCCACCGGCCGCTTCCCCGCGCTGGAGACGGTCGTCCGCGACGCCGCCCACCTCGACGCCGACGAGACCTTCCGCCTCGGCCTCGGCTTCCTCCTCGACGGCATCGGGGCCGGCATCGCCGCCGGGTAGCTACTCCCCGGCCCCGGCGCCGGTCAGCATGGCGACCATGGCGTGGGGTGCGTCGTCGCCGAACATGATGGCGTAGACGTCTTCGTCTTCCGCTTCCGCGGCGGCGCGGGCGAACATGGCCTGCTCGAACTCGGCCAGCGCCGACTCCACGTCGCCGGGGTGGGCGGCCAGGGCCTGGCCGAGTTCGGCGCCGTCGAGCATGGCCAGGTTGGCCCCCTCGCCGTTCGGGGCATCAGGTGGGCCGCGTCGCCGAGCAAGGTCACCCCCGGGACGCGGTCCCAGCGGTGCCCGGCCGGCAGGGTGGCGAGGCGGCGCAGCACCGGTGGGGTGTCGCTTCCGGTGATCAACGCGGTCAGCTCGGGGGCCCAGCCGTCGAACTCCTCGGCGACCCGCGCCGTCACGGTCGCCGCGTCGGCCCCGGCCAGCCAGTCCTCGGGCTTGAACAGCTGCGCGTACGTGTGCAACGTCCCGCCGCTTTCCCGGTGCGCGACGAACCCCTTGCCGGGTGCCAACGCGTAGAGCGCGCCCGCGCCGACCGCCTTCGCGACGGCGGGGTGGCGGGCGTCGCCGTCGAAGAGGAACGTCTCGACGACCGTCACGCCGACGTACTCCGGGGTGGCACCGGAGAGCAGCGGACGGACTTTCGACCACGCGCCGTCCGCGCCGACCAGCAGGCTCGTGCCGAAGCGGGTGCCGTCGGCCAGGCTCACCTCGTGGCCGCCGTCGCCGCGGGCCCGGGCCCCGGTGACCTTGTGTCCCCAGTGGACGGTGCCGGGTGGCAGCGAGTCGAGCAGCAGCTGCCGCAGCTCGCCGCGCTGCACTTCGGGACGTTCGCCGGTGCCGTCGTCGGGCTGGTCGAGCAGCACGGTGCCGTCGCGGTCGACCACGCGCGTGGATTCCCGGCCCGGCAGGACGAGCTTCCGGAATCCCTCGGTCAGGCCGGCTGCCTCGAGCGCCGGCCGGCCGTTCCAGGGGTGGATGTCGAGCATGCCGCCCTGGCGGCGGACGCCCGGTCCGGCTTCGGCCTCGTAGACCTCGACCGGGATGCCGTGCAGGTGCAGGACGCGGGCCAGGACAAGGCCGCCGAGGCCGGCTCCGATGATCGTGACAGTCATGGTTTCCTCCGATTGGATCGTCGTTCCAATCAGGACGCTAGCACGAGTTTGGATCGACGTTCCACACGTGCGATGATCGGCACATGGCGAACCGAGCCCCACGGCGCACGGACGGGCTGTCCAAGGAAGTGATCGTCCAGGCGGCGGCCGCGATCCTGGACGGCGGCGGCGAGGCCGCGCTGACCTTCCGCGCGCTCACCGCCCGGCTGGCGACCGGCTACGGCGCGATCTACCACCACGTCGCGAACAAGAGCGACCTCCTCGCGGCGGCGACCGACGCCGTCATCGGCGGCGTGCTGGGCGACGCGGTCGTCGAGGCGGAGCCGCGGGAAGCGCTGCGCACGGTGTCACTGGGCCTCTTCGACGCGATCGACGCCCACCCCTGGGTCGGCGCCCAGCTCTACCGGGAGCCCTGGCGGCCCGCGCTCCTGGAGATCTACGAGCGCATCGGCGGCCTGCTCGTCGCGCTCGACGTGCCCGGGCGAGCGTTGTTCGACGCCGCGGGCGCACTCGTGAACTACGTGCTCGGCGTGGCCGGGCAGAACGCCGCCAACGCCCGGCTCGCCGCCGCCGACGGGGACCGCGAGGCGTTCCTGGGCGCGGTCGCCGCCCGGTGGGCGTCGCTCGACCCGGACGAGTACCCGTTCGTCCACCAGGCGGCGAACCAGCTGCGGGAGCACGACGACCGCGAGCAGTTCCTCGCGGGCGTCGACCTCTTCCTGGCCGGGATCGCCACCCTGCGGTAGACCACGCGGGCCGGGAAGTCCGGTTCAGCGGGTGACCGTGCAGCCGGTGGCCTGGAGCCGACCGGCAGCCTGCAGCTGGTAGGCAGCGCAGGTCAGCGTGGCCGGGCCGGTGGGAACCAGCAGCACGTCCAGGCCCACGAGCCGCCACGCGTAGAGGGTGCCGACGCGGAACACGTAGGGCGCCCCGAGATCGGGGAAGCCCGCACAGTCCTTCGACACGTCGTACGTCGAAGAGGCCAGCCGCTCCTGGGCCGCGCTGACGCAGCTCGTCGTGGTCGCGGCCAGTGCACCCGGCGCCGGCACGATCAGTCCGCACCACGTGGCGAGCACGAGCGAAGCGACCGCGGCCCAGCGTCGAACCGATCGGAATCCCACTGGTCCCCGCCTTTCGACAGTGGTCAAAAGGGGGTGCAACGGACCCCCTGCTCCGGCAACTTCACGCTACGCCGGGCGGGCCGGGGCGGATATGGGACATCCGGGCGATCGACGGAGAAGACCTTTTCCCGCAACGGAATCCGCGGCGACGCCACCGCTCACCGCACGGCGGTGGGTGCCCAGGCCGCGAGTTCTGCGCGAACCGCCGCCAGCTGGGCCGCGGTCGGCGCCGCCGCCGGTTCCGCGATCAACGCGTAGTGCAGACCCGGTGTCGCCGGCAGGCGCAGGCGGTCGCCCACCCGGGTGACCGAGGCCAGGTCCGTGACCACTGTCGGCGTCATTCCGGCCGGGACGTGCAGCTCGGTCGGCGCGCCCGCGTCGGTCCCCTGCCACACCAGGACGCCGTAGCGTCCGGTGCCGGTCAGCGCCGCGGTCGCCGGCATCGTCGACGGGATCCGGTTCCACGTCAGCGTCTGGCTGCCGTCCCGCGAGCGGTCCTCGTAGGTGAACGCCAGCGTGTGCCCCGCGACCGCGGCCGGGTAGAGGCGGTCGAGCAGCCGCGCGTCCTGGCGGAGCTGGACCGTTCCGTCGTCCGCCGTGCGGGCCGACGAGAAGTCCTCGCCGTTCCAGGCGTCGCCGTCCGTCTTGACCTTGTCCGGGTTGTCGTTCATCAGCTCGTGGTGGCGGCCGCTGTAGCTGTCCCACTGCCACTGCGTCGCCGACAGCACCGGGCCCGACTGCGCCGGGCTGCGCCACCAGTTCGCGCCGGAAACCCGGGAATCCAGCGCCTGGTACATCGCCTTGTCCACCGTCGGGGTCTTGTCGGAGGTGTAGCCGGTCATCGGGTGCCCGAACTCGGTGACGATCGCCGCCGTGCCGAGTGCGGTGGCGCGGTCGCGGACCGTGCCGAAGTTCGCGCTGTACTGCCCGTCGCCCGCCTTGCCCGGCATGAACACGCCGGACTGGGCCAGCTGGTCGTAGAAGTGCGTGTTGAACACGTACCGCGGCCCCATGACGCCGGTGTCCTGGAAGCCGCCGGGGTGGAGCTGGAAGGAGATGTTGGCGTTCCAGAACATGTTCGGCTCGACGAACGCGGGCTTGTCCTGCCAGCCGGCGGTGTCCATCGCGTCGCGGAAGCGCTTGAAGAACGGCCAGAGCACGTTCTGTTCCCACGCCTTGCTGTCCTGGCCCTGGTCGTACCGCCCGGCGAAGGGTTCGTTGTACGGGTCCATGCCCGCGACACTCGCGAACTGGGCGGCGCTCAGGTTGGTCCGCAGGTAGGACATCGTCTGGACGGCCTGGCCGACGAACTCGTCTTCGACGCCGTGGGCGTTGTGCCAGAAGTCCTTCGTGGCGTCCTGGACCGCGCCGTTCTGGGTGATGTTCTGCCCCCAGTGGGCGCAGATGCCGCAGCTCTCCGCCGGGTAGCCGCCGAGGTCGACGACCCACTTCGGCGCGCCGTCGCCGGTGTACCAGCTGCCGCGGTTGAACAGGTAGCGGGAGAACAGGTCCTGGTGGAAGTCGGGCAGGACCGTGAAACCCTCGTCCAGGAACGCCTTCAGCTGGTCGGTCAGCGCCGCCAGGTACCGGGTGTCCACCGGGCCGCGCACCGGCTGCGTCCCGGCCCACGCGATCGGGAATCGCACGGCGTTCGCGCCCGTGAGCGCCCGCATCGACTGGGCCGACCGGCGCGCGTCGGCCGCGGTGGCGAACGGTAAGAAACCGTTTTCTGCCAGCTTCGTCTCCCCCGAGACGTTGAAGCCGCGCAAGACCACTTCACGGCCGTACTCGTCGACGAAGGCCGATCCGCGCACGGTCAGCCGGTGCTGCGGGACGTCTTCGGCCACCGCGGCCGCGACGACACCGGACGTCATCGCCACGGCGGTGAGCAAAGCCACGAGTAAGCGCATCGGTGCGGCCCCAAACGTGAATGAGTTTCGCAAAAGCTAGCGACCCACCTCCGGCCCGTCAAGGGCCGGAAGTGCCGATCAGGCCGCCCGGCGCAGCCATTGCTGGTTCGCCACACCGGTACACGGGTACTGTTTGAGGGCGGCGCCGTCGGCCGTGGATCCGGAGACGACGTCCAGGCACTTGCCGCTGTGCCGGGCCGCGAGGCGGACGTACCCGCCGTCCACGGCCTGGATCTGCCACTGCTGGTTCGTGCCGCCGTTGCACGTCCACTGCACCGCCGCCGCACCGTCCGCCGTCGAGGCGTCCGAGACGTCGAGGCACTTCCCGCTGTGCCGGGCGATCAGGGTGACGTACCCGTTGCCGAGGTCCAGCTCGCTCCACTGCTGGTTCCCGCCGCCGTTGCACGAGTACTGCTTCAGCTGCACGCCGTCGTCGCGCGCCGAACTCGGGACGTCCGCGCACTTGCCGCTGTGGCGGGCGACGAGCGACTCGTACGCACTGCCGGTGCCGGCACCGGCGACCACGCCGGTCGCCGCGTCGACGCTGACCTTCGGGTACCAGTTCATCGACATCGTGGTGGCACTGGGGAAACCCAGCGGCAGCCACACGTACCGGGACTCGTTCACCGGACGGTTCCAGGCACCCGCCCAGCGGTCGCCCAGGTAGAGGTAGGAGGTCGCCTGCGAGCCCTGCACGGGCAGCACGTACGCGGTCTGGCTGCCGAAACCGGTGGAGTCGCCGACGTTCGCCAACCCGCTCCACGTGCCCGTGACGCTGGTGGCCGTCGCGTACTTCTGCTGGTTCGGCTGCCAGCTCGTGGCCGCCGAGGTGAGCAGGAAGTAGACGCCGTTGCGCTTGAACATCGCCGGCGCCTCGCGGTACGAGCCGGGCCACAGCGTCCGCACCAGCGCCGCGACGCCGGTGTAGTCGGCGGTGAGCCGGTAGACGTTGAGGTCGGCGTTCTCGCGCGCCGCGGACGCCATGTACGCGGTTCCGTCGTCGTCCTCGAACAGGGTGAGGTCACGCGACATGTGGGCACCGAGCGGGCGGAAGCTGCCGCGGTAGGTGTAGTTCCCGTCCACCGTGGACGAGGTGGCCACGGCCGCCCGCGCTTCGGCGTAGTCGTCGCCGTTCTCCTTGTGCATCCACAGCACGTACTGCCCGGTCGAGCTGTTGTAGAGCACCTTCGGCCGTTCGATCTTCGCCCGGCCCAGCTCGGCCGCCGACGACTGCGTCAGCACGTCGCCCCGGAACTCCCAGGTCTTCAGGTCGGTCGAGCGGTAGGCCGAGACGGCCCGGAAGGTGTCGTCGGCGTTGCGGTTCTCGCCGAACCAGTAGTAGTACGCGCCCACCTTGAGCATCCCGCCGCCGTGGGCGTGCACCAGAGCACCGGAGGTGTCGGTGAACTGGCTCCCGTTGGTCACCGTCACCGGCGCGGCCTGCGCGCCGGGTGCGCCGAGCAGCAGGGTCGCGAGCAGGAACAAGGACAACACCGCGCCACGTCGTCGTAGCATGACAGTTCCTTCCGAAGCGGTCTCAGTAGCCGATGTGGAAAGTCGCGTCCTGTTTGTCCACAGTGGAGGAGGCACTGCCGAGGGGATCGATCCGCAGCACGTAGTCGTGGTGCCGCACATAACGATCCGGGTAGTTGTGCGAACGGAACGACGACCAGCTCGCGTCGGCGAGTCCTGCCGTCTGGTGGAAGGTGGCGTCCGCCTTGAACGTCGCCGAGCCGTCGTCGGCCGCGAGGTGCAGCTCGTAGTTGCTGTGCCGCAGGTACCGGCCGGGGTAGTTGACCGACTCGAACGACACGCCGGTCGCGTCCGCCAGCCCGGGCACCAGCTTCCACAGCTGGTCCTGGTACGGGTCGAACGGGTAGGCGTCGATGCGGCCCACCGAGTCCGCGTGCCGGACGTACCGGTCCGGGAAGTTGTAGGACTTCAGCCGCCGCCAGGCCGGGGCGCCCCACTTGGCGACCAGGGCGGACCGCTCCGCGGCCGTGATCGGCGTGATCCCGGGGTGCTTGGAGTTCAGCGGCTGCGTGTACGCGCGATCGTTCAGCAGCGTCCAGTTCCCGGCGGCGACGTCGGTGGTCTCCCAGCAGAAGAACCGGCCGTTCGGGCTCCAGGTGTCACCCCAGAGGTACCAGCGGTTCCCGGTCGGCACGGGCACGATCTGCGGCGCCTCCACCCCCCGCCCGGGTGATATCCCGGTCTTGTACGTGGTGAAGCTGCCGGCCGCGAGGGAGCCGGAGCGCTGGCCGACCAGGGTGCTGTTGGTGTTGTTCTTGACGTACAGGTAGTTGACGCCGCCGATGGTGGCCATCGTCCCGTCGATCGTCGCGTGGCCGGGGTCGAAGAACACCTGCGCCGCACTGACCGTCGTGAAGTCGGTGGTGTAGTTGACCATGATGACGTCGTGGCCGCCGTAGGCCGCCGAGTAGATGATCGCGTACTGGTTGCGCGAAGGGTCCCAGAACGCCTCCGGCGCCCAGCTGTGCGTGGCCATCGAGTGCAGCTTGATCCGGCGGTAGCCGGTGAACCCGCGCAGGTCCGCCGAGTCCCAGACGTGGACGTACTGGTTCTGCAGCGACCAGTCGGTGCCCTTGAGGTCGGTCGCGAGCACCACGAACCGGCCGTCCTGCTTGCGCAGGACGAACGGGTCCCGCAGCCCGCCGGTGCCGGCTGTCGGCGTCACCACCGGGTTGTTCTGGTTGAGCGGCATCCAGTCGAGGCCGTCCGGGCTGACCGCCAGGTGCAGCCCGTAGTCGGCACCCGTCATGGACGGTGACTCGGTGAAGTAGGCCATCACGTAGCCGTCGTACGCGGTCTGGGCGCGCGCCGCGACCCTGCTGCCGATCACACCGGCGAGCGCGGCGCCGGCCACTCCCGCCATCAGTCCTCGTCGACCGATCATCGTCCACCCGTCTCATCGTCGAAGGCCGGGATGCCTGGCGCCAAGGTTTGTTAGCGCTAACACGCCGCAGTGTAAGTGAGCGTCGCCACATCGTGTCAAGGGCCCGATCGTCGGGAGCGCGGACACCCACCAGGCAAAACAGCCGATTGACCGACCGGGGATCGGCAGCTATGTTAGCGCTCACTTCGCGCCCGGCGGCCGTTCGGAATCGGGAACAGCCGCGCGCCGCCCCTCTTGCCTGCGCCGTCGGCGCCCAGCTCCTGGAGAACCGGTATGCCCGTTCGACTCTCGGCGACGACGACGTCGCCGAAGTTCGCCCGGCGGCACCGCCCGCTGACCGCGATCGCCGCCACCCTCGCCGTTGCCGCGGCGTCCATGACCGTCTGGGCCTCCTCCGGCCACGCGGCGACCCTCGACGACGGGCTGGTCGTGCGCTACGACCTGACCGGCGGCTCCGGCAGCACCGTGCCCGATGCGTCGGGCCACGGCCGCGACGCCACCGTCAGCGGCGACACCACGTGGCAGGGCGACGAGGGCCTGCGGCTGGGTGGCACGAACGGGCACGTCCACCTGCCCGACAACCTGATGCGAGGTCTCACGGACATCACGGTTTCGGTTCAAGTCGACGTCGCGGCCGACCAGGGCACGCCCTATTTCCTGTGGGGCATGGGCAACACCGCCGGCGGCGCCGGGAACGGCTACCTGTTCACCACGGGCGACCAGTTCCGCGCCTCGATCGCCTCCGGGAACTGGTCCACCGAACAGACCGTCGGCGCGGGGCGCAACCTCGCCCGCGGCAGCTGGCGCACGATCACCTACACCCTCGCCGGCGGGACGGCGCTGCTGTACGAAGACGGGATCGAGGTCGCCCGCAAGACCGACGTGACGATCACGCCCGGCTCGATCGGTGGCGGCACGACCACCGCCGACTACCTGGGCCGCTCGGTCTACGACGGCGACAAGTACCTCAAGGGCAACGTCCGCGACTTCCGCGTCTACGACCGCGCCGTGACCGCCGACGAAGCCCACGCCCTCGGCGAGCGCACCGCCGCCGGACGCGCGACGGCCGACGCGGCGGCCCTCGACCTCGGCGACACCTCCGCCGTCACCGACAACCTCACCCTGCCCAAGACGGGCGCCGGCGGCTCGGCGATCACCTGGTCGTCGAGCAACCCGGCCGTCGTGTCGGCGACGGGCGCGGTGACGCGGCCCGCCCCGGGCACCGGGAACGCGAAGGTGACCTTGACGGCGGCCGTCTCCTACGCCGGCCAGACCGCGAACCGCTCCTTCACCGTCACCGTGCTGCCGGACATCACGGACCGGCAGAAGGTCGACAACGCGCTCAAGGACATCGTGCTCCCGGACCAGGACGCGGTCCGCGGCAACCTCACCCTGCCGGTCAAGGGCGCCCGCGACGTCACGCTGACCTGGTGCAGCCAGGACCCCCGCGTCGTCACCGCCACCGGCGAGGTGACCCGGCCCGCGGCCGGAGCGCGGCCGGCCAAGGCCCGTCTCACGGTTCGCGCGACGAAGGGTCACGCAACGGCGGAACGCACCTTCACCCTCACCGTCCTGCCCCTGCCCAAGAAGGAGGCGCTCGAGGGGTACATGTTCGCCTACTTCACCGGTGAGGCGACCCAGGACACCGAGCAGATCCACTTCTCGGCCAGCCGCGGGAACGACCCGCTGCACTGGGACGAGCTCAACGGCGGCCGTCCCGTCCTGCGCTCCAACTACGGCGAGACCGGCGTGCGCGACCCGTTCATCGTGCGCAGCCCGGAGGGCGACCGGTTCTACATCGTCGCCACCGACCTGCAGATCAACGACGGCCGCGGCTGGGACCAGGCGCAGCGCCACGGCAGCCAGTACCTGGAGATCTGGGAGTCGACCGACCTGGTGACGTGGTCGAACCAGCGCCACGTCCGCGTTTCCGACGACACGGCCGGCATGACGTGGGCGCCGGAAGCGACCTACGACCCGACGATCGGCGCGTACGTCGTCTACTGGGCCACCAGTCCCTACGCCCCCACCGACGTCGACCACACCGGCTCGACCTACCCGCGGATGATGTACGCGACCACCCGCGACTTCCGGACCTTCAGCAAGCCGCAGGTGTGGAACGACCCGGGGGCCGGCGTCATCGACTCCACCGTCATCAAGGACGGCGACTACTACTACCGGCTGACCACCGACGGCAAGGTCATCGGGTCCTGCGAGCGCGACATCGTGCTCGAGCGCTCGAAGAACCTGCGCGCGGTGGACCTGCCGACGACGAAGCCGCGCAACTGGGAGCTCGTGAACGACTGCATCCGCACCAAGCTCGGGACCGACTGGGTGGAAGGCCCGACGGCGTTCAAATCCAACGACGGCAGCAAGTTCTACGCCTTCATGGACGAGACGCCGCGACGCGGGTACGTCCCGTTCGTCACCGACTCGCTGGCGCACCCGAACTGGAGCATCCCGGCGGACTACCAGCTCCCGAAGAGCCCGCGCCACGGCACGGTGCTGCCGGTGACGAAGGCCGAGCTGGCCAAGCTGCGCCAGGGACCGCCGCCGATGACCGCCGACAAGCAGGGCGTCGTCGCCGACTACGACCTCACCGCGGGCTCGGGTGACACGGTCACCGACGTCTCCGGGAACCGGCGGGACGCCACGGTGCACGGCGGTGTCACGCGCTCGGCCGACGGGCTCGCCTTCGGCGGCAAGGACGGTTACGTCGCCCTGCCGAACAACCTGATGACCGGCATGGCCGGGATCACGGTGTCCGCGCAGGTGTGGGTCGACCCCGCCCAGCAGACGCCGTACTTCCTCTGGAACCTGGGCAACAGCACCGACAACACCGGCGACGGCTACCTCTTCGCGACCGGCGACACCTACCGGGCCGCGATCGCCGGCGGCAACTGGTCGACCGAGGAGAACGCCGACAGCAAACGGGCGCTGACCCGCGGCGCCTGGCACACCCTGACGTACACGCTGGCGAACGGGACGGCGCGGCTCTACGACAACGGCGTCGAAGTGGCCCATGTGGACGGTGTCACGGCGAAACCCGGTGACCTCGGCGCGGGCATCACGACGTCGAACTACCTCGGCCGGTCGGCCTACGGCGCCGACAAGTACTTCCAGGGCAAGATGCGGCGGTTCACCGTGTGGAACCGCGGCCTGACGGCCAAGGAGGTGCTCGGCACGCCGGGCAACGAGACGGCCGTCGGCTCGGTGAGCCTGGACTCCCTCAAGGTGCCCGCCATCATCGACAGTGCGAAGGGCACGATCGTCCTGCCGGTGAAGCCGGGCACGGACGTGCGGCGCCTGGCGCCGGTGCTCCAGGTCGCCGACGGCACGCAGGTGTTCCCCCACAACGGTTCGAGGCAGGACTTCACCGGCCCGGTGGGCTACTCGGTCGTCGGCGCCGGCTGGAGCAGGCGGACGTGGACGGTCAGCGCGGTGGTGATGAAGAGCCCGGTGCTGCCCGGCTTCAACGCGGACCCGAACATCGTCCGCTTCGGCGACACGTTCTACATCTACGCCACGACGGACGGCTACCCCGGCTGGTCGGGCACAACGTTCGACGCGTGGTCGAGCAAGGACCTCGTCACCTGGACGCGGCACCCGAAGATCCTCGACCTCGGCCCGGACGTGTCCTGGGCGGACAGCCGGGCGTGGGCCCCGACCATCACGCAGAAGAACGGGAAGTACTACTTCTACTTCTGCGCGGACGCCAAGATCGGCGTCGCGGTGTCGGACTCCCCCACCGGGCCGTTCACCGACGCGCTGGGCAAGCCGCTGGTCGCGGGGAACCCGGGCGGCCAAGGCCAGGCCATCGACCCGGCGGTGTTCACCGACGACGACGGGCAGACCTACCTGTACTGGGGCAACGGCAGCGCCTTCGTCGTGCCGCTGAACGCCGACCTGACGTCGTTCGACCCGGCGAAGATCAAGCAGCTCACCGGGCTGACCGGGTTCCGCGAGGGGCTCTTCATGGTCAAGCGCCGCGGCGTCTACCACCTGACGTGGTCCATCGACGACACGGGCAGCGAGAACTACCGCGTCGGCTACGCGACGGCCACGAGCCCGCTGCTCGACGGGCTGGTCAACCGGGGCGTGATCCTGGAGAAGGACCCGTCGCTCGGCATCCTCGGCACCGGGCACCACAGCATCGTCCAGGTGCCCGGGACCGACGACTGGTACATCGCCTACCACCGCTTCGCGATCCCGGGCGGCGACGGCACGCACCGCGAAGTGACCATCGACCGGCTCCGGTTCGCCGCGGACGGGACCATCGCCAAGGTGGTCCCGACCCTCGGGAGCGTCCCGCCGCTGAAGTGACCGGTGGTCGTGGGGGGGGGGGGGGGCGGCGGCGGGGGGGGCGCCCCCCCCGCGGGTGTGGTAAAAGACAAGAGCGGCACCCGGAACCGACGGGGGGGGTGGACGAG